>NZ_JBWQXL010000003.1:0-347047 GCF_056620565.1 Nostoc sp. LEGE 12454
ATACTGTGGATGAACTATCAGAAACTATTAGTTTTGGGGAAACTTCAGATTCAGCATTATCCGAAGCACAGCTAGGTGAGTTGTTCGACTCTGAAGATGTCGCAACAAATGAATTGACCTATATTCAGATGGACACCACAGAGAATACTGTGGATGAACTATCAGAAACTATTAGTTTTGGGGAAACTTCAGATTCAGCATTATCTGAAGCACAGCTAGGTGAGTTGTTCGACTCTGAAGATGTCGCAACAAATGAATTAACCTATATTCAAATGGACACCACAGAGAATACTGTGGATGAACTATCAGAAACTATTAGTTTTGGGGAAACTTCAGATTCAGCATTATCTGAAGCACAGCTAGGTGAGTTGTTCGACTCTGAGGATGTCGCAACAAATGAATTGACCTATATTCAAATGGACACCACAGAGAATACTGTGGATGAACTATCAGAAACTATTAGTTTTGGGGAAACTTCAGATTCAGCATTATCCGAAGCACAGCTAGGTGAGTTGTTCGACTCTGAAGATGTCGCAACAAATGAATTGACCTATATTCAAATGGACACCACAGAGAATACTGTGGATGAACTATCAGAAACTATTAGTTTTGGGGAAACTTCAGATTCAGCATTATCCGAAGCACAGCCAGGTGATTTGTTCGGCTCTCTCGATGAAAATCCCCAACTGCTGTTTGAAGATGTCGCAACAAATGAATTGACCTATATTCAGATGGACACCACAGAGAATACTGTGGATGAACTATTAGAAACCATCAGTTTTGGGGAAACTTCAGATTCAGCCCAGACAAGTCCAGAAGTTTTAGAGACTGAGGAAAATAATAATTTAGAAACTACCTTTGATACAAGACAAAACACAGTTGTTGAAAATAATTTATTGTTTACAAAAACTACTGAAATAGTTGCTCAAGAAGATGAATTTGCAGACTTGGCAGCATTATTAGGAGAGGACGTAGCACCCATCCCCAAAACTAAAAAGATACCAGAAGTAGATTTTGCTGCCTTGGAAGACTTGCTAAGTACAGATAACAACAGCGATGTCTACGACGGGCTACGCCAACGCCAGCCCTTCAACACTCAACCAGTCTCAGCTAAAAATGCTATTCCATCACCAGCCATAAAAGATGAATTTGGTGACTTAGAGAAATTGCTGGCAGAAGCGAATCAAACAATATCCCATTCTACTGTAGTAAAATCGAACACTAGCCAAGCTACCCGTCCCTCTACTCGTCGGGCTGCGAGATTTGAAGAAACTATGAAGGTTCCAGTTAAGCAACTGGACGATATGAGTAATTTAGTTGGGGAGCTAGTGGTAAATCGCAATACCTTAGAGCAGGATCATGAACGACTGCGACAGTCATTAGATAACTTGTTAATTCAGGTACAACAACTCTCAGATGTAGGCGCAAGGATGCAGGAGTTGTACGAGCGATCGCTACTGGAAGCTTCTCTATTAGCTGGACGTAAAAAGAAAGATCCTGGCGGCTTACAAGCCCCTGATTCCAATGCCGATAGGGGTTTTAGCGAGTTAGAAATGGATCGTTTTACTCCCTTCCATACGCTGTCCCAGCAGATGATTGAGCGTATTGTGCGAGTGCGTGAGTCAGCAAGTGACATTGATTTTGTTACCGAAGAAACCGAGCGCGTAGCAAGGCAGTTCCGCCAAGTAACCACCCAGTTACAAGAGGGATTAACGAGAGCGCGAATGGTGCCTTTTGCTCAAACTATCGATCGCTGGCGGCGAGGAGTGCGCGACAACGCCATCAAGTGTGGCAAACAAGTAGAGTTGGTGATCGAAGGTGGTGATACCTTAATTGACAAGATGATTTTGGATCATCTTACCGATCCGTTGACTCACATGCTGAACAATGCGATCGCTCACGGTATTGAAACGCCAGAAGAGAGGCAAACTGCTGGTAAACCACCTGTAGGAATCATTACTATCCGTGCTTTCCACCAAGGCAACCAAACGATCATTTCTGTAGGCGATGATGGCGCAGGCATCGATTCCGCTAGGGTTAAGGCTAAGGCGGTGAAGATTGGCATGATTACAGAAGCGCAGGCAAAAGCCATGTCTCGTCTGGAAGTCTACGATCTACTGTTCCAGTCTGGTTTTACGATTAAAGACCAAGCCGATGAAATTTCCGGTCGTGGTGTGGGTATGGACGTAGTGCGCTCCGAGATTAGCGAAATTCGGGGAACAGTTAACACCGATTCTGCGATTGGAAAGGGAACCACCTTCACCATTCGTTTACCACTGACTCTAAGTATTTGTAAAGCTCTCTGCTGCGTCTCCGATCGCTCCAGGATCGCCTTCCCAATGGATGGTGTAGAAGATACGCTGGATATCCCAGTCAAAAATATTCAGCATGATGCCAATGGGCAATCATTTATTTCCTGGCGCGATACGGTGTTACCATTCCGACCTCTGAAGGAACTTTTAACCTTCAATCGCCAAATCAGTCGCGGTAATGTCTATGGCGGCACCAGAGATGATGATATGGTTTCTGTGGTTGTGGTGCGATCGGCAAATACCTTGATTGCTCTACAGATTGACCTGGTGTTAAGCGAACAAGAAATTGTAATTAAGCAATTTGAAGGGCCAGCACCTAAACCGATTGGTGTTGCTGGTGCTACAGTCCTGGGTGATGGTCGGATTATGCCCATTGCTGACGTGCTAGAAATAATTGACATCTTCCAGGGACGGATTTCTACTCAAGCTGGTGGCAATTCTTGGCAACAGAAACTCACTCCTCCAGATACCTCTCCCGCGAAGATTGACCCGACAGTGTTGATTGTCGATGACTCAATCACAGTCCGAGAATTGCTATCGCTGACATTTAACAAAGCAGGTTATCGCGTAGAACAGGCACGTGACGGTCAGGAAGCTTGGGATAAACTCCGTTCTGGTCTGCCTTGCGATATCGTATTTTGCGATATCGAAATGCCCCGTTGCGATGGACTGGAATTACTCTCTCGCATCCAGAAGGACTCTAACCTTAACCACTTACCGATCGCAATGCTCACCTCGCGCGGTGCAGACAAGCACAGACAAATTGCCGCTCAACTCGGTGCTAGTGGCTACTTTACCAAGCCCTATCTCGAAGAAGCTCTACTTGAAGCCGCAGCGCGGATGCTGAAAGGAGAGAAACTCGTTAACTAAATCATCCAAAAGACTTCGATTTTAAGGAAAACTCTACACGCTTCTACCTGGATTAAAGCTGATACTATTTTTTAGTAGTACAATTGTTCTATAAGCAAAAATAGCACGTATTGCCCCGTCAGAAGCCGGGGCTTTCTTTTTGAGAGCAATTAGAGTGTATACCCCAAGTCTTGGGTCTATCTTTGTAGTATGTAAAGAAGCACTTTGACCTAAGACTATGCCTTCTTCTGAAAAATCTCTCACTTATCCAACCAGCCATAAGAGCAATCAAGCTGATAATTACCACGGTACTTTAGTCGCAGATCCTTACCGTTGGTTAGAAGATCCTGACTCTGAAGAAACAAGAACTTGGATTGAGGCACAAAATCAAGTTACTTTTGCCTACCTGAGTGAAATTCCTGCTAGGGAAAAAATTAAACAGCGCCTCACCAAACTTTGGGATTATGAAAAATACGGTATTCCTTTTAAAGAAGGCGATCGCTACTTTTATTTCAAAAATGACGGACTGCAAAATCAAAGTGTCTTTTACACCTTGAAAACCCTCGACGACCAACCCCAAGTTTTACTCGATCCCAATAAACTCTCAGAAGATGGCACTGTTGCTCTTTCGGGATTGTCGATTAGCGAGGATGGTAAACTTTTAGCTTATGGTCTATCCTCCTCCGGTTCTGATTGGCAAGAGTGGAAAGTCCGCGATGTTGAAACTGGTGAAGACCTTCAAGACCATCTGAAGTGGATTAAATTTTCTGGCGCATCTTGGACACACGATAATCAAGGTTTTTTCTACAGTCGCTACGATGAACCAAATGAAAAAACTCGATTAGAAGATGTTAACTATTATCAAAAGCTCTACTATCATCAACTAGGGAAACCCCAATCAGAAGACGTACTAATTTATCATCGTCCTGACCAAAAAGAATGGGGTTTTAGTGGCGGCGTTACTGAAGATGGACGCTATCTAATAATTTCAATTTGGCTAGGTACTGACTCTAAAAATTTGGTTTTTTCCAAAGATTTAACTAACCCTAATGCGGAAGTTGTAGAACTAATTAATCAATTTGAGGCAGATTATAGCTTTATCGACAATGATGATAGCGTCTTTTATTTTCGCACAGATTTAAATGCACCAAGGGGAAGAGTTATTGCGATTGACACGAAAAACCCTGCGCCAGAAAATTGGCGAGAAATCATCCCTCAATCAGCAGAAACTTTGGAAAGTGTCGGTATACTTAACAATCAATTCGTTGCTGATTACCTCAAAGATGCTCACAGTCAAATCAAAATTTTTGACCTCAAAGGTGCATTTATTCGAGAGGTAGAACTACCCGGACTCGGTTCAGCCGGAGGCTTTGGTGGTAAGCGTTATGATACTGAAACTTTTTATAGTTTTACCAGCTTTACCATACCAGGCACTATTTATCGCTACGACATGGCGACAGGAAAAAGTGAGATTTTCCGTCAACCACAGGTAGATTTTAATCCTGATGAGTACGAGACAAAACAAGTCTTTTATCACAGCAAAGATGGTACTAAAGTACCAATGTTTATTACCCATAAAAAGGGCATTAAATTAGATGGAAATAACCCTACTTATCTCTATGCTTATGGTGGTTTTAATGCTTCAATGACACCTGGCTTTTCTGTGAGTCTGTTGGTGTGGATGGAGATGGGTGGTGTCTATGCTATGCCTAATATCCGTGGCGGTGGAGAATACGGCGAAGAATGGCATCAAGCAGGAATAAAAGATCAAAAGCAGAATGTCTTTGATGACTTTATTGGGGCTGCTGAGTGGTTGATTGCTAACAAGTATACTAAGACTGAGAAGCTAGCGATCGCAGGTGGTAGTAACGGCGGTTTATTAGTGGGTGCTTGTATAACGCAACGTCCCGATTTGTTTGGTGCAGCAATACCCGCCGTCGGCGTCATGGATATGTTGCGGTTCCACAAATTTACCATCGGTTGGGCTTGGACTTCTGAATATGGTTCAGCAGATAATCCAGAAGAGTTTCCAGCGCTGTATGCTTATTCGCCATTACACAACATCAAACCAGATACAGCTTACCCAGCAACCTTAATTACCACAGCCGATCATGACGATCGCGTTGTCCCTGCTCATAGTTTCAAATTTGCCGCCGCTTTGCAAGAGGCTCATAGAGGTGATGCGCCAACCCTAATTAGAATTGAGACTAAAGCCGGACATGGTGCGGGTAAACCCACGGCTAAAATTATCGAAGAAGCCGCAGATAAATGGGCTTTTTTGGTACGTGCTTTAGATGTGAAATTTTAGCAATTTTGTCGGGTGGGCATTGCCTACCCTACGCGACTAAACTAACTATCGCCCTCACTAACTTCTCTGGCTCTACAGGTTTTGTAATGTGAGTTTGAAATCCTACCTGAAGTGCTCTTTGTTGGTCAATTTCTGCGGCATAAGCGGTCAGTGCGATCGCTCGAATGTTTCCTCCTTGATTCGGTGGGCGAGATCGAATCTGCTGCATCAGCATATAGCCGTCCATCTGTGCCATACCTATATCACTCACTAGCACGTCAAAAGTGAACTGCTCTAGAGCTTGCAAAGCTTCTAAGCCAGAAGCGACGGCTGTCACATTTGCCCCGCTTTGTGATAGCACAAATGCCTGAAACTCGCGGGTATCTGGTTCATCATCCACCAGCAAAATTTGAACGCTGTCTAAAAGCACTTCTGTTTTTGTCTGTGTGTGGATTGGCTCGCATGGGTTGAGCTTTGCTCTTGCCGCAGGCATCGATGTTGCCTGCTGCATGAGGGGCAATTGCATGATGAAGGTTGCGCCTTGATTTTCACCCTGACTTTCTGCTGTAATCCTGCCTCCATGCATTTCTACAATTTGTCGCACGATCGCTAGCCCCAATCCCAACCCGCCAAATTTGCGTGTCGTTGAGCCGTCTTCTTGCCGAAAATACTCAAAGACATGGGGCAAAAACTGTGGATTGATGCCCTTGCCAGTATCGATTACCTGAATCTGAGCTAGCCCATCAAGTTGGCGCAGTTCAATGGTCACTTGTCCGCCGTTAGGTGTGAACTTAACCGCATTGGTAAGCAAATTCCACACCACTTGCTGCAAACGGGCTGCATCCCCAAAAATCGGAGCGATCTCAAAGTCAAGATCGAGAGCGATCGCAATATTTTTTGCTTCTGCTGCCAAACGCACTGTTTCAACGGCGGCAGAAATCACAAAGGTCAACCTGACTGGAGCCGCTGTTAAACTTAGTTTGCCCTGCATGATCCGCGAGATGTCGAGCAAGTCTTCGATTAGTCGCGTCTGTAAATTGGCATTGCGCTCAATAATTTTCAAGGCTTCGGCTCTACGGGTTTCGCTCAGTTTGCCGTTTTGTAGTAAGTGCGTCCAGCCCAAGATCGGGTTGAGAGGCGATCGCAATTCATGAGACAGTACCGCTAAAAACTCATCTTTGATCCGATTGGCGCGATCGGCTGTCTCTCTTGCAGCTTGTTCGCGGGCAAGGAGTTGTTCTCGTTCTGCCTGAATGCGTTTTTGCTCAGTGATATTGAGTACAGTGCCGACAAAGCGCTGTGGATTGTCGGCAGCATCAAAGTAAGCCTGTCCTCTTGCCGCAATCCACCGTTCAACTCCATCCTGAATCCCGATCGTGCGATATTCTACGTCATATTTGCCGCTGCTTTTTGGATTCAAAGTCCATTGCACCACCTGTTCTAGTCGTTCGCGATCGTCAGGGTGCAGTCCGGCAAAAAAGACCTCAATACTGCTCTCGGCTTCTGGTGGTAAGCCAAACATGGCTTTGCAACCCTCATCCCAAATCAATTGATTAGTGATGAGATTCCAGTCCCAGGTGCCTAATTGGGCAGATTCGATCGCCATGCGAAAGCGGTTTTCGCTGTCGCGCAGTGCTGCTTCGGTGCGGGCGCGTTCGACTGCCGCCCAAGTACGCTCGGCTACTTCTTCCGCCAAGGACACCTCGTTTGGTGTCCAAGCTCGCGACGCAGATGTGTGAACTGCCAGACCTGCTACAAATTCTCCCTCTTTGACCAGGGGTATGCCGATGTAAGCACCGATCTCAATGGCGGCGTAAGCCGATCGCTGATCTGGGGAGAGGTTGGGATCGGCTTGCACATCGGACGCGAACACGGCGCGACCAGTGCGGTAGGCTGCGAGCAGTTTGGGGCCGAACGAATCAATCGGGTAGTTGCCAGCGAGTGCTGCGGCTTTGTAAACATAATCACGCTCAACGACATAATCAGCGCCGCGAACCTCGAAGTACGCTACACGGTTCGCGCCGAGATATTCGCCAAGCACACGGCTGGCTGTAGCCTGAATCTCTACTGGGTCGGCAAGTGGGCGAAGCGCGTCGGAGAGAGAGACGCGGAAAGCATTAAATTCGGCGGTTCGCCACGAAAGTTCTTCTGAGAGTTTGCGATCGCTAATATCTTTGAAGACAATGGCAATTTTTCGCGCCTCCGGCTCACCCATACGACAGGCATAGACATCGAACCATCGGTTCATTGCAACAGAGCCATTTTCAAAGCGAGCAGGTTCACCCGTTAGAGCAACTTGACCGTAAATTTGAATCCAATGGTCTTCTAAATCTGGAACTAACTGACGCGCCGTTTTCCCGACTGCTTGTCGAAGTCCCGTTTGTTGCTCAAAGATAGGATTGATCTCTAAGAAGCGGTAGTCGATCGGCGTATCATTTTCGTCAAATAGCACTTCAATAATGCAGAAACCTTCATCAATCGACTCAAACAGCGTCCGGTAGCGTTCTTCGGATTGACGCAGGGTTGTGGCAGTTTGAATCTGCTCGGTAACATTCCTGAAATAAACGGCGATCCCATTTGGAGCGGGGTAGGTGCGAACTTCGTACCAGCGATCGTGATCCGGGTAAAACGCGGTCATTGACGCAGCCACACGATCGCGCATAGCGCTCCAGTAAATCTGCTCCAACTCATTGCCAATCAGTCCTGGATATTCTTCCTATAAATTCTTGCCAACTAAATCGCCTGGAGTGCGATCAAGTAGTGTTTCGGCAGATGGATTCATATAGGTAAACTGCCAGCTCTCATCCAGTGCAAAGAAGGCTTCAGCGATACTCTCCAAAATATTTCGAGTCTGCTCCTCGCTTTGGCGCAAGGCTTGCTCTACCTGTTTGCGCTTGGTGATGTCTCGCGCCACACCTGCCACTGCATCTACTACGCCGTTTATACCCATAATTGGTACAAAAATGTATTCATAGGCGCGCATACCGATTGCGCTAGTGTAGGACATTTCATCCTTGAGCGGCTGGCGCGTGGCGATCGTCTGTTCAATCTGTTGCTGATGTCGGGTCGCTAAATCGGTTGGATAATCCAGTTCAAAAAAGTTCTTTCCCAAAGCTTCATCCGAAGTTTTCTGCCAAAGATTGAGCAACGCCGGGCTGACATACGTGAACCGTCCCGCCAAATCAAAGGTGTAAATAAAATCGGGAATTGCCGCGACGATCGCGTTGAACTTCCGCAGTTGCCCTTCGATTTCGGTGCGGCTCTCACGTAATGCTGCTTCAGCACGGGCACGCTCAACGGCGGCCCACGTCTGCTCTGCTGTTTCCTCGACTTGTTTCACTTCATCTTCCGTCCACTGGCGAGGGTTTGCCTGATGCACTGCCAGCAAAGCGACAAATCGATCATTCTTGATCAGCGGCACATCAATATGCGCGGCAATATCGATCGATCGATACCTTGCCTTTTCGCTGGCTGTGTATTTAGGGTAGTTGGCCACATTGGGAACGATCGCCGTTCGCCCTGCTCGATGGTCGTCTGTCAGGTTGCGTCCGAAGTCTTCTAGATGGTACAGGCCACTCAATTCGGCAACGTCGTTCGTGTAGTTTTTATGAACGATGACCTCCTTGCCACCAGGTAACACTTCAATGTAAATGACGCGGCTTGCGCCTAGAGACTCGCCTAGAATACGGGCAGCGATCGTCTGAATCTCATTAGCATCAGTCAGCGGGCGTAGCGCATTGGTGAGCTTGACTCGAAACGCATCGGCTTGGGTAACTTGAGGCAGGGAGTTTTCTGCCCTTGCCTTGCGATCGGCAGCCCATCTCTGGCGGTGTTGCATTTCCCGTTCTAAAGCCTTAACTATTAAATCATTAAATGATTCGCTACCTTCCTTGAGTTTCCTGGCTTTTGCAAGCAAGTCAGGCGGAAAACAGATTGTTAAGGCTTCGCGTTCCATAGCAATGAGTGTAACTAGATATCGATACCATTTATTGTATTGTGCCCATAGAATAGTACGACTGAATTTGGTTTCACTCTCCTTATCTGCAATCAGAGGGTGAGTCTTAATATTGATAGATGAGTTAAAATTCAATCAATCACTCTAGGCAGATATTAACCATGAGATGGGAAGAAGTTTGCGAACACAAACAATTACAAGATTTACCCTTCAAAATTGAATTAAATAAATGGGGACAAATTGTAATGAGTCCAGTCAAAATTAAATATTCTTTTTATCAAGGAAGAATCCAACGTTTATTAGAATCTTTATTGAATACGGGAGAAGTAATGCCAGAATGTGCTATCAACACATCAGACGGTGTGAAAGTTGCTGATGTTGTCTGGTGTTCAGAAGAAAAATTTTCTCAAATTGAAGATGAAGTATCAGCATCTATTGCACCAGAAATTTGTGTAAAATTCAAATCTAGTGGTAACACTTTGGAAGAAATGGAATTTAAAAGAAATTTATATTTAGAAGCTCAAGCTGTGGAAATATGGTTATGTAATGAACAAGGTCAAATGACATTCTATAATGAGCAAGGGGAGTTAGAGCAATCTTTGTTAGTTTCTAAGTTTCCTAGACAAATTAAACGGTAATTTTAGAGAATAAGGGAGAAAGCGATCGCCTAAATTAATTATTTTTAAAATGTATCTTAAAAGTCTTGATAATCTTTAATTAAAACTTGCATAGAATAACCTTTACTTAATTTAAATTATCATCTATTTCATAAATAATGCAATATCAACCTTAACAAAGGGTTAAGCAATAATGATGAAGGCAAACAATTATTTACCTTCACCCTCAATACGCTTCGGTTAAGATTTTTTGATGAAAATTCTAGATTATTAAAGATGCGATAAATCACCCTCTCTACGAAGGAATGATTATTGTAGAGACGGCGATTCATCGCGTCTTGTCTTAATCGAACAGTATTACCGCTTTTCCCGATGCGAGCAAGAAGTTTAATATTTTTATCCTTCTTGTGTAGTTAAAACGCGACAGCTTGGGCTGTACCAGTCAAATGGATTGTCGTATAAGTTTGTCTTTGCCCCTGGTTGAATTTAGGAATCACAGAAAAGAGGTTTGTTGTTGTGATTCCCTTAGTTTCTACTGCGGCTGAGTTGCTTTTTCCAAGGTTTACACGGGGTAAGATCAAAGTAAACACGGTATTGCCAGTATCTACTGTCTTACGGATAGTCACAGTTACTAGTGTACCAATTTCTGTTTCTACACTACGGATCTGCTCAGTACCTTGAAAGTTTAATGTCTGTTGCTTATCTTTATAGGTAAAAAGGGGCTTGCCAATAAAGCTTGTCGTTGAGTAACTAATGCTGACATTCTTACCTTGAAACTGGTATAAGTTTGGTATTACTTCTGAGGCATTAGCTGATAATACAGGTATTGCTGTTAACAGCATACCTAATGTAAACGATCCAATTAAGTTTCTTGTTTGCATATCTAAAAAAGTTTTTGCTAGTTTGACAGAGATACTTACCCGAATGGGATGACAATAAGTATCAAACTAATTTTAAAAGTAAATATTACTACAGTCGTGTAAAATGGAACACATTGCAATGCTTGTTAATATATTTGCAATAATTTCTAATATTCTGTAAAAGTTCGATCTGCGAACCTGATAACCCTTGGGTAGTTTTAACAAATGCACCCAGATATGCTATGGGCAAAAAGTAGTGCAGCAATAAATTTATATATTCTCTCCTTTGAAGGGATTTGATTTCATTTTTGTCTTATTCCCTCAATAACTAGCAACTTGAGTTAGATTTAAATTTTGAAATACCCTTTGGGGTTTTATTTTAAAATTGGAAATTTTGTATTGCTTATGAAACGGCGATCGTACATGCTTTTAGGATTTTTCCTCAGTCTTATTTTAACTATCGTGCCAATGCCTGGCAATTTCACTAATGCTGCAACACCAACAGCAGTAACACCTGTCTCAGCTCTCTCATTCACCCAAGGAGTGCAAAAAACGGTATTAGACAACGGCTTAACGGTGTTAACCAAAGAAGTTCATACTGCTCCAGTGGTGAGTGTGCAAGTTTGGTATAAAGTTGGTTCGCGCAACGAGGTAAAGGGAGAGAATGGTATTTCTCACCAGCTAGAACATTTGATGTTCAAAGGTACAAATGACCGTCCTGTACAGTTTGGACGGTTGTTTAGTGCTTTGGGTAGCCAGTTCAATGCTTTTACTAGTTATGACGAAACAGCTTACTTTGGCACAGTGCAGCGAGACAAATTGGAAGCACTGCTGACACTAGAAGCCGATCGCATGGAAAATTCCTTAGTTGGGCCTGAACAACTCACAAGTGAAAAGCGGGTGGTAATCTCCGAGTTACAGGGATACGAAAATTCACTAGGTTATCGTCTGAGTCGGGCAGTGATGCGAGCTGCTTTCCCCAATCGAGCTTATGGCTTATCGGTGGGAGGCACAAAAGCCGATGTAGAGAAATTCACGGTGGAGCAGGTACGGAATTATTACCAAACCTACTACAGCCCAGAAAATGCCACGTTGGTGATTACCGGGGATTTTGCTACAAAACCCGCACTCAAAGTTGTCCAAGAAACTTTTGGTAAGTTATCGCAACGGGCAAAAAAGGATACGGCACTCCCTAATGCCAGGAGAGCAATTGATAATTCCTCGGCATCTTCTTCCATTGCTGACGCTTCTCCGTCTACCCCTGTTGCGAAAAAAGCACCGATTGTCCTCAAGCAACCTGGAAGTGCAGCACTATTGCAAGCGGTGTATCCTCTGCCAGATATCAAACATCCTGATGTCCCAGCAATTGATTTGATGGATGCCATTCTTACAGGTGGACGTAGTTCTCGACTTTATCAGGCTTTGGTGGAATCTGGACTCGCTAGTTCAGTGAGTGGTGGTGCTGCCGAACTCATCGAACCGGGTTGGTATGAAATTGATGCTACGGCGGCTCCCGGTCAAGAGTTGGGGAAAATTGCCCAGGTACTCCAGGAATCTTTAGTAAAATTGCAACAGCAGCCAGTTACCTCAGAAGAGTTGAAGCGGGCGAAGACGCAACTGCAAGCTTCGTATATTTTGGGAAACCAAGATATCACTAGTCAGGCTAATCAACTGGGATATAACCAAACGATCGCAGGGGATTATCATTTTATTGAAAGGTATCTGGCTGCGATCGCGAAAGTGACTCCTGCTCAAGTCCAGAAAGCAGCGAAAACTTATCTCAATCCGGCTCAACAAACCATCGGCTTTTTTGAGCCGACTCAACCAGATGGTAAACCAGGAACTTCTAGCGCTGGTTCTAGTCGCACGGTGGAAAATTTCAGCCCTGGTAAGCCTGTAGATCCAGCAGAACTGGCAAAATATTTGCCACCTGCTACATCAGAGACAGATTCCAATAAACAATCACTACCAGAAGAGTTTACCTTAAAGAATGGTTTGAAGGTTTTGCTGTTGAGCGATCGCAATCTTCCCACTATTAACTTAAGCGGACAAATTGACGCTGGTACTGAATTTGATGGCAATCAAAAAGCTGGATTAGCGAATCTAACTGCAAGCAACTTAATGAATGGGACGCAGACTAAAAATGCTCTGACCCTAGCAAAAACCTTAGAAGACCTGGGAGCCGGTTTGAGCTTCAGTGCTAGCCGTGAGGGAGTTAACGTTAGCGGTGAGGGACTTTCAGCAAATTTGCCAATATTGATTCAAACTCTGGCAGATGTGTTAGAAAACGCCACTTTCCCCGCAGATCAGTTAGAACTGAGTCGCCAAAGGGCATTGACAAGTCTGAAAGTCCAACTGGATGACCCTAGAGGTTTGGGAAGGCAAGTATTCCAACAGGCAATTTACCCTGAAAATCATCCATTCCACAGCTTTCCCACAGCCGAGAGTTTAAAGACTATTACTCGTGATGATTTGCTTGGTTTCTACCAGACACACTACCGACCGGATACTACGACGATCGCAATAGTTGGAGACTTTGATTCAGTTAAGGTAAAACCTTTGCTAAATGAGGTGTTTGGTAAATGGCAAGCCACAGGTAAGCCACCTGTTCTCAAAATGCCGACCGTAAAATCACCACAAACTTTGACACAACTAAACAAAATAATTCCCGGTAAATCTGAGGCTGTCACCTACATCGGCTATAACGGCATCTCTCGGAAAGACCCACGTTATTATGCAGCACTGGTGCTAAATCAAATTTTGGGTGGTGATACCTTATCGAGCCGCCTGGGTACAGAAGTGCGCGATCGCCAAGGTTTAACCTACGGTATATATAGTGCTTTTGCCGCCGGGATTAATCCCGGGCCGTTCTTGATTCAAATGCAGACTGCTCCTGGAGATGCTCAAAAAGCGATCGCCAGTACTCTCGCTTTACTAAAACAGTTACGCGAGCAAGGAGTAACTGAAGCTGAATTCAACACAGCAAAACGCTCAATTACTAATAGCTATCCTGTGGATTTAGCTAATCCTAGTGATGTATCAAGTATCATTTTGGATAATGCTGTTTTAGGGCTTTCACGCTCAGAAATCCGAGAGTTTCCCCAGCGGATTCAAGCAGTCACTATGGCTAATATGCAACAGGCAATTGAAGATTTAATTAAGCCAGAAAATCTGGTGATTGTCACCGCCGGGCCTGGAGATAGTGTAACCAAGGGTAGCTAATTATTTCAGAATAGCAGGAGGCAGGAGGCAGGAGGCAGAAGGCAGGAGGTAAAAACCTTGCTATTCCTGAGATTTACGCTTGTCATTATGTCCTAATCTACCTGGCAACTGCTATAAATAACAATCCTATCTGATTGGTAAAAATCGCAATAAAAAGATCCCCAACTTCTCTAAGAAGTCGGGGATCTTTTTGTTCACGAATGATTTATACCATTTTACGAAATGCTTGATACAAATGATTTGTCTCTAACTCTGCTCCCCTGCTCCCCTGCTCCCCTGCCTCCTGCCTCCTGCCCCCTTCAAATTGAATAAGACACTGGAAAAGACTTTGCATCCTTTGGCTTCACATACACTCGTTGTAGAGGTTCTAACTCTAAGTCATTAAAGCGATCGCGTGTTAAATGCGCCATCACTACTTGCCCGTCATCGAAAGTTAATTCCACCTGAATTTCCCAACCCAAATGTATTAATCGGCTTACTGTTGCAGGTGTAGTGGTACCGTTAGCAGCCTTTTCTAAAATCACATCTTGCGGGCGCAAAAATACTTGTGGGTGTGGCGCATCAAACCCGCTGCTTTGAAAAATCTTCGAGGTGCTGGGTAACACATTCACCGGGCCGATGAAGCTCATTACAAATGCCGTGGCAGGATTATCGTAAATTTCTGCTGGTGTCCCCACCTGTTCCACACGTCCTTTATTCATCACCACAACCTCATCGGAAACTTCCATTGCTTCTTCTTGGTCGTGGGTGACGAAAACTGTGGTAACATGAACCTCATCATGGAGGCGGCGTAACCATGCCCGTAAGTCTTTGCGGACTTTAGCATCAAGTGCGCCAAAGGGTTCATCTAGCAATAAAACTTCCGGTTCTACTGCCAATGCCCTGGCTAAAGCTACCCGTTGTCTTTGACCGCCAGAAAGTTGTGATGGATAGCGATCGCCTAATCCAGTCAATTGCACCAATTCGAGTAACTGTTCTACTCGTCCTTTAATCCTCTTTGGCTGTGCCTTACGAATTTCTAAGCCAAAGGCAATATTTTGCTTAACAGTCAAATGCTTGAATAGGGCATAGTGCTGAAATACAAACCCAATATTTCGCTGTTGCACACTTTGGTATGTAGCGTCCTTACCGGTAAGCAGAATTTTGCCGCTATCTGGCATTTCTAAACCGGAAATCAACCGTAATAGCGTAGATTTACCCGATCCCGATGGCCCGAGTAACGCAACTAGCGAACCACTCTTAATTTCCAGGCTGACCTCATCAACTGCCTTGAAACTCCCGAATTGTTTGGAGACGTTCTCAACTACTATACCCACTGCTACTATAACCTCTGCAACTAAATCTACAGATCCTTGGTAGGATTACTGTGTCCTACATATACCATATATCGTTATTTATGGATGAACAAGATTTAGCTACTGCAACTGCCGCAATCGAGGAAGCTACAGTCAGCACCACTGCAATCTAGGGAACTACAATCAGCAGCACCACAATCTAGGGAACCACAATCGGGAGTTATGCTAACGATCTCGACACAATTACAGCCCAAATCGGCACAATCAAAACAGTTAGTATTGTCGCTACTAATAAACGAGGATTTTTGAGCAACTTTACCACGTGCTTGTCGTTGCTGTATGTCCGCTTCATCCTGTGTGGATTCTTCTGAGTTTTCGCTCTGCATTCGCAAAATTTGGTTGGCTTGCTTGCAAGCTTGAAATCGTTCGCGGGAATTAACAAAAGCTGCTTTTAACCCTTCCTTGACAACTACTTGCTTAATGTATTGAGAGCAAGATTCGCCGCCATATAGTCTTCTGTAGGCACAAGCAAAACCTTTGTGCGGAGAAATATGTTTTTGATATCGATTAATTGCGACAGTACTAACTTGTCTAGTAAAAGAATCGAATAAGGAAATCTGCATATTGAGGACTGGGGACTGGGTAGGCAATATTCTTCATTCTTCCCAATCCGCAATACCCAATCCCCAACCGCCATTCGTATCGAAACATTAAGGAATATTGCATTTGTGCAGAAACCTAGAGGAAAAGCGCCAAATCACTAGAAAGACCGTGGTAGTATGCTCTCGGTAAATGTGAAGATTGGGAGAAAGACCTTTGACACTACGGGTTGCTGTTATTGGGTCAGGCCCTGCTGGTTCATCTGCCGCTGAAACACTGGCAGCCTCTGGGATTGAAACCTACCTGTTTGAGCGGAAGCTAGACAATGCAAAGCCTTGTGGGGGCGCAATTCCCCTGTGTATGGTGAGTGAATTTGACTTACCACCAGAGATTATCGATCGCCGAGTACGGAAGATGAAAATGATTTCGCCTTCCAATCGCGAGGTTGATATCAATCTGGTAAATGAAGATGAATATATAGGAATGTGCCGCCGGGAAGTGCTAGATGGCTTTTTGCGCGATCGCGCGGCAAAAGTCGGCGCAAATTTAATTAATGCAACTGTTCATAAACTCGATATACCAGGAAACAATACCGATCCCTATACGATTCATTACATTGACCACACAGATGGTATATCACAGGGTATTGCCAAAACTCTGAAAGTGGATCTGATTATTGGGGCAGATGGGGCTAATTCCCGCGTTGCCAAAGAAATGGACGCTGGAGATTACAATTATGCGATCGCCTTCCAAGAGCGAATCCGCTTACCCGAAGACAAAATGGCCTACTATAACGACCTCGCCGAAATGTATGTCGGTGATGACGTTTCTACTGACTTCTACGCTTGGGTTTTCCCCAAATATGACCACGTAGCTGTCGGTACTGGCACAATGCACATCAATAAAGCCAGCATCAAACAGTTACAAGCTGGTATCCGCGCCCGTGCTTCCGAAAAGCTAGCTGGCGGTAAAATCATCAAAGTCGAAGCCCACCCAATTCCCGAACATCCCCGTCCCCGTCGTGTCGTCGGTCGCATTGCTTTGGTGGGAGATGCTGCTGGTTACGTTACCAAGTCCTCTGGTGAAGGTATTTATTTCGCTGCTAAGTCTGGGCGGATGTGTGCCGAAACCATTGTGGAAGCATCTAACAGTGGTAGCCGTATTCCTACAGAAGGCGACCTCAAGGTTTACCTAAAACGTTGGGATAAAAGATACGGACTCACTTACAAGGTGCTGGACATTCTGCAAACCGTATTCTATCGTTCTGATGCTACCCGCGAAGCCTTTGTGGAAATGTGTGATGACCTCGATGTACAACGGCTAACATTTGATAGCTATTTGTATAAGACGGTTGTCCCAGCTAATCCCATCACCCAATTGAAGATTACTGCCAAAACCATTGGTAGTCTAATTCGGGGTAATGCCCTTGCACCTTAATTGAGGGCAAAGGACTGGGAATTCCAACAAATAAATTACTCAATTTTGTGGGGTGGATATCTTGCGCGCTGATTAATCAGGGCGGCAAGATGCCCACCCCACAATATATATTGTTATCATTTGATAAGCTTTTTGATATATCTTGTTACTTTAAATAACAGTATTTTATACAGAATGCATATCCAGTAACGGTTACAGCCTTAGCCTAACTATCTGTACGATTGCTCATTTACCTCCTCAATCTCCTTATGATAATTCCACTTAATTTTAAAGAAGTTTCTATCGTATTGAATCGTTTTTTCGTTAAGCAACTTACCAAGCCCGATCTTACAGTTCATGAATATAATTGCAGCTTCAATCAAAACCCCGAACATGGAGAAGAACAGAAAGCGATTGCTAGAGTTTGCTACAGACTTGGAACTCCTGCGATTCGATTGGGTAATAAAATTATTACCAAAACCCCCATCCATTCAGATTACTTGCAGGGAGATGGTTGGAAAGTAGAGTTGATTGCCGAAAGAATTTTGGATTGTACCAATCCTGCTGAACGGAAGGGAATTGAGCAGTTAGAAAGAAAAATACTAGAGAATGGCCTAAAAAAGTGGAACAAAACTTCGATTGAAAAGGCTCCTGAAGGTGGGTTAATTTGGTGGGTTACGGGAGAAGCAGGAACAGAAAAATGTGGTCAAGGCTGGGAAATACACAAGGGAAGAAGAATAGATGTGAGTATTGGCATCGATTCTACACTTTACTTAGAAGTAGACATACATCATCACTTTTATACTCCTTGGACACTCCATCAATGGCAAGATGAATACCCTGACGCACCGATTAATTATGTACGCAACACCTACAAGGACAAAAATCAACAATACATCAATTGGCAATATGAAGATGTTTCCGACCAACAACCAGATAAATTTATTCTAGAAGGTTTAGGAATAACGCTTGCGGATTATCATCGGCAAATAGGAGCTACTGAAGAAGAAACTCAAAACTCTCGCGTTGTCTATGTAAAACGAGCTAATGATTGGAAGACACAATTAACTGCTCACTTATCTCGTCGGCTTTCGCCTTGTTTGACAATGGAGATGTTAGCTAGGGTTGCGGAAATATCTGACCTTGAAGAGAAGCAAAATGTACAAGGAGTATTTGATTATATTAGAAAGTCTTTAGATGTTCGCCTCAAAGAATCAGAGAAAACCGCAAACCGAATTATTAATCAAGTTTATTCAATTTCTACAATTTCTCAAGCGTCGGTTGTAACTGGATACATCCTACCTCAAGGAAAACTCTTTGGTAAAAATGGAGAAGTGGATAAAGCTGGTCAGGTTCGCTATAAAGGTTGTGTAAAAGTTGGAGAAAGTAAGTTTGGCTGTCTTAATCTCTATAATGATCGGCCAAAATATCCCGACGAGGTTGAAAAGTGTCTAAAAGAAGTAGCTAAAAATAGTGATGCCGCAATTGAATATGAATCTTATAAAACATTAGAACAACTGCCGCAAGACGATCTAGATCGACAAATGTTTTGGCTAGAATGGGCACAAACTGGTATACAAACAATTTTGGTTGTTGCTCCTTGGTTGCCTAATGCTCGTAAGAAGCAAATAAGAGTTGAGGCATTACAACATGGCATTGCTACCCAATTCATGTTGCCTTTGCCGAAGGCTAATGCATATAAGGCTATAAATGTAGTTTTGGGATTGCTATGCAAAGCAGGATGGCAAACTGTACGCTTAGAGCCACTGGAGCATCCTCAAGCCGCAGACTTGATTATTGGTTTTGATACGGGAACGAACCGTGAGCTTTATTATGGCACATCAGCTTTCGCAGTACTGGCTGATGGGCAAAGCTTAGGATGGGAACTACCTGATGTGCAGAGAGGAGAGCGTTTTTCAGGACAAGCAGTTTGGCAAACAGTCTCTAAACTCATTCTTAAGTTTCATAGGATGTACAATCGCTATCCCAAACGCTTGCTGTTGATGAGAGATGGATTAGTTCAAGAAGGAGAATTTCAACAATCCATAAAAGCACTACAGCAGAAAGGTATTCCTGTTGACCTTGTGGGTGTTCGCAAAAGTGGTGCAGGAAGAATGGGGTGTGAAGTTTCGGGAGCATCAGAAAAAGTATATCGTGATGCCCAAATTGGTAGTGTTGTGTTTATGCCTCAAGAGCGTTCTTTTATTTTAGTAACAAGCAAACCAATCCAGACAAAGACAAAACAAATTATTGGCAGTGCCAGACCTATACGGGTTGTTCATGAGTATGGTGATACCCCTCTGGAGTTATTAGCCTTGCAGACATATCATTTAACTCAATTACATCCTGCTAGTGCCTTTAGTTCTTCCAGGTTGCCTTGGGTTCTGCATTTGGCAGATAAAAGTAGTAAAGAATTTCAGCGTATTGGTCAGATTGGTATTCTCCAAAGCCTTAATCGAGAGAAACTAATTGCTGTTTAAATGATCCTACAATTATCCTTAACTGAACCGTATTTATTGGGTATTGCCCCTAAAACGAATACTCATTTACCTCGACGAAGGAGTAAGCATAATAAAGTGATTGCTCCAGACTGTTAAAGTCAGAGTTTTGGCAAACCTCTTCTAACTTGTCATGCTTGGGTGGAGGTTAGGTATGCTGTATTCTGAACTTCAGCGATAAATTGCTTTTTGAATAAATGCTTAATTTTATTTCCTATTTGTTTTTAGCTCAAGCATCGCCTTCTCCTGCACCGCAAGAAATCTTCGTTCCCCAACAAACAAGACCTTTAACAGGACATCTTGACGAAGTACCAGTATTTAACAGTAATAATCCAGAAGTAGTTAAGAGTGAAGGAATTCTGCTATCTACATTTCCTCCTCAAGGCAAAAAAGTGCCCAGCGCCCACCTAAACTTTCCATTTCAGGGAAGGTTTGATTTATTTTCTCACCATATTGCTAGAGCGATTGAGACGCCAAATGATTTGCGGACTCTTTATTTGGGAGTGATTGTTTACAATCCCAGCGATCGCTCTGCAACTGTCAACATCTTGCAAGCAGCTAGTTATGTGAGTCAACCTGATGCACCTTTTGTCAAGCTGCCTCCTATGCTGTCAAATAATTCGGGAAACATTTATGCTGGGCCGGGCGATCGCGTCATGAATGATCTGCTACGAGTCAGACGACAAGGATGGCCAGCCCAGTTGGTAATTCCACCAAAACAAAGCCGGATGTTAATGAATCATCCAATTCCAGTGCGGACTTTAACGCCGCCATTAAATGGACGTTCTACTTTGTTACGTTTGTATAGCGATCGTCCTGTTTATATGGCGAACCTGGCCATGTTTGCCAAACCCAATCCCGATGGTAGTGAAAGAGCGCCTACTTTAGAAGAATGGGAGAATTTATTAGAAAATAGTGATTTTGCAGGGCCCCGCGAATCGGCTCCCAGTCCTCCAGATAAACTTGCAGGGGCAACAGAAATTTACGGACGGGTAGCAGGGGTAGCTGTTGGCTCTCGTTGGCAAGCACAAGTTACCGACTCTAATAGTTCATACCTGACAATTCCCGAATCAGGACAAGCTTTTTCTTACGGTTTAAGTACTCTTTTGGCTGGCAAAATGGGTACTGGACAAAACCAAACTGCTAAACTCGTAGCGCGTTATCCTGGTACTGCTTACGAAGCTCACGGCAACTACGGCATTGAATACAACATCTCTCTACCATTATTCAACAATACGGATAAGCCGCAAACTATAAATGTACTTTTCCAAACGCCTATCAAAGAAGATGAGTTAAGTAAACCAGGGCTTCGCTTTTTTTCACCACCCGCACCATCTGTCTTTTTCCGAGGCACAGTTCGTATTCGGTACAATGACGATAATGGCTTACCCAGAACTCAATATTGGCATTTAGTTCAACAACGGGGACAGATGGGAGAACCGCTTGCTCAATTAAAAATATCTCCTGGACAGCGCCGACTGGTAGAAGTGGATTTTCTCTACCCACCTGATGCTACGCCCCCTCAAATGTTGACAATTCAAACTGTAGACCAAAATTAACAATTTAAAATTCCAGAAGTATTGTAGGAATACAAGTCTTGAGTTGAGTGCAATTTCTGATAAAACAGATGTTGTTCTGAATCTACTGGGGCAAAATAGAAAACATGACGATTGAATCCAATTCCTCTAATCTACCAACCCCAGAACCAGGCCCCGAAAACGATTCGCAACCAGATGACTTTGACGGGAGTGCAGCCCAGAAGAACCTAAACTCAGAGGCACTAGCGACGCAACAAGCTCTAGCGGCGATCGCATCTTTAAAATCTCCACAAAATACAACTGCTTTACAACAAGCCCGTTCTGACTTCAAACAACCCATTAGCAAGCAATTCACAGTTAAGCCGAGGGCATTGCTGATTATTTTAATAGCGATCGCCATCACCTTCATTGGAATTATCCTCAATAACTGGATCGTCGGCATTATCGGCACGCTGATGGCTTTGCTGTTATCCCTTGCGATATTATTGCCTTGGTTGCAAGAAGTTTTAGACGAATGGTTTTCACCCCAAGAACGTACCCTGTTTGTGGCCTTTTTGGGACTAATAGTAGCCATCATCGGCACGATTAGGTTCACAGGTATAGGCGATCGCTTGCTGCTTTTAGGACGCCAGATTAACTGGGAAACTGCTGGTAGCCTTGCAGAATGGTTTGGCGCTTTGGGGCAAATTCTCATCGCCATCATTGCCGTTTACGTAGCATGGCGACAATATGTTATTTCCAAAGACTTGACAATTCAGCAAAATATGCTGACAGTTCAGCAAAATATCATTACCCAGCAACAGACAATTGATTCCTACTTCCAAGGCGTTTCAGACTTGGTATTAGATGAAGAAGGATTATTAGAAGATTGGCCCCAAGAAAGAGCGATCGCTGAAGGACGCACTGCGGCAATTTTAAGTAGTGTCGATGGTAGTGGGAAAGCGAAAATTCTCCGTTTTTTGTCACGTTCCAAGTTACTGTCACCCCTAAAACGCGATCGCTTATTAGGTCGAGCCATTCTTGATGGAACTGGCGGATATGCAGAAGACCGCCTCGAAGGTGTGCGCGTCATCGATTTAGGCGTAATGCTAGCCGCAGCCGACCTTTCTGGTACTGATTTACGTTGGACTGACCTCAGCGAAGCTAATCTTGTCCGCGCCAATCTGAGCGGTTGTGATTTAGTAAAAGCCAACCTCTCCCGCACAATTTTATATGGTGCGAATCTCAATGATGCTGACATCAACGGGATTCGCCTATTCTATGGTGTAGTAGATAAAGCCTCACCCCGCAGTCGCACTGAACCACCAGATTATGAAACAGGCGAACAAACCGGCGCTGTGGTAGAAAATGCCGATTTCAGCAATGTGCAACGAATGTCTGAATCTACACGTAACTACTGTTGCACTTGGGGTGGCGAAAAAACTAGAGGTACTATTCCTGGTGGTTGTGAAGGTATTCCGAATAAGTTGGGAAGATAGTTACAGCAGAATTTAGAATTCAGCAGTAAAACACCCTTTAGGGACTTCCAGACAATCAAATATACAAGCAATAATAATGATAATTATTATGAGAGAGGTTGCCGTTAGCAGCCTCTCCTTTACCCCTTTTTATAGCAAATTCGATGATTCAATTTTGGGTGCTTTATGAAATACACAAGCTAAGTCTGTTACCCAGGTATAAAGTGTGTTTTACTCCTAGATTCTGAATTCAGAATTTAGGAGTAAATAGTTATTCTGGCAAAAGAGTATCATATTGTACAAAAATTCTTGACATTGCCTACAAGTATTAATGTGCTTGAAAAAGTTTAGACAAAATGCCAGCATTATAGAAATTTGATTGCTATATTAGATTAAATAACTATTCTGGCAAGGGTTTAAAAGCTGTGCGGGATGATTTACAAGGATTGGAAATTAGTCAAAACGATCTGCAAAAGCTGACTAATTTACCTGTCAATGAGAAACTTTTAATCATTACAAATCCTCTCAAGAGATTAGTAAATTTATATATACAAAAACTTCAAAGCTCTGAAGGAGCGACTGTAGTTTTTATTGGATTTTCTACATTTCTTTTTGTCTATATTTTATTCGATCTAATTATTAAAATATTTGTTACGTGGATAACAATTCCATCATGGATATTATTAATTTTTTTAGGGATTTGGGTTGGTGGTCTGACGCAAAGCATCTTATATTTTATCTGGAAAACTAAAAGTAAGCTTGTTAAAGCTAATATGACAAAATCTCTGCAAATCTTGTTAAACGAGGTTAGTAGATATAATACTGTTATTAGAGTTATAGATATCAATGACCAAATAGAAGAAGCTGGTAATCCAGAAGCGATTATAAAGGAAAGAGAGGATGTAATCGAAGCACTTAAACTCACCAAAGCTGATTTAGTTCGCGCTTTAAAGACAGAAAGGATTTTGAGAGAAAATAAGAATTTTATCCTCAGTAATACAGAACTATTTGTCAACAATTTAGCAACTTTAACAGCTATGCAAGTAACAGAGGAGGCTACTGAACATGGAAGGTTACTTAATGAAGCATTACAAATTGCATTAGATGTGCAATACGAAATGAAAAGATTACAGACTCAACGTTAAGATAATTCGTAATTCGTAATTCGTAATTCGTAATTAAGTTTTGTAATGGGGTAGGAAGAGTTGGAGAAAGCGTAGGTGCTTCTGATAAATCCATAGACGCTGCTGGGTGGGTTGGTTTCCAAGCTACTCGCGAGAGATTATCAATGGCTTTTTCCATAATCTTTCCCACGGTTGCAATCCCCGGTCTAACATAAAGAATAATTGTAAAGCGATCGCTTATCCGTATGGACTGGAAAGAAATTAGAGGGAACTGGGTAATCATTCCCCGAAATCCCATAGGTATCGTTCATTTTTTAGGAGGTGCATTTGTCGCCACTGCACCGCACATCACTTATCGCTGGTTACTCGAACAACTAGCGAGTAAAGGCTACGTTGTAATTGCTACACCTTTCGTCAATACATTGGATCATACTGCGATCGCAAAATCCGTGCTGTTAAACTTTGACCGCACCCTCGAACGATTGCACGATTCTGGGGCATTACGCAAGCTTTACTTCCCTATCTACGGCGTTGGACACAGTATGGGCTGTAAACTCCACTTGCTGATTGGTAGCCTGTTTAAAGTAGAACGTGCAGGGAATATTTTAATATCCTTCAACAACTACGCCGCTAAAGAAGCTATCCCTCTAGTAGAGCAGTTCAATTCTACTTTTGCAATCGAATTTACCCCCTCGCCGTTGGAAACTAACAAACTTGTCCAAGAAGATTACAATATCCGGCGCAATTTATTAATAAAATTTAGTAATGACACCATCGATCAATCGGCAGCTTTAACCAAAATCTTACAAGAACGTTTTGATGAGATGGTGACAGCACAAACGTTACCAGGAAATCATACAACACCTTTGGGTCAAGATATTAAATGGCAAACAGGAACATCTTTTACCCCCTTTGATGCTTTAGGGCAATGGTTCAAGCAAGAAGCATACCGCGACTTAAACCAGTTAAAAAACAGCATCCTTTTATGGCTAAATCCTTTGGGAACGCCATAATATTTTATGACTGTTAAATAGTCGTAAATTCGATGAGCAAATAGAAATGAGTTATAGTGCTTTTAATTTGAGTTTAATAAAGACCAAATCCTCAAATCCTTAAGCCTGTTGTTACAACAAAGGGTACTCTCTCTTTCTTTTTAAGAGAGAGGAATCAAAGTATATTGCATCCATAGACATGTAGCGACTACTTTAATAGTTCTCCGTTCGCGCTAGCCTTTCCCCTTGGGAGAAGCAGTATCCGCAAGGTACGATAAGCGCTATAGCATCTCTATATTGATACTACTAGCTTATTAGCTTACATCATATTTTATTTTCTATTTTGACAAAAAATTATTAATGAGTGTTTTCAGCAAATTTATATGTTTCAAATACTAATAATTGATGACGACTATTCAATAAAAATACTCCTGAAAAGGATGTTGGAAAAACAGGGTTATGAAGTAGTGACTGCCAGTAGCGGTGAGGAAGGAATAGAAAAGGCACTAGCTTATCGTCCAGCACTAATTATTTGTGATTGGATCATGCCGGGGTTGAATGGTCTGGAAGTTTGCCACCACATTAAGACAGACCCCAAATTTTTCACTACATTTTTTATTTTATTAACATCCTTAGATTCCGTTGCCGATTGCGTCAAAGGCCTAGACGCTGGTGCTGATGATTTTATCTCTAAACCTATTGAGCATAATGAATTACAAGCACGGGTAAGAGCAGGATTACGCCTGCATCAGTTGAGTAGAGATTTGCAGGCTCAAAAGTTGCTTCTAGAATCAGAAATGTCAGAAGCAGCAGAATATGTGCGATCGCTGCTACCTCTTTCTATGACTGAACCCTTCAATATAAATTTTCGATTCATTCCCTCACGACAACTCGGCGGTGACTGTTTCGATTACTATTGGCTCGATAATGACTGTCTGGCAATTTACTTACTCGATACTGCCGGACATGGACTCAAAGCTACTCTTCCTTCTGTTTCAGTGCTGAATTTGCTGCGTTCCCGTGCGCTCAAAGGTCTCAATTACTATCAACCTAGTGATGTATTGAAGGCTTTAAATGACACTTTTCAAATGAATTATCAAAATGATAAATACTTTACAATTTGGTACGGAGTTTACAACCGAATCAACCGCCAGTTAATTTATGCTAGTGCAGGTCATCCACCAGCAGTTTTAGTAACCGGCACATCTCCAAGAAAGTCTGAAGTTCAACTCCTAAAAACCTCTGGTATGCCAGTTGGCATGTTTCCAGAGGCAAAATATGTTGATGGGTTTTGCAATATTGAAAAATTCAGTACCCTTTATATTTTTAGTGATGGCGCTTATGAAATAACTAAATCAGACGGCACACTTTGGAGTTTGGATGCTTTTATTCAGCTACTAGTTAGCTTACAAGATCCTGTTGATAGCCAACTCGATCGCGTACTCAGTTATTTAATAGCTTTAAACTCCAAAGATGCTTTTGATGATGATTTATCTATTTTGCAAATGAAGTTTGATTAATTACGTATTAGAGACTAAAACCTGATTAAATGCATCTTGGCTGGGAAAGATTTCAAATACTTTATCCATATTAGTCAGTTCAAATAATATTCTAACTTGCTCATTAATTGAGCAAAGAACAAGCTTAGTATCGGCAGCTCGCAAGGTTTTAAAAGCTAATACTAAAGCTCCCAAACCCGAACTATCCATAAACGTTACATCTTTAAAATCAACTAACACAATTTTCGCACCACTTTCTATAATATCTGTGATATTTTGTCGAAAGTCTTGTGAAGTTGTGGCATTCAAATTACCACTGAGCTTAATAACTTTTACTTGTTCTCTCATAATTATGTCACTCTGACTTATGTAAATAATACTCTGATTTCGCTATTATAGAACATTTAAAAATGCTTGTAAAATAAAATTTAAGATTAGATATTGAGTAATCATTGATAATTAATCGGGATAGAGAAAGATTAATTATAAAAATTTGAACCTATTTTTTTGTAGCTAAAAAAAATTATGAGCTTAATTAAGTATATTTTTTTTACTATAAATAGACCAACTATAAATCAACTAGCTAAGTAATTTGGCACGATCGAAAACTGGTATATTTAGTTTTGTAAAGATGTTAGAATGACCAATTTATAAGCCGTTCGTTGATTTGATGTTCTATCATGTATGTTGGTTTTCTAACGCCGACTTACTTGCATCTTATCGATTTAGATATATATTTACTTACTTACATACAAGCTCAAATTACTGCTTTTCAGATTATTTACCAAAAATTTTTGCAAAACTGAGATTCTCCAATAAATCTCACGATCGTAGTTGTCATTAAGCAATTCAAAATTCAAACAGTCTGAACTACACTTACGTATAGCTAAACCTGGTCTAGCAGCAGCTTTTCCTCCGTGAGTACTTATAATAGTAACTAGGATCTACATTTATTTATGTCCAATTACTTACATAATTGAAAGAATTTACCTCTGGACTACCGCTCTAGAGCCAAAAATTTAGATTTAAACAGCGCCAAGCAAGCTAGAACCGACACCAAGGCTTTAAAAGAAGTTTTCTGAACGCGATCGCCTTTGCTATTTTAGTATTCCCAATATCTGTCATTTATCGACAAATAATACAAAAAGTAAAGAGTTATGAATTTGTTACTCCTGTACAGACGCGATTAATCGCGTCTGTACTGCTCACGCTCTCAAACAGGACTCACTTTAGCTCTGTAAAGCAGTTTCTCACCTTGAAGGTAGCCAGTGTAGCGTACTTTGACTGTTTCTCCAGGTTGTGCAGTTCCCTCCAGCAATTGGTGCAGTTGGGGATCGTAAGGTAATTCTGCTCCCACAGGGGCGATCGCTTCCACTCCCCACGCCTGTAACAGCTTTTCCACGGGTTTCTGCACTAAGGGTACTATTTTGACTGCTGCTAGTTGGGGATTCTCCTGTGCTTTCTGTGCTGCTGTTGGCCATTGCAATAATAAAGACTCCAGCAGTTGCAAACTCGACTGCTGGAGTTCTTGTAGCAATAATTCTCGCTGTTGCTTTAATTGAAGCTGCGAGCGATCGTATTCTTTTCTTAAATCTGTAATTTCTTGTAACAACTCCTGAGTAGGCGCTGTTTTCTCTTGTAATAACTCTACGGTTGAAAAAGTTGCGATTAATTCATTCAATGGCATCTGTAGCACTGGCGAAAGCTTAAGCAGCACATCTACCCGCATCTGCTCTAACTTTCCTTGGCGTAAGCGTAAAAGTTGACGCTCTGAGACACCAGCAGCGCGACTCAGCCCTTTAAAACTAGAAAGACCTACCTGTTGCATTAAATCTTGCAACTTTTGGGTATGGGGCATTGGGCATTGGGCATTGGGCATTGGGCGTTGGGTATTGGGTATTGGGCATTGGGCATTGGGTATTGGCGATTAAGTTTTTCTCTATCCCCTATCCGCCATTCCTTATGCCCCATGCCTCAGTACTATTCTTCCAGTAAACTTCTCAACATCCAAGCTGTCTTTTCGTGTACTTGCATCCGCTGAGTCAATAAATCGGCGGTAGGTTCGTCGTTAACTTCCTCTATCACTGGGAAAATAGACCGTGCAGTTCTGACTACGGCTTCTTGTCCTTCCACAAGTTCGCGAATCATCTCCACAGCTTTAGGAACTCCGGGAGTTTCTGGAATCGAACTCAGTTTGGCATATTCGCTGTAGGTTCCTGGTGCGGGATAGCCAAGCGCTCTAATTCTTTCGGCTATTAAATCAACTGCTAAGGCTAATTCTGTATACTGGGTCTCAAACATCAAATGCAATGTTTGAAACATCGGCCCCGTTACATTCCAATGGAAGTTATGAGTTTTCAGATACAGTGTATAAGTGTCAGCTAACAGGTGAGATAGACCATCGGCAATTTTAGCCCTACTCGCCTCGTCAATGCCGATATTTACATTTTTGACTGTTACTTTCGATGACATAATTTTCTCCTAATTAGGTTATATGTAATGGGTGATTGGAAATTGGGCATTGGGAATTGGGCTTTGGGGATTGGTTATTAATTATTCTCCCTCATCTTCCTCATCTTCCCATTCCCCATTCCCCATTCCCCATTCCCAATTTCCATTCTCTATGCCAAGTGCATCTTCAAAACGCTACGGGGTGCTTTACGAACTCTGGCTAAAACGGTTTCTTTGCCTAAACGCTGGCAAGCTTCATACCGATGGCAACCAGAAAAGCCATAATATTGTCCATCTACTTCTAGGACATCAATAGGTTCTTGCTGCCCAATCTCCGCAATCGATTCCATTAAGGCTTGTACTTTATTTGGATCGTTTGTACGGGGCAATGGCCGTTTTATCTGATTTAATGGAATTTCTTGGACTCTAACCATAAAGAGTTTATCCAACTAGTTCTGTTTTTTGTCTCTAAATAAATCATAGTCATTATGACTTCGTTTTGCAACTAGTATTTAGGGCAAAATTGGTAATGGTATCATTGGAGCATTCATGCGACAAAAAAACCGCGCTACAAAGCAATTGGAAAATCAGCTCCAACGACGCATTAAGGGGCAGAAGACGCTTGAGTACTCGCTATCGCTTCCCTATCAGGTAGCCATGAAATTTTCGTTTTGGCGTTTTCCCCACGCTGTACTTACAACATTTTGTCTATTGGGACTGACTGCTGCATCAGGGCCTGAGAGCAACATCCAGGATATAGAACTTAAAATTGGGATTGTGCAACGATTTGGCGCCGAAGCCACAGCCAAGCTGCAACTGGAACCCATAAAAGGCGATCGCTTAAAGCTAAAATTTCAAGCGGGCAATAAGCAGCAAGTCCTGTTTACTAAGAATCCTGTAAAGCTGGAAACAGTCATGCAAGCTTTACCACAGTCAGCAGTCGAAGAAGTAGTCGTTTTGGGCACATACCGCACCTTTGAAACTGCGGAAGACAGTGCTAATAAATGGCGTTCTCTAGGAATGGAAGTGGAAATAGCCCAGCCAGAACGCTGGCAGGTTTGGGCTAAACGAGATGTTTACAGCACCCCTTTACTGCGACGCTTGTTATTACAAAACATCCAAGCTTCTACCCAAGAAAAAGTATATCTTGATACTAAAGTTTTGAAGCAAGTGCCGCGAGTGAGTTGGGTGGTGGATGGTAATCGCTATAGCCCGAATGATTTGGAAATTAGCACTGATAAAAATTTGATTCGGGTAAATAAAAGCGAAAAACCAGAGTTTGCTCGTCTTTATGCCGGTCGAATGAATTTGCAGCCAAATTCTTATGGCACATACACTCTAGTTAACCAAGTACCTTTAGAAACTTATTTGCGTGGGGTTGTACCTTACGAAATAGGAACAGATGCCCCAAAAGCGGCGCTAGAAGCTCAGGCAATTCTTGCTCGGACTTATGCCTTGCGAAATTTACGTAGGTTTGCGGCAGACAATTATCAGTTGTGTGCTGATACTCACTGCCAAGTTTATTATGGGTTGAAGGGAGCAGCTGCCAAAACAGACCAAGCGATCGCCTCAACTAAGGGTAAAGTCCTAACTTATAAAAATGAACTCGTAGACGCCCTGTATTCTTCTACCACTGGTGGCGTCACCGCTTCCTTTAGCGATGTCTGGAATGGCGAAGATCGTCCCTATCTGCGCCCTGTACTGGATGCTCCGACTAATTTTTGGGACTTATCTAAGCAGAATTTAGCAGATGAAAAGAATTTTCAGAAATTTATTAATACGCAACAAGGATTTAATGAAAGCAAGTGGGATATGTTTCGTTGGCATAAGGAAACGCCTTTAAAAGATATTATCAAGGACTTGCAGAAGTTTTTACAGGTGACAAACAGTCCCCATGCCAAATTTAAGACAATTCAGGCTATGGCAGTAGTGGAGCGCAGCCAGAGTGGACGTATCCTGGAACTTGCGGTTAAAACCGATCGCAGTACCTTTATTTTGCACAAAGACGAAGTTCGCAGTGCTTTTGCCGCTCCTACAAGTACGCTTTTTTACATCGAACCCCTGAATAAAGGCAAACCAGAACTCTGGGGATACGCTTTTATTGGTGGTGGATTAGGACATGGAGTCGGATTGAGTCAAACTGGCGCTCAAAATTTAGCGAAACTAGGTTGGTCAAGTCCAAAAATCCTCCAATTTTACTATCCTGGTACTCAGATTCAAATTCTCAATAAAGAGACTAAGCTTTAAGCTTATTGGCATTCAAGTTGCATCTTTCGCTAGGAGTCGGGAGTTAAGACGAGACAAAAAGTAGACAGGAAACTCCATACTTAAAAAATTAAGCAGGAACACAACATTTACTGTGTTCCTGCCCACGATCAAATTAGACCTTTTGTCAAAGTCGCCTTCAGAGGTACACACGGCATTGCATTGCAAGGGTGTTAACTCTAGATATCCAGTTTGTATTTTGTCAACATTAGTAACTCTTGCAAGAGGTTTATGTTTGAGTCGCTTAACTCTTAGTAAAGGTCTTCTTCTTTGTGAGTTTCGATGGTTATGTCAGAGGTTGGGTAGGCGACACAAGTCAGTACATATCCTTTCTCTATTTGTTCATCATCTAAGAATGACTGGTCACTCTGATCGACAGTACCCTTGACGATTTTACCTGCACAGGTCGAGCAAGCACCAGCGCGGCAAGAATAAGGCAAGTCAAGACCACCTTCTTCAGCAGCATCTAGAATATAAGTATCGTCATCAACATCAATTGTTGTGTTAAGTCCTTCAGCCTCGTTGATTAGTGTCACTTTATAAGTTGGCATTGAGTAATCCTCTCTTTTGCGAACGGCAGTATAAGTTATCTTAAGGCAAAGGTCACGGCTGTTCTGTGGGATTAGCCGTTGGTTTAAATTTGCTTCAATTCTGATACTACGAGAAAAATTAAACGATGTGACTGGAAATTGAACCCGATTAGTAATGAAATTTAGTTACTTAATCCCGATAAGTTTTATTTATATTATTTTCGACCCTAGTCAGGTTGTGATTAGAAAAAGTTATATACTTAAAATGTAAACATGAGTAAGATTAATGTTACCGATCTTTTGGAGAACTTACGTAGAAGAGATTCCTCAACTCCTTTAAAAAATAGGGCTGTTTCATTTCTAATCTGATTTAAATGCGCCCGTTATAACAGTAGAGATGTAATTTTTCTTTTGCCATTTTTTTGTTCGTGATATTGACAAATTTCTGAAATTATGGATAAAAAAGGGCTTTTGTTTTGAAGTCTTTCTTTTTAAATACACGTAATTCTATCTAGCTTCAAATAAAGTCTTATCGATCCTTGAGAGGGTAGGACGAATGTTGTAGAGTCTAGACTGGTGAACCCCATGAAGAGAGAATCTGACTACTAGAAGCGTGGGAAGATCGAAAACAGAACTAATGAGGATCATGTATAATTCAGAAGCAGCTTTGGAAAAAGCAAGAGTGCGTGTAGGTTTGGTAGGTACTGGGTATGCGGCAAAGTTTCGAACTGAGGCATTGCTTCATGATGAGCGATCGCACATAGTCGCAGTTGTTGGTCATACAAGAGAAAAAACCGAAACCTTTGCCAGAGAGTACCAGATTGAAGTCTTAAGTACTTGGCAAGAGCTAGTAGGGCGTGAAGATATAGACCTAGTAGCGATCTCCACTGTTAATCGAGATCATGGTGCGATCGCTCGTGCAGCACTTAGCAACGGCAAACATGTAATTGTAGAGTATCCTCTTTCGTTGGATGTATTTGAAGCTGAGGAACTGATTGCCTTAGCCAAAGCACAACAAAAACTCCTGCACGTTGAACATCTGGAACTTTTAGGTGGTTTGCATCAAGCTTTGAAGCAAAACTTAGACAAAGTTGGTGAGGTGTTTTATGTTCGCTACAGCACCATCAATTCTCAAAATCCTGCACCCCGCAAATGGACTTATAACCACGAGTTGTTCGGCTTTCCCTTAATTGGTGCCCTGTCTCGCCTACATCGCCTCATCGATTTATTTGGTACAGTATTTACTGTTAACTGTCACCAGCGATATTGGGAAATAGAACCGGAATACTACCGAACTTGTTTCTGCACTAGTGAACTGTCCTTTAACAGTGGACTTTTAGCCCAAGTAGTGTACGGCAAAGGCGAAAGTATTTGGCAATCAGAACGCAAGTTTGAAGTTCACGGTGAAAAAGGTGGTTTAATTTTTGATGGCGACACCGGAATATTCGTCCAGCCAGGGGAAACAACACCTATAGAGGTTGGGCCTCGTCGGGGTTTGTTCGCCAAAGATACGAGTATGGTGTTAGACCATCTTTTTGATGGAACTCCTTTGTACGTTACCCCAGAGGAAAGCTTGTATACCCTCAAGGTTGCTGATACTGCACAAAGAGCTGCACAGACAGGCTTAACTATGTTTATGAAAGATACTTTAGATAAAAGTTAATGAAAACTGAACTAATTGTTATTTTATCCCAACGAGAAATAGAGAAAATGCGTCAAGCTGGGCGTTTAGCAGCTAAACTTCTTCAGCATCTAGAACCCTTTGTGAAACCAGGGGTTAGCACTCTCGAACTAAATGATGAAGCCGAACGTTGGACGCAAGCGCATGGAGCAAAAAGCGCACCCCTTGGCTATAAGGGTTATCCTAAATCGATTTGCACCAGTGTAAATGAGGTAATTTGTCACGGCATTCCCAACGCCAAGCAAATTCTTAAAGAAGGTGACATCATTAATATTGATGTCACACCGATTGTTGAAGGTTATCACGGCGATACATCCAAAACATTTTTTGTTGGTTCTCCTTCCCCAAAAACGAGAAAGCTGGTAGAGGTGACAGAAGAGTGTTTGCGTCTAGGTATTGCTGAAGTTAAACCTGGGGCACGCATTGGCGATATTGGTGCAGCCATTCAAGAGTATGCTGAAGGGCAAGGCTTTTCTGTAGTGCGAGATTTCGTTGGCCACGGCATCAGTAATATTTTCCATACTGCGCCGGATGTTCCCCACTATGGCACACGCGGTAAGGGCAAGCGCCTCAGACCAGGGATGGTTTTTACCATTGAGCCAATGATTAATGAAGGTACTTACGAAGTCGAAGTTCTCAGCGATAAATGGACGGCGGTAACGCGCGATCGCAAGCTTTCTGCTCAATGCGAGCATACCTTAGCTGTAACTGAAGATGGGGTTGAAATCCTTACCTTACCTGAAGGCGAGAATTACTGGGCTGTATGATTAATAATTAATTAGGACTTACGCAAAATAATGAAAAAACGAACCGCCTTCTCTTCGAGAGGCTTTCGCCAACGCGTTAGCGTCTCCCCTTGGAAGAAGGACGCAAAGGACGCAGAGAAATAAGAGTTTTAGAGAGTTATTGCGTAAGCCCTGTTAATAATTCATAATTATGGGATTTGCAACTTGATTAGGGACTTCCGTCACTTATGAGGTTGTTTCTGTTTTGAAAGACTAGGCTGAGGATTTAAAAATGGGGGGATGGGACACTCTAGCGTCATGGCGATCGCTCTGAGTAAATCTGCTTCTGAAGGAGTAACTTTGTTATCTAATAGTACCGTGTGAGCGCAAGCATCAACAATAGCTTGTTTGAGTTTGGGAGTGGCAAGACGCAGGCGCTCAATACTTTTCTTTAGTTCAGTAAAATTACAACTTAATGGCATTTCTGGTTTTTCTTGCTCTCCGGCTTTGGGAAGTCGAAAAACTCCAGAACGAAAAGCATAGGCGATGTCTTCAGTAGACGCATCAGGTTGGGAGTGTCCGACACGAGCAATTACGGACAATATTAATAGACTATCTGGCCAAATCTGTTCGATGGAGGTGAATTCTACGGTTGTAGTAGATGCAGGATTTATACTAGGTTGCAGACGATGCCACAGTATTAACTGCAACACAAAATGCCACAGCGATAAACTTCCCGTGGCTACAACTAAACCGTGGACGCATTTGCATAGCCTTTGGCATTCTTTGGCAGAGTTTTGGCGCAATATAGGCACTGCCAAATCCACAAGTGGCAAGCGAATTCTGGGATCTAACTGACTAATTTCGCTACTTAGTTCCAAGGTTTTCTCTACCAAATCAGCAGGCTGTACCTCTCGTAACCAAGCAATTTGACGTTCTTGATTTTGGAGATTCTCCGTATCTAAAGCTAGCGCCAAAGCGATCGCCATTGCACTTTCCTGCTCCCGCGCACCCAAACGCAAAGATTCTGGTAACTGCGATAACAGCGCTTGAGCATGGGCAAAATGCTCTGGTGTAACGCTTCCAACTTGGTTTACAACCTGTTTTGGTGTGGCGTTAGAACTACCAGCAAAGCCCATTGTTAGGGATTCTTGGGAAGGGGAACGCATCTGATTGCGAGATGGCATTGCTGCTAAATTGCTGACGTTCAAACCCCCAACGCGGCGGATACGTTCTGCTAAAGGTGGGTGGGTAGAAAACATATCTTCCCAGAAAGAGGGGTTGAGGGCATTGCCGAAAAACATGTGGCTAGAGGCTTCTGCACCCGGCGATATTAACCGTGAATCCATCTGTTGGAGTTTTTGGAAGACTCCGGTAAGCCCGTTGGGGTTGCGAGTGAACTGTACGGCTGAAGCATCAGCGAGAAATTCGCGTTGGCGAGAGACGGCGGCTTTAATCAAGCGTCCACAAAGTAATCCGATACCGCCAATGGCCATTAGTGCCAAACCAAACGCCCAGATAGGTAAACCCTTGTCTTCCTTTCCTAAACGGAAGCTACCGCGAATTTGCCACAGCAACTCCCCAGTTAAATAAATGAACAAAATCCCATGCAATAGTCCCACCAAACGCAAATTTAGCCGCATATCTCCATTGAGAATATGGCTGAATTCGTGGCCGATAACTCCTTGTAGTTCATCCCGGCTCAAGTTTTCCAAAGTTCCACGGGTAACTCCAATTACTGCATCATTGGGCGTAAATCCGGCAGCAAAGGCATTAATGCTGGTTTCTCTGTCGAGGAGATAAACTTGTGGGACAGAAATACCAGAAGCGATCGCCATTTCCTCGACAATATTTAATAGTTGTCGCCCTTGTTCGTCGGCCATTTCTGGTAGCAGGAGTCTTCCTCCTAACTCTTGGGCAATGACGCTTCCGCCCTGCCGGAGACAAGCAATTTTATACAAACTTCCGATTGCGATCGCAATTATTGTAATCCCAGCTACGTAAATAAATAACCCTGGATGCCACCAAACACGAGGAGCCATGCGAAACAGAAATAAACTGGCAATATAAATTGCCATAATCATGACTGCGATCGACAAAGAAAATAATCCGATTAATTGTTGCGTATTTTGGCGTGCCCGATCCTGATGTTCAAAGAAGTTCATAGACACCTAAAAAGATACGCGTGGAGCATTTCTTATTTCTGGGGTAGCTTCGGGGAGCAATTCTGCAACAGTAAAGTTAAATGTATTTGCTACAAGGTTGCTGGGAAAAGATTCGCTCTTGGTGTTGTAAAGTGTCACCGCGTCATTAAAAGCCTGACGTGCAAAAGCAATCCGGTTTTCAGTGGAAGATAATTCCTCCATTACCTGAGTCATGGCGCGATCGGCTTTCAATTCTGGATAAGATTCTGAAAGTACCATCAACCGACTTAACGCACCCGTCAGCGCCCCTTCAGCATTGCCCAACTGTTGCATTGCTTGGGGATCTCCAGGATTTTGTACCGCACGACTGCTAGCATTAATTGCAGAATTCCGGGCGGCAATAACTGCTTCTAAGGTTTCTCGCTCATGTTTCATGTACCCTTTGGCAGTTTCCACCAAGTTGGGAATTAAATCATAGCGGCGCTGTAATTGAACGTCGATTTGAGAATAAGCATTTTTGTAACGGTTGCGATACTTAACTAAATCGTTGTAGGCATTAATGATAATTACAGCAACAATGGCAACTAAAGCAACAGAAAATATTAAAAGCCCCATATTTTTAGATTATTTCCATCAGATACTTACTTTTTTACAGCTTTACCAATTACGGTAATCCTGATATCCAGCAGAATTTATGTGGATATAAAGATGAGTCTACTTGTAGCGAGTTGGCTTCGTCGTCTGTAAAATTAGTTACGCAAGTTTACTGATGTAGGATTTTTTAAATAACCGCAGAGGCGCAGAGAACGCAGAGTGAAATAAACACAGAGACAAGAGAAATAATTTACAACAATTCCAAACTATTTGTGAACTCTAAGTATTTAGGCATAAATAAATTAAAGTTTGTAGTAAGGACTTTAGTCCTGATAATCCTTGCTCTGAGCGAGAAATCACTCACTACAAACTAAGAGTTTATTTTATTGTATTTAATTATGTCTACCTACTTACCTACTTATCATCTCTCTTTTCTCTGTGTACTTTGCGCCTCTGTGGTCGATTAAAAATTCTAGCCAGATATATCACCTATGAATCTGAATAAATAGAGAATAACCACTGACAGCAAAAATAAAAAGGATGGCGGTAGGAAAAATTACTACATCCCTGACAATAAATAAAATCCAATCTTTTCTTAGTTCTTGTTTAAACTTGAGTTCTCGCAGTTTTCGCTCAAGTTCTACGTCTTCTTCTGACTGCAAGTTGACAGGTGGCAAAATTAGCGGATTATCGCCTTTGCTGGCAATTCTTTTTGATAAATCTGTTATATCTGTCATGCCGTTGAGATACTGATATTACTTAGTGTCTCATAAAAAAGAGCCAGAGAACTAACTCTCTGGCTCAAAGCTGGAGACAAAAGAATCATCAAATAAAGGCTAACTTGGGTAAGAACCTAAATTCTTCCCAGGTTATGCAGCCCTAAAATAGTGCCCACACCTAAGATATGGCCAAAGGCAGCACTTGCTATAAAGGCTGGTAAACCAAAATTACCAAGGAAATTGGCTGAGGGTAGTTTTGGTTCTGCATTGGGATACTTGATGCTAGATTTGCCAAAGGCAATGGCAACGATATTAGCAATAATCATAATCAGTCCAACTGTAGGACTCCATTGCAGAGGTGTAGTTGCAGCAGCGAGTAAGGTTGAAGTCAACACCTAGATTTGCTCCTGAAATTTATTAATGGTTGAAAACATAATCTGAAATTTTCCGAAGCAAATTCAAGAAATTACCCGATTTTGCATCAATATTTAACAGTTATTCTTACTACTTAATACAATATGAGTTCAACGCAGCGAGCTGATTGTGGTAGCTAGTTTGAATTTCAATGTCTGAAATAAGCGAACTGTTAGTATTGATTTATACTTTCTGTAGAATTAAGAAGTAAAATACGCTTTATATCTGGGTAACAGACTTAATTTGCGTACCTCACGAACTTGAAATCTGCTGTAGATAAAAGTGATTCCGATAAAATTATGTCAATGTATCTATAGAAATCTGTGCAGGAGTTATGAACAAAATCATCCCTAACTTTTTGAAAGATACAGTTGAACTCAGAAATTTAAGGAGCGGATTCACCTTTTGGTAGATTTAGACAGAATCATCAAAACTGTATATTTGGATGAGGTAACACATAATTTGCTGCAAAACCTCGTGCTAAATCAGTAATTTCAAGAACGACAGATGAAATTTTGATTGAATTCTAGTTAATTTGTTCCTTAAGTTCCTCAAAAGCCATGACATCCCCTGAGCCTCAAACTGATTTTGGAGAAAAAGCTCCACAAACGTCATTTGAGCCACCTTCTGGAAAACGGCGGTGGCTTTGGTTGAGTTTAGCCGCACTCTTATTATTAGGGGGCGGAGCAGCTATAGTTTGGCGTTTACTCACTCCACAAAATTCAGCACCTTCAAATGCTAACGTTCAACCTCAAGGGGTAAGAGTCAAAATATCAACAGTACAAAGCGGCATAATTGAGGAAAGTTCAGATTTTATTGCGAGTCTAAAATCCCTGCGCTCAGTCACGCTTCAGCCGAGAATTCAGGGTCAAGTTACCCAGATACTTGTAAAATCGGGAGATCCAATTGTCGAAGGAGCGGCAATTGTCCAAGTCGATTCTACACCACAGGCAGCGATCGCTAAGAATAATCCTGTGCCTCAAGCATTTTTAATGCAACTGGCAAATGCCCGCGCCACACTCAAATCTTTAGAAACAGAACGACCCTCATACGTTGCGAATCTGCAATTGTACCAGCAGAACTACGAAAAGTTTGTCAGCCTAGCTGAACAAGGAGCCGTGTCTCGACAGACTAGCAATCAGTTTGCTAATCGTCTTGCCAATGCTAAGACTAGTTTGGATGCAATAGATTCGAGGATTCAAGCACAACGAGCCACCATCTTGCAGGCTGAAAAATCTTTGCAGCAATCGAATGTAAATGCTCAAACACAACAGCCCCAGTCTGACAAAATTACCGCTCCTTTTAGTGGCACAGTTGGCAACATCCCTGTGAAAGTCGGTGATTTAGTTAATACTTCTACACCATTAGTTAATATCACGCAAAATCGACCTTTAGAAGTGAATATCTCTGTGCCGCTACAACAAGGGCCCCAATTGCGTAAGGGTATGCCAGTAGAGGTGATGAACACGCAAGGTCAAAAGCTTGGTAGAAGTAGGATATTTTTTATTGCACCTAATGCCAGCAATGAAACACAAACGATACTGATTAAAGCACTGTTTGACAACACTAATGGTCAGCTACGCGCAGATCAATTGGTCAGGGCTAGAGTGTTCTGGAATCAGCGCCCCGGAGTTTTAATTCCCACAACAGCAATGACTCGTATAGGCGGGGACACTTTTGTTTATGTAGTTGAAACAGAGACATCTCCCCAAAGTGTATCCCAACAAGTAGCTCGGCAAAGGCGAGTAAAGCTAGGCGAGATCAAAGATAATAATTACCAAGTTATTGAAGGATTACAGCCAGAAGATAAAGTTATTATTTCAGGGTTGCTCAATCTCAGGGATGGTGTTGCGATCGTTCCAGAATTTTAATTAAGGGGAGTAGCACTTCGACTCCTTTCAACTTCGCTACCTCGGCTTCACCCTTCTCTACGAGAGGCTGCACTTCGACTACGCTCTGTTACCACGCCAACGGCTACGCTCAGGACAGGCTCGGCACAAGTCAAGGCAAGTCGCTCTGTTATCGAGGAGCAGGGAGAAGTCTCAATCTTCTCTTCTACCAATCTTCATCCAAGAGCGTTACTATAGCGATCGCTCTTGGTTGGAGAACTTATAAAGTAGTCTCTAGATGCCTATCTATGCAACACACTCTGAACTCACTTCCATTTTTTTGGTGACATTTTAAGATATAACTCGTTTTGTCAATAGTGATTACGCTGTAAATTATCATGCTATCGAGTATCTACTTAAGGTTTATACTAAATTTTATGGCAAGGATGAACGATGTTTTTAAATATGCGTAGGCGTAGCTAGTCTTGTCTATGAAACGCTATGCGAAAGCATCACAGGCTGGAAATTTACGTTTGTAACCTCGATTTTGACTAAATTTAATCACCACTACTTATTGGTGACAGGTTAATGACCTTAACCTGTCACCAATGAGTAAAAGTAAGCAATTACTTGATTACATAACAGAGGTAGACAATTATGTCAGTGAAAATCATCCAATCTAAGTTTGGTTTTGTTTTAACTTGTTTACTTGGACAAATAATGTTGTTGGCTGCGCCAGTACAAGCTGGAGTGGAGGGCAAAAGCTACGATGTCAATTTTAAGCCGAGTCAGGGAGAAAATTTTACTGCTTGTTTGGAATTTAACGCCAATGGTAGCAGCCTTCGCTTTAGTAATGGTAGCAGCCTTCCCTTTGATATAAGAGATGCTACTTATAGCCGTACAAATCTAGGTCGGGATCAGAGAAATTGGCAAGCAGTAACAAATCCAAGTTCAGAAGAAAGTATCGCACTTAGCGGTCAAGTAAGAGGAGACTTGGTTCCAGATCGGAGGATAAGTGGTAATGGTATTAATGCCAACGGCACTACTTATACATTTAATGGAACACTCTTATCTGAGCCAACATGTCCAATTGAGAATTAATCCGAGATAGGTTCAGAAAATCCCTTCTTAAAATAATTTAATCTACGCAGATATGATAAACCAGATGAGCTTTTGGTTAGCGAAGACAGACAATTTATAAAAGATGTTTGTAGACTATGGTCAAGACAATACCTGTGTCATCAGCACTTAAATTCTGTCAAGTTCGGTAGGGCGTAGTTTACTACCGTAGGCATTGTGTTTAGCTCAATGAAGACTCAGAAATTCGATTTAGCTCAACATATTCAACAATATTCGCCAAGCCGTAGCAAATCTAATCTGCTGTGAAAATGCCGCCAAGAGGACACGTATCTTCACCTTTTGCAAAGTATTTTCATTTCTCCCGCCTGAGAGTTACTTGAATTCACTGGCGGGATTTTTGCTGGAATGAAGTCGGAAGTTTTAGCAGCGATCGCTAAATTTAATCTTGGTACAAGTACCTTTAACAATAGATAATCACTTTAGTTAACCAAAATTAAACTCGATTAATCTATGGCATCATTAACAGGGAAGGTTGCAATTATCACTGGTGCATCGCGGGGAATTGGACGAGCGATCGCACTCAAGTTAGCTGGTAACGGCGCATCTATTGTCGTCAACTATGCGGGGAATGTAGGCAAAGCACAAGAAGTTGTTGCAGAAATTGAAAAGTTGGGAGTAGAGGCGATCGCTATCCAAGCTGATATTAGCAAAGTACCCGACATCCAACGGTTATTTGAACAAACACTTGAACGTTTTGGTAAAGTCGATATTTTGGTCAACAATGCCGGAATTGCCTTCTATAAACCAATTACTGAGGTGACAGAAGAAGATTTCGACGCGATTTTTGCCATTAATGTCAAAGGCACTTATTTTACTTGCCAACAAGCCACGCAACACATGTCAGAAGGAGGACGGATTATCAACTTTTCCTCATCTACTACGGCGATGATGCTGCCAACTTATAGTGCTTATGTAGGAACCAAGGGTGCTGTTGAACAAATCACGCGGGTACTAGCTAAAGAATTAGGTGCAAAAGCGATCGCAGTTAATGTTATTTCTCCTGGCCCCACCGATACAGAACTATTCCGAGAAGGCAAAACACAAGAACAGATAGATCGTTTAGCCCAAATGGCTGCTTTTGGCAAACTGGGAGATGTGCAAGAAATCGCCGATGTAGTAGCGTTTCTTGCTAGCGACGAAGCTAGGTGGATCACTGGGCAAAACATCCGTGTCAACGGTGGAATCGCGTGAGGAAAAGCTCTCCTAACGATCCCCGTTTTAAAACCTCACTCAGTAATCTGCAACGCCGTAATAGAAATTTAAGCCATGAATTCCAATATCAATCTTTTCACACCAGTTCGGCTTGGCCCTTATACCCTACCAAACCGAATCGTAATGGCACCGATGACACGTTTACGGGCAATTGCAAGCATCCCCAACTCGCTAATGGCAACTTACTACACCCAACGCGCCAGTGCTGGACTGATCGTTACCGAATGTACAATGGTTTCCCCCCTGAGTTTAGGATACATTAACTGCCCAGGAATTTACTCAGAAGAACAAGTGGCAGGATGGCAGTTGATAACTAATGCAGTACACGAACAAGGGGGCAGAATTTTTTTGCAACTTTGGCATTCTGGGAGAGTTTCTCACTCAGCTTTACTTAATGGAGAATTGCCAGTTGCTCCCAGTGCGATCGCAGGGATTGGCTCACTCCACACACCTATAGGTAAAGTATCGTTGGAAACTCCCCGCGCTTTAGAAACCCCAGAAATTTCCGAGATTGTTGAGCAATTCCGCAAAGGTGCCGAAAATGCTTTGGCAGCTGGTTTTGATGGGATTGAACTTCACGGTGCATTTGGCTATTTAATCGACCAATTTCTCCAAAATGGCTCGAACCAGCGGACAGATGAGTATGGCGGTTCAATAGAAAAGCGTAGCCGATTCCTTTTAGAAGTTGTGGAAGCAGTCGCTAGCGTTTGGGGTGCAAATCGGGTTGGTATCAAACTTTCACCAAGTAACACTTTTTATGGAATGCATGACTCTAACCCTCAAGAAACTTTTGGTTATGCAATCAATGCTCTTAACCGCTTTGGACTTGCCTATCTTCACCTGATGGAACCGAACGAAGTCGATTTAGCAACCCGCGAAGTCATGAACCCAGTTACACCCTACTTTCGGCAAATATTCCAAGGTACTTTGATTACTAATGGTGGCTACGATCGCCAAACAGGAGATAGCATTCTTGCCAGTAGCAATGCAGATTTAGTTTCTTTTGGCAAGTTATATCTTGCTAATCCTGACTTACCAAAACGCTTAGAACTTAATACGCATTTGAATGCTCCAGATCCAAAAACATTTTATGCCCCTGGTGCTACAGGATACACCGACTATCCATTTTTAGAACTTCAGACAAATTAAAGCAATCACAATCATCTCTAAGTCAAAAATATAATTTGTCAGTTGCACAATTTTTCGGTTTTATAATTGTCCAAGTAGGAGAACACAGCCGTGCTAGCTTCCGATTAAAACGGATTGCTAAATATAGGATGACAAAGTTTGTATAAAGCATTTATAACTTATACAAATAACGGCTGATTATCCGGTTGTAGAGTCTGTGCTTTTGCACTAAATATCACTTATCAGGCATTAAACAATTATGGATTTGTCCAACTTTAGTACACTTCAAAACTTAGAAGCTGCTTTCGGTGGTGAATCGATGGCAAATCGTAAGTATCTGTTTTTCGCTGAGGTGGCGCGTCAACTTGGGTTTACAGACTTGGCGAAACTTTTTAAAGAAACAGCAGATCAAGAAACTGAACACGCTTTTGCACATTTTAAGTTACTACATCCAGAACTTGTCGTAGAAGATGCAACTGCTTTAACTGATGAACAAAAGCGGGAAATTGTATCTCGCTGTTTATCTTTGGCAATTGAAGGCGAGACTTACGAATATACTACAATGTATCCAGAGTTTGCCGCAGATGCCCAACGCGACCGCGATAATCCGGCAGCTGAAGAATTTCTCAAACAAGTTCAAGAATCTACCGATCATGCCAATACATTTCGAGAAGCTGCTCACCGTTTTGGCTTGTTAAAATTCATCGAAAATTACCACGCCGATCGCTACGCTGAAGCCTTAGAAGTATTAAATGGAGGACAAGCAGCAACTAGAGTTGCTGGTGAAGAACCTAAAACTCGGAAATGGATTTGTAAACAATGCAGCATGATTTACGATCCCGTTGCTGGCGATCCTGATTCGGGAATTGCACCTGGTACACCTTTTGAAGAAATTCCTGAAGACTGGGAATGTCCGATTTGCGGTGCTAGCAAAAAAACCTTTAAACCATTTGAAGAAAAAGTTGCAGCTTAAAACGACAATTAATTAGGCAATCTTTTTTAGCATATAAACGCGAAGCGTCTTAAAAGATACTTCGCGTTCTTGATTTTTTATACACGTCATCATTAGACATCTTGCAAAAGTAACTTTTGCTTTCCGGTTAGGGAAAGGTTAAAGGTAAAGGGGAAATTCCATCCCTTTTCCCTTTAACTCTTCCCCTTTCCCCCACTTCTGCAAGAAGTCTATTCATTAGGTAGATGTACAAATTAAATGCGTAACAGTTTAGGTAATTCGTAATTCGTTTAGGAAGTGAAAGTCTTCTCAATACGACGGTCAGGAATCAGCCACATGATTGCGACTAAAACGTACAATGCACAAGCAAACCATGAGTTCACAAAGGCAAGTGGAATTGCCACAGCATAGACAACTACTGATACTTTTCCTTTGAAGTCTTCACCAAGTGCGATCGCTAGAGTCGAATCCTTGCCGTGGTAAGAAATCAGGGTGCGAGTCAGAATGAAGTAAGCGATCGCATTCAACAACAACACCGTACCATAAAGGGCAACTGGCATGGCGGCAAAGTGATTCTCGCCCATCCAACCAGTGACGAAGGGAATTAGCGACAACCAAAACAGCAGATGCAGATTCGCCCAAAGGATACGCCCATTAACCTGTCGTACTGCTTGTAATAGGTGATGGTGATTGTTCCAGTAGATGCCGATATAAATAAAACTCAGCACATAGCTCAGAAATACTGGGATTAGTGGACGTAGCGCAGCTAAATCGAACCCATGCGGCACTTTGATTTCTAGCACCATGATAGTGATGATGATGGCAATCACCCCATCGCTGAATGCTTCTAATCTCCCTTTTCCCATGTACGCATTCCTTTTCTATTTATTTGAGAGTTAAGTTGTGAGACTCTGTACTTTATCGTACCAAGTAGTTGCCATTGATGAAAATTCTCGGCGGGCTACGCCAACGCAAAAGCCAAATAAATATTTAATTCTCACTTGCCAATTTCCGCCGTAATTCCCGAATAGCAGCGCTAGTATTGCGCTCGTAGGCAATTCTCAAACACTCTTTAACTACTTCTGACACATTGATGTTAGGGAAATAACGGCTACTGGTTTCAACAGTGTAGCGTAGACGCGAAGCGGCTTGTCGGTAGACATCGCCTTGCAATCTGTAAATTACAAGCTGGTTCTTCCTGAGCACTATGAGGTATCTATCCCCAGGTGATGAAGTTGGAGAAATTCTGGATGGGTTATTAGAACTTTCACAAGAGGGGTTCCAGAATCGTTTCATCCGAGAGTCACAGAAATCAGAACCAATACCCTGGATTGACTGGTCTGAAGAAGAAATGTTGGATTGGATGACAGATTACTACAACGAGATTGTTGATTACTACCAGAGTGCTGTCAGGCAGCACAAGGCTCTCTTACTTTACCTTACTTAATTTCTGTAATGTTTTAAATATCAACTGCTGCGGCTGAAGAATACAGCAGCTATAACAATTAAACCTAAAAGTGCTAGAGGAACCCAGAGATTAGGGAGATCGGACAAACTCATAAAGGACTTCCGAATAAGTAGGGTGTATGAGACAGATTGCAATAGACAGTCACTACTTGATAAATCAACTTTTAGGTAAGCCTTTTTTAATTTCCTCAGCTAAATTTTCTAGCAGTACTTCTACTTGCTCGCCTGTTTTCAAATCTTTGAGCGAGGATTTGTGCGCTGCTGCTTCTTCAGAACCAATAATTACGCAAAATTGAATTCCTTGTTTGTCTGCTAATTGAAATTGTTTACCCAAGGGACGCTTATCAAAGCTAGTTATAACATTAATTCCCGCCTGACGCAGATGTTGAGAAACTTTTAAATAAGTGGGCATTAAATCTTCTTGCATATTTACTACCATCACTTGGGCTGGTGTAGCAGCTAAGGTATTTAGAATACCAGCTTTTAACAAGCGACTAATTAAGCGAGTTAAGCCGATAGAAATACCGACACCAGGCATTTTTTCACCCAAAAATACCCCGACTAATTCTTCATATCTCCCGCCAGAACAAATACTACCTAAAGCTTCATGCCCTAATAGAGTTGTTTCGTAAACTGTGCCGGTATAGTAATCAAGACCACGGGCAATGGATAAATCAATACAGAAACGGTTTTCAGCAACACCGAGATTACGAACTCCAGCAATTACCGTTTCTAATTCGGTAACTCCTAAACTCAATTGCTCGGTTTCTGGCAGATTTTGGGCGAGGTGCTTGAGCTTATCTAAGACTTCATCAACGGAGCCGTCAATTTTAATAAATTCAATAATTTTTTGTGATTGTTCGGCTGCAATCCCTTCTTTCTCTAAATCTTGTTTGACTTTACTTTCACCAATTTTTTCTAAAGTATCAACAATACCAATACAAGATTTTATTTGATTTTCGGCAATCCCCAATGATTTAAAGAAACCAGTAAGAACTTTTCGGTTATTGATGCGAATCAGAAAATCACCAATATTAATTGCTTCAAATATCTCAGTGATAATTGCAGGCATCTGAGCATCATAGAGCAAGCTGAGTTCACGACGAGCAACTACATCAATATCACACTGACGAAATTGACGAAAACGCCCATCTTTTGCGCGTTCTCCACGAAAAACTACATCGGTTTGATAACGAGCAAAGGGAAAGGTTAATTCATTCAGGTGACGGGCAATATACGCCGCTAAAGGAACTGTTTGATCGAACTTCAAAGCTCTTGCTTCCGAACCTGTTTCGCCCGATCTATCTCTTTCGGCTTGTCGATTTGGTGGCAATATGGGATTAATTCCATAAATGATATTATCGCCTTGATTACCTTTAGCTTGTAGCACTTCTAAACGTTCTACAGCAGGTGTTTCGATGGGCGTAAATCCATAGCTTTCAAAAACTCTACGGATGATATCTAGCAAATATAATTCTAGACGCTTTTCGCTAGGCAGAAACTCTGGAAACCCACTAGGGGTAGAAAAGTTTATTTTGTCACCTTTGGCCATGTATGTACCTTACTAAGTTGAAATTTGAGATGAGAGTTATATCATGTTTGCTTGATTACTGAAACCCCTGACGGGTTTCACTTCTATGTCTATTTTATCCGTTCTTCTTGCACCAATGTACGCTGATACAGTCGATCGTTCTTAAACCAATGCCAGGTGCGGAAACGATAGTTATTGCAAAGGCTGAGGAAAATCACTTCATACAAGTAAGCACCCGGAACCTTCTTAAAAGTAAATCGGAACATAATAGTTGCATCGTCTACTTCCCAGGCATTACCCTCAAGACGTTCGGTGTCAAACCACACTTTTTTATCTCGATATAAACCAGGGAAATGGTGTTCCTCTTGTTTACCATTAGGCCATTTGTAGCGATTTATTTGGTGATAGGAATAGGGGGGATTTTCGATAAATTTGCAGCTTAAATGAGAAGTATATTTATCTAAGATTTTTCCTTCTGTATCAACTAGTGTATAAGAACCCGACCACTCTCCTTCTTGACGGGCCATGAGGGGCATTTCTGTTTTCATGGTAGCCATGTTCAACTCCTATTTCTATAAGCTTTATTAGAGACTGTTATTTTTCATTTGTCTTTTATTTTTCCTGTTATCAATTCTCTATTATCCCTTCACTATTCTTGATTATCAAACCACCAGGGGTCACTCGTTGAGTTGGTTTTAATCAAAATAGCTTTTTTTCGCATAAACCGTTTCAACGCCGCTGCACCCATACGTGACTGTCCCAAACCGGAGAATTTGAAGGCGTTTTTCTCTCCTTCATGCATAATGGCGGTGAGTCCAGCATCGTTGATACTAATAGCACCTGCATCTATCTGGTAAGCAACTTCTAAAGCTTCTGTTTCTGAGGCAAATACAGCAGCACTTAATCCATAAATTGAGTCATTGGCTAATGAGACTGCTTCACCTACTGTGGAAAAAGACATAACTGGCATAATCGGGCCAAAAGTCTCTTCAGTCATGACTTTCATGGAATGATTAACTTGGGTAAGCACTGTTGGACGACACCACCAACCCCCACCTAAATCCTCGATGACACCGCCGCAGTGAATTACTGCTCCTTTTTCCACTGCATCTAGAAGATGATCGCTAATAACGGCTGCTTGTCTTTCGGCGATGATGGGGCCAATTTCTCCACTTTCGACTGTGGGATAGGCTAGCTCAAGGCGATGTGCTTTGGCTACTAGTTGATGGTAAAACTTTTCAAATATGGAGTCTGCAACATAAATTCGCTCAATTGAGAGGCATGACTGTCCAGTGTTGACAACGGAACTCCACAATATTGCTGAGGTTGCTAATTCTAAGTTGGCTGATTCTAAAACGATCGCAGGATCTTTTCCTCCTAATTCCAAAAAAGCTGGAATAAACTGTTTTGCAGCCGCTTGTGCAACTTTTCTCCCTGTGGCTACACTGCCTGTAAAGCACACCAAATCTACATTCTCAATTAAAACAGATCCGGTTGCACCTGCCCCTTCCACAAAAGTTAATACCTCGTGCAGCTTGGGAACAGTGTTGAGTGCTGTAATCAGTGGTGCTACGAAGCGGGGAGTAATTTCACTGGGTTTGACAATGACAGCACAACCTGCCAACAATGCCGGAATGGTATCAATAGTAGACAGTGACAGCGGAAAATTCCACGGGCTAATTACCCCAACTAAGGGATAAGGAACAGATGTTTGTTGCAAGGCAATAAAGGGAATGGCTGTATTTTTTGCCGATTCTTGCAGCAATTCCGGTGCTAACCGACACCAGCGATCGATGCTGGAGAGGAAAGAATCTATTTCTAATACTGAGGCTGACAATCTTCCTGTATCATTTACCAAAGCTTCCGTGAGGCGATCGCGTCCAGATAATATCGAATCCTTCCACTGCTGTAAAGCTTCAATTCTCCCCTCTAAGCCCAATTTCTGCCAGCGAACTTGTGCCCGGCGCGTCCGCTTACATTGCTGTACCACCAACCTTGGAGGCGGCGGGATAATTACGTAGTCAAATTTGCCAGTTCGGGGATTGCGGACTTCTATTGGTTTTGTCATTTGTCATTTGTCATTTGTTATTACTTCCTAATCCCCAAATTCCCATTCCCAAATTCAAATCATCCCCAGGTTGGTGAAGCACTCAATGGTGGTTTGCTGTGTTTACAGGAAGTATTTGCGGTCTACTTCTCTTTCCAGCATAGTATTAGCAGGGTAAAAGTGTGATTGGCGATCGCGAGTGAAGGTTGATTGCATAACAGGTAACTTGCGATGCTAAAGCGCAGTACGATTCTAAATTAGTGGACATGGAAAATTGAGAGCCATAACAAATGACCAATGACCAATGACAAATGACAAATGACTAATTTAGAGAATACGATCGCCACCCCAGAGCGATCGCACAAGTTTGTCTGTCAATTCCGAGCCAAACATCTGTGCGGCAAATTTATTACCTGGATCGCGTTCAGCACTGATACGGCGGAGCGCCAAATCACGAGCAGCTAAAGCCTCCCGTGCATCTTCTGGCACAGGTTCGGCTGCATCTACCCAAGTTAACCAGCGATCGAGTGTTTCGTGTGCAAGTGTGCGAGTTAGTTCGAGAGTTTCAAAAGTAGGTGCGCCTGTGTAACACAAGCTAACAGGCGATTGAAATAGACGAATATAAACACTTTTGCTGGTAAATACCTTGAGCCGCGAATCTTGCTGTAACTTTAAGAATGTTTCATTAACTGGCTCATAGTAGCGATCGAGAGATGCCAAATCAGTTAAAAGCTCAGTTCGGGGAATGTAATCTATATAAAAGAAAATATTTGGAAGTGTGCCAAACTCGAAGGCCAAATGAGGAACCTGAATATGGGACTTCAACCAAGTAGTAAGACGCATAGTCCCAAAATTTGATTTTTCCGGGTTTCCCAACCACGAATGCACTAGCCACTCAATTTCTTCCCCAGAAAAAGCAGTCAGCGAACCTTTCATGTTGCCATCAAGACTGCTATATTGCTGTAAATTTTCTACAGAAGGGTCTGGATGTAACTGAAAACGAGCCTCTAATTTTTGGCGGAGTTCCTTTGTAATCTCCCACAACTGCTCAAATACAGCTTTATTATCTAAATCAGTTGGTTGCTGAGTCATGGTTTGAGTTTGCAGTTTTTCTATAAACTTCATATTTAGTTTGACACTTTCCGGTATCTAATTCGTTACTGCTATCGAGCAACGCATTCATCGAATTCAAGACTGTGAGAAACAGTCCATCAACAAAGCGCGATCGAGCTATTGCAGCAACATCTTTTTTTTACAGCAGAGTTGCAGCAATTTATCTCAGTCGATGATTCTTCATTTAGATGCTTTTGCCCTTAGCACAAGCTTCAGTGATAATACTGAAACTATATGTAAAATTATTTTTATATACTTAATTATAAAGATAAAAATAATTTTGTTGAGAATTATAGACAAATTGGCGTTGCTGAATCCAAGTATGAATCTGCGATCGCCTCAAGCTCGCGGGCGTCACGCGCCTGCTGCGCCACGGAACCGTACTTGAGATAATGTATTACTAATCGAATAGAGAGTTTAAGCATTTCCTCTGATTTAGAGTAACAAAAATTTTTACGATGTAGCCTAGCCAAATAATGTCTAAAACGACTATTTTCACACATCACGAGTGTCATATAAGTTTTACTAACAATCGTTGCTATTTCAATTATTACTAATAGAAAATCCTCGACGCGTAGGTTTAACATTAGCTAACTCCACCTGAAAACTTACTTTGTCGCTCATTTCCCCGCTTCTTGCTTCCAAAGTCCACTTACCAGGACGTAAATTCCAAAATAAAGAATTAGCTGAGTTTGTATCTAACTTTTCGCCATTTAACCACCACTCCACTGGTGCAGATTTATTTCCCGATAGCTTAAATTCGAGTTTTTGCTTCGTTTCTTCACCAGGATAAACTAAAAATAAATCACCATGATGCGGAGATAAAATTCTCAAACTGGCAGAAGTAAAATTTGACTGCTGTTGTTTTGCTAACCATTCATCATACTCTGGTGGCAAATTGAATTGATGCTCGCGTTCGTAATTACTTTTATCTTCAGGATAGAAATATTCCTGCACCACTGAGGTACAATCTGGGGTAGGCCGTAATCCAGAAATTGCACAAACAGGTAATTGCACTAAACCTTTTGGAGATGGAAAACCTGCTGGTTCTTGATGTTCGTGCAGATGTAACATAATTCGATTCCATAAGGGTGCTGCGCCCGTCACACCTGAAACTTGTCGCATCGGTTCGCCGTTGAAATTGCCTACCCAAGTAGCGACGGTGTAATCTGTAGTGAAGCCAACAGTCCAAGTATCACGAAAATTGGAAGAAGTGCCAGTTTTAACAGCAACAGGAAAGGGTAAATTTAACACCGAATCTACACCAAATGCTGTTGCACGAGCATAGCTGTCACTGAGTATGTTAGTGATTAATTGCCAAATTGTTGGATTTTGGACTTCGACTTCGCTCAGTCGAACGATTTGAGATTTGGGACTTCGGCTTCGCTCAACCGAACGATTTTGAATTGGGGAATTGGAAAATGTGCTTACTAAAGGAATCGCCTCTCCTTCTCGTGCTATGGTCAGATAAGCACGGGCTAATTCCCAAAGACTGACTTCACCACTACCTAGAGTCAAACCCAAACCATAATGTTCTGGAGTTTGATTGAGGTGTTCAAATCCCAGTTGATGCAGTCGTTCTAAGAAAGTTTCCACACCAACTTTTTCTAACACCTTTATTGCAGGTACATTTAAAGAATTTGCTAAAGCGATTCGTACCCGCACAGGGCCGAGAAATCTTTCGGTATAATCTGTGGGGCTGTAAAGTTTCGCGCCGGGAATTGCATAATGGGCAGGCACATCTGCCAAAATGCTGTTTGGGCGAATTAAACCTTTTTCTAAAGCTAATTCATAAACAAAAGGCTTGAGGGTAGAACCTGGTTGACGTAGTGCTTGCACTCCATCATTGCGTCCCAGTTTGGCTTCATTAAAGTAATCAGGTGAACCGACATAAGCCAAAACTTCACCAGTGTGGTTATCAATTACCAACGCCGCTGCATCATGGACATTGTTGGCGGCTAGGGAAGAAATTACCTGCTGTACCTGTGCTTCTACAAACTGTTGCAAAGAGCGATTTATAGTCGTGCTGATGGGGGAATTTTGTTCTGTTTGCGTCTTATCAAACTGATTGGCTAACCAAAATAAAAAGTGTGGTGCAGCGATAATTCCCCCTTGGCGAGACTGAAACACAACCTTTTCGGTGTGTGTTCGGGTTGCGATCGCACTATTAATATACCCTTCCTGTACCATTCGATTAAGGACATATTTTTGTCGCTGCTTCAGCCGTTCCCAATGTTCGTAAGGATTAAAATATGTGGGATTATTGGGAATAGCAGCCAACAAACTAGCTTGAGCAAGATTCAACTCACTAGCTGGGATGGAAAAATAAGTCTGCGCGGCTGCTTCCACACCATATATATTCCCGCCCATTGGTAGCCGATTGATATATGCAGCCAGAATTTCATCTTTGTTCATCCCTGCTGCTAACCGCCAAGATAGCCAAATTTCACTCAGTTTACCAGAGAAGCTGCGTGGCACTGGATCTAACATCCGCGCTAACTGCATAGTAATTGTGGAAGCACCGGAAACAATTCTTTTGGCGTGGATGGCTTCTTTGCTGGCGCGGATAACAGCTTTCATATCCAACGCCCCATGATGGTAAAAGCTGCCATCTTCGGCGGCTAAAATAGCATGGATAAACTGGGGCGAAACCTGATTTAGGGGTACTACTGATGTATGCTCTTGGTCGCGGGTGAGCAATGTTCCTAATGGTAAACCATTGCGATCGCTAAATTGCATTGCCAACTGATTTTGGGCAATATCTGCGGCACGAATGGGCGCAAAATAAGGGAGTAAGCGTACCAGCAGACAGATTAGCAGCACAGCTAAGATAACTTTACTAGTGCGCTTAAGTTTGAGTAGCGATCGTAAAATTAGTTTCATCAGGGAATCCCCTGTCCAAGAAAACCTACCTTAATCTTGACGCAGCGATTACATCTACATTAGTAAATATTTCAAATCCTTAATAATTAATTTTTACTAACTCAGCAGATGTAAATTAATGTTTGCGAAATTTAAATACTTCTTTATAGTTAAGAATTGTAGTCATTTTTGGAACAATAACAATAGATTAGTTATCTATGTAAATAAACATACGTTACATCCGCAGGTTGTGTAAAAGTAACTAGTTATTTTGCGTCCTTTATTAAGGTTGGCATTTCCGACTCCATCAGGTAATGCAAGTTTTTATTTGCTATAGTGCGTAAATTTTTTATTTTTAATTACTAGAAAAATGATTATCAGAGTTTTACTGCGTTTCCAGCATAGAATAACCTATCGCGTTCTTAGGGTTATTGGCAGTTCGGTAAAAAAAATTAGGCGTTCTTCAAGCCGGAAGAGAACAATACAGTTTATCTTTCTCTTTACATTTATATTAGGGATGGCAGGGTGTAATTTTTTTGGTATAAACTCAAGTAAAGAACAACTGCCAGCAGTTTCCTCACTCACACCACCAAAATTACCAGACTGGATTGAACAAATAAGTCCCATTGGAGATGCAAAACCTCTCAATCAAATCCGCATCCGTTTTAAAGAAGCTTTAATCCCAGTTGAAAGTCTTGATAGTCCAGAACAGCAAAAAATATTACAACAATTTACCCTTTGGCCGCCTTTACCCGGTCAATTTCGCTTTTTAACACCGCGCATGGTGGGATTCCAAGCGGAAAAAGCATTACCAATAGCAACACGGTTTCAAGTTACTCTTAAAGCAGGTTTAGCCGATTTAAAAAATCACCGTTTAGACAAAGATTTACCTTGGACTTTCAACACAGAATCTATTAAATTAACTAATTTACCCGGTGTCAATCCCATAGAGAAAGTTGATATCGAACCAATTGATTTACAACAAAAGTTACAGTTTACTTCAAATGTTGAATTGGATTTAGCTTCTGTACAAGAACATTTACAATTAATTCCCGAAGTTAAAAATAAAGGTATAGGTTTTAAAGTCGAATTAAACAAAGAAGAAAAACCATTAAAAAATGAAGAAGATCCTTTAGCAAAATTTGACCCTTCAGCACGCAATTGGATTTATAATCTCATTCCACAGCAAAATCTGGAAAAAGCAACCAGTTATCGCTTAGTATTTTCTCCAGGAATACGTCCTGCTTATGGCAATCTAGCGACAGAGAAAGAATTTGCCAGTAAATTAGCAACTTATTCGCCTTTAGCTTTTCAGAAAATTAACTATTACGGACAGCCAGATTCAGGCGGAACATTTGGACGATTTGTTAAAGGCAGTCCCCAGCTAGAATTTAATAACATTTTATTAGCAGATTCAGCGAAAGAAAACATTACTATTAATCCAGCACCAAAAGAAATTTCGAGAATTTTGGAAGTTAACGATGAAGATAAAATTGTCGGAATTAATCCTTATGCGCTAGAACCTGCCAAGACTTATACAATTACTATCGGCGAAAATCTCAAAGATAAGTTTGGGCAAACTTTGAGCAAACCTGTCACCCTTAAATATGATACTGGAGATTTAGCTGGGGATATTTGGGTGCCATCAGATTTGAATATTTTCCCTACAAGTAAAAATTTACAGCTAAATATTAGTACGGGAAATCTGCCAGAATCCAAATATAAAGCAGCTTATCGAGTAGTTCAACCGACAGATTTAGTTTATTTTAATAATAGTAGTGATTTATTACCACAACCTTCTGAATGGCAAAACTTTAAGGTATCGGGTAAGAAAAATCAATCAGTTGATATTGCTGTTCCTCTGCGGGAAAAAATAAATTCTACTACGGGGATGTTAGCTTATGGAGTCCAAGCCCGCACGAATAAATATCAGGAGAATGGGAAGGAACTGTGGCGCGAACCTACGACTTATGGCATGGTTGAATTGACAAATTTGGGCGTATTTACTCAGTGGTTTCCTGAGTCAGGGTTAATTCGTGTCAATCATCTTACAGATGGTTCGCCAGTTCAAGCGGCTGCTGTTGAAATTTATCAATCAAAATTACAAGCAAAATCTCGTCCAGAACCAGTACCTTGTGCAACAGGTAAAACTGATGATAATGGAATTTTTAGAATTGTTGGTGAAGGATTACAGAAATGTTATTCTGGCAATGAAAGCTCTAGTAAATCACCACAGCTATTAGTAATTGCCCGTGAAAATCAAGATTGGGCATTTGCTAGAACTGAAGAATATAGCGGTGTTTATGGCTACGGCATTGATGCGGGTTGGCAAGATAAGAAGCCAGAATCACGCGGGGTAATTTTCTCGGATAGACAGTTATATCAACCAGGCGAAAAGGCTTGGTTGACTGGTTTTGCAGACTATTTACAAAATGGTGTAATTCAGCAAGATAAAAATGCTGCTTACCAATTAACTTTGGTAAATCCCGATGGACAAAAAACTAGCTTAGGTACGCAAACCACAAATGAATTTGGTAGTTTTTCTCTGGAACTGCCAATTAAAACTACTCAGCGCTTAGGCTACTATACAATTCAGGCGAAAGGTAAAAATGGACAAGAAATTTCTGGAGAATTTCGGGTAGCTGAGTTTAAGCCACCCAACTTTAAAGTCGAACTCAACTTAGATAAAGAATTTGCATATATTGACGAAAAAGTTAATATTAATGCTACAAGCAATTATTTGTTTGGTGCGCCTGTAGAAGGTGGAGAAGCAAAATATTTTATTACTCGCCAGCAGGCTGATTTTGTTCCTAAAGGTTGGGAGGGATTTACTTTTGGTAGGCAATGGTTATGGCCGGAGGAAACCCCTACTATATCTACTGATGTATTGCAAACTAATGCCCAACTAGATGCTAATGGTAAAAGTAGTCAAACTGTAAATGTGGCTAATGATTTACCATATCCGATGACTTACCAAGTAGATGTGCAAGTTGCAGATGTTTCTAATTTGTCTGTAGCGAATTCCAAAACATTTACAGCTTTACCGAGTAATCGCCTTATTGGATTAAAAAGTAATTTCATCGCTGATGCTGGTAAGGCTTTTCCTGTTGAAGTGATTGTTACTGACCCTACAGGAAAACCGATAACAGACCAACGGGTGCGCCTGGAATTACAACAGATTAAATACAGCAGCGTTACGCAGTTGGTGGAAGGGAGTAGAACACCAAAAAATCAAGTTGAATATAAAACGGTAGGACAAGCTGAAATTACATCTGCTAGCAATCCGCAATCAGTAAGTTTAACAGCGCCAGAATCTGCTTCATATCGGATTAGAGTTAATTTTAGCGATGCCAAAAGCGAATTAAGCGCCACAGATTTACAAATTTGGGCAACTGGAGGAAATCCTGTATTTTGGGGTTCTAAGGAAGATGATGTCTTAGAAGTTAAATTAGATAAAAAAGAGTTTAAACCTGGTGAAACTGCTACTGCACTAATTCAATCTCCCTATGCAGATGCAGAATTGTACTTTGCCGTAATTAAAGATAAACCCCTTTATCAGCAGATAATAAAAGTTCAGGGAGGCGCGCCACAAATACAGTTTCAAGTTACGCCAGAAATGCTGCCAAATGCAGCCATTGAAGCTGTGTTAGTTAGACAAGGTAAACCCATTAACCAAGTGGAAGCGGGAAGTTTAGATAACTTGGTGAAGATTGGTTTTATACCTTTTAAAGTTAATTTAGAGGATAAGTATTTAAAACTGCAAGTTAAGCCAGTGCAAGCATCATTAGAACCTGGTGCAGAGGAAACAGTACAGCTAGAGTTGAAGGACAATCAAGGAAACCCCACCAAAGGACAGTTTACAGTCATGGTGGTAAACGAGGCGGTGTTACAACTTTCTGGTTATCGTCCGCCAGATTTGGTAGATACAGTTTATGCAGAACAGCCAATTTCTACGCGCTTTAGTGATAATCGACCAGATGTCATATTACAAGCACAAGATGTAGCTAAACCCAAAGGTTGGGGTTATGGCGGTGGTTTCTCAACCGGTGCAGCCAATACTCGTGCCCGCACAGATTTTCAAGCCTTAGCTTACTACAACGGTTCTGTTCTCACCGATGCAAATGGTAATGCACAGATAACCTTTAAATTACCGGATGACTTAACTACATGGCGAGTGATGGCTGTCGCCACTGATGGGAATCTGCGTTTCGGGAATGGGGAAGCGACGTTTATCAGCACTAAGCCACTGCTAACTAATGCCATCTTGCCACAATTTGCCCGTCCAGGCGATCGCATCCTCGCTGGTTTATCTGTAACTAACAACACTGGGAATACAGGAAATCTCTCAATTAATGGCGAACTTAGCGGTACGGTGAAGTTTGCTGACAAAAACCCCACAGCGGCTTCTTTGCAAACCAAAGCTGAATCCGCAACTCATGCTTATCGCTTTCCCATACTGGCGGATAGTGTGGGAACTGGTAAAGTTCGATTTAGCACTCAGCTAAATGGTACAGCCGCAGATGCTTTTGAAGTACCTTTGGAAATTAAGCCAATTGAAATTACAGAACAAGTCGTTGAATCTGGTGTTACTGAAAAACAGGTGAAGATTCCTTTGAATGTTGATAAAAATACCTTCCCTGATGCGGGAGGTTTAGATATTCAATTGGCGAGTACTTTGATTCCAGAAATTAAAGCACCAGCAAAACAGGCTGTAGAAGATGATGATTTACCATTTACAGAACCGGCGGCGAGTCAATTAATAATTGCTGCTAATTTGCAAACTATTGCACAAAAATATGGTCAGACATTTACAGAATTTAATCCTAGCCAACAAGCGAGTCAAGTAATTGAAAAATTACAAAAACTCCAAATAGCCGATGGTGGTTTTGCTGCTTTCCCCGGACAAGAAAAATCCGACCCTTGGGTTTCCTCCTATACGGGTGAATCTTTGGCTAAAGCTAGTCAGGTGTTCCCTAATTTAGTCGATTCTGCAATGGTGTCTCGCCTCAAACCTTATTTACAAAAAGTTCTAGCAAACCCCGGAGAATACGACTTTTGCAAACAACTACTCTGTAAAAGGCAACTGCAACTTAATGCTTTAATCTCATTAGCAGAATTAGGAGACAAACGCAATACTTTCCTCGCAGATATTTATGAACAGCGCAATAATTTTGATGTAGCAACTCAAATTAAACTAGCGCGATACTTATCTCAATTCCCAGAATGGCAAGATGAATCTCAACAATTAGTGAACAAGCTGCAACAGAATATCTATGAAACTGGTCGTACAGCAGTTGTGAGTTTACCAACTAGTTGGGGATGGATGAGTTCATCTACTACGACGCAAGCGCAAGCTTTACGCTTATTTATTGCCAAACAGAGTAAACCCGAAGTTATAGATAAATTATTCCAAAGTCTTCTGGCATTACGACGCGATGGCACATGGCAAACCAACTATAATAATGCCCAAGCTTTAACAGCTTTGGTAGATTATAGCCAACTGCAACCCACACCACCTAATTTTGTTGCCACAGTGGAATTAGCTGGTAATAAGTTAGGAGAAAATAGTTTTGATGGCTACAAAAATCCTACCTTACAGCTAAATGTGCCGATGAATAAATTACCTCGTGGGCGTAATGATTTAACGCTACAAAAATCAGGTAATGGCATTTTGCACTATTTGGTTGCTTATAATTATCGCTTGCAAGGAAATCAACCAGGTAGATTTAATGGTTTACGAGTAACGCGAGAAATTAGCAAATTAAATGAAGAGAAAGTTTTGCAAAAAACAGGTCTTTACGCATTTGATAAACCCTTGACTTTAGCCTCTGGACAAGTGTTTGATATTGGTTTAGAAATCATCGCCGATCGTCCTGTGGATCATTTAGTGATTAAAGATCCGCTACCATCAGGTTTTGAGGCGGTGGATGCGAGTTTTCAAACTGCTACAGCTGCATTACAAGCAAAAGCCGATAGCTGGGAACTTGGTTTTAGAAATATCTACCGCGATCGCATTATCGCCTACGCCGACCACCTGGAACCAGGAGTTTATAGCTTGCATTACTTAGTCCGTTCTGTGACACCTGGGACATTTTCTTGGCCTGGTGCTGAAGTTCACCTGCAATATGCGCCAGAAGAATTTGGGCGAACTGCTGAGTCTACATTAATATTGGAGGATGGGAAGTAATTATTTATGCCATTGCTTACAGTAGCAATTCCCTGACTATTACGCCTTCTTGAGTAATCCATTCATCTTCCAATGGCTCAAGGTAAATGTTCTATTGCTTCTTGGATATTCTCTAATGCTTCTTCTAATGTTTCTCCTTCACTGATACAGCCAGGAAGTGAGGGAACATGGACGGTGTATCCGCCTTCGTCACTGGGTTCTAATACAACTCTGAGTTTCATAACTTGACAATCAAGTTACTTTTTTATTTTCAATGATTTATGGCGATGGCACTACCACTACTGAGAGAAAAAGACTCGCTGCTGGAATTCAGTTGTCATTACCTCTAAGTATCTAAATACTGGTAGGTATCACCATATATCTGCCTTTATTGTAAAGGCGATCGCATTATCGCTTACGCCGACCACCTGGAACCAGGAGTTTATAGCTTGCATTACTTAGTCCGTTCTGTGACACCTGGACATTTTCTTGGCCTGGTGCCCAAGTTCACTTGCAATATACGTCAGAAGAATTTGGGCGAACTGCTAAGTCTACATTAATACTGGAGGATGGGAAGTAATTATTGATACTATTTTTAGCGACAACAAGTCTAAAAATCTTTCCAAGAATATACTCAAATTTTAGCTAGGTAGAAGGCCTAACTAGCCGATTTGGTTTTTATGAGCGCAGGAAACGCTCATATAAGACCGTTTCTTAACAAGCGTACTTAAGTAAAGGCTACGTTTATTACATAGATATGTTGAAGTTAAAGTAAAAACAATAACAGTAAATTAGCTGGTTACAATTTAGCGTTAGCCTCAATACGATATAACACAATACACCTAAAACCCTGATGTAGAGGTGAGATTTATCGTGTCTTCAAAGACCAATTATCTACACACTCTTAACTAAACCTGCAATACAACAAATTAGACATTATTTGCTATTTAAATAGTGGGTTTTGAGCTAATGACTATCAAAAAAACTTTGGGAATTGAAGAACCAAAGCTTGGGCAGATTGTCCTTTCCACAACAAAGTCGGAAAGTTACTTTTGCTTGAATATTAAACATTGAAAATTGACACAATTAAAAATGCAACAAGTACTAGCACTGATTGAACAAAAAAAACAAGAATTTGCTCAATTGCCCTTGTTTAATTTTATGCAAGATAAAAGTATAAATCCCAGACAAAGGTTAGCTTGGGCACCATGCGCGGCTCATTTTATTATGAATTTTGGAGAACTGAATAAGTATTTTTTGCGAGTAGAATCAACAAACGATCCAATTCAGACATTAATTAACAAGCATACTTATGAAGATGACCATCACTGGCTGTGGTTTCTGGAAGATTTGAAGAATCTAGAATTTGACAAAACTTTGCAATTTAGTGATGCATTGAAATTTCTTTGGAGTGAAGAAACTCAGAATGCTCGCTGGTTGAGCTATCAACTCTATCGATATACTTTGCAAGCTACTCCTATTCAAAAACTAATAGTTATTGAAGTTACCGAAGCAACAGGCAATATAATGTTTTCTGTAGCAGCAGAGATTGGCAAAGAAATTAAAGCAATTACCCAAAAACCATGCCGATATTTTGCAGATTTCCATTTGGATGTTGAAACTGGTCATCTGACAGGTTCATCTGGAATAGATGAATTGTTACAAAATATTCAATTATCAGAAGCAGCCCAACAAGAAGCTTTTGAACTGGTTGAAAACTTATTTACAGTTTTTACCCAATTTACAAATGGTCTTTTGGTATATGCCAAAAATCATAAGATTGAGCAACTATTAAAAGCTGTATAAATTAACTAGCCAGCTTCTTGAAATTGATAATTAATACCTAATTAAAGCCGGAAGGAGAAATTTTACTATGTCACAGTATGTACAAAATGTTGTAATTGTCGGTGGTGGTTCAGCAGGTTGGATGACGGCAGCTTATTTGAGCAAAGCCTTGAAAAAAAATATTCAGATTACCCTGATAGAGTCTTCTAATATTACAAAAATTGGAGTTGGCGAAGCAACTTTTAGTAGCATCAAGTCATTTTTTGATTTTCTGGAATTACAAGAGTCTGAATGGATGCCAAAATGCAATGCTACTTATAAGATGGGGATTAAATTTGTTGATTGGAATTCAGATAGAAGACACTTTTACCATCCTTTTGAAAGATTTGACTTTATTGATGGATTCAGTATCTCTGAATGGTGGTTGAAACTTAAGAGTGCCAATGAGCCATTTGATTACTCCTGCTTCATGGCACCGACGCTGTGCGATCGTCAAAGGTCTCCTAGATATCTTAACGGCAAAATCTTTGATGACAGAGTAGAACATTTATTCTCAGAGAAACATTTTTCTGAAAAAAATCTTATAACACTTGCTAATGCTGAAGGGCAGTATCCTTACGCCTACCATTTTGATGCGAATCTAATTGCTAGATTCTTGAAAGATTATTCAATACAGAGGGGCGTAAAACAAATTGTTGATGATGTGTTAGATGTAAATTTAACCGAGGATGGAAGCATAGATAGTCTCAACACTAACGAGCATGGCATTATCAGTGGAGACCTTTTCATTGACTGTACTGGTTTCCGTGGTCTTTTGATTAACAAAGCTCTTGGTGAGCCATTCATTTCTTATTCAGAGTCGCTACTGTGCGATCGCGCGATCGCTATACAGATACCAAGCGATATTCAGAAAAATGGCATCAACCCTTACACAACTGCAACTGCTCTCTCATCAGGTTGGGTCTGGAATATACCTTTGTATGGCAGAGATGGTACAGGATATGTTTATTCTAGCGCCTTCATCTCTGCGGATGAAGCAGAACAAGAATTTCGCCAGCATTTAGGAAATGTCGCTGATAATTGCAAAGCCTCTCATATCCAGATGCGGATTGGACGTAACAGAAACTCATGGGTGAAAAATTGTGTAGCAATAGGGCTTTCCAGTGGCTTTGTTGAACCATTGGAATCTACTGGGATATTTTTTATTCAGCATGGAATTGAAGAGTTAGTCAATCACTTTCCAGGGAAGTCGTTCAATGAAGAGTTGATCCGCAACTACAATAGAGCGATCGCTAACTGTCTAGATGGTGTTCGGGACTTTTTAATACTCCATTACCGTGCTAGCGATCGAGCAGATACAAAGTTTTGGCAAGCAACTAAGCAAGAAATTAAAGTTCCTGCGGAACTGCAAGAAAAGTTAAAGTTGTGGAGAAGCAGATTACCAAATAAAAAGAATATCAATCCATATTTTCATGGATTCGAGACATACTCTTATTCGGTAATGTTACTTGGACTCAATCATAAGCCTGAAGGCAGTTTACCTCTGCTGGAGCATCTTGACGACGAGAAGGCGCTAGCTAAATTTCAGGCAATTAAGGAAAAAGCCAATTACCTGAGCAAAAATCTGCCCTCTCAATATGAATACTTAACTTATGTAATCAAGTCTCAAGAACAGTCAGAATACCTCAGCGACAATCATTTATTTAGTTCATTAGTTAACAATAGCGCACAGCAGATACCTATACAAATTTAACCCTCTCCTAAGAAAACAGAATGGTTTCTTTCATCCATAGTGGGCGATCCGCTCATGAACAGCTTTTGTCACTTTGGCAGAATCTAATCGCCCAAACGTTTACGGGGCTTTAGTTTTCACTTTTGTCTATAAATTTTAGTTTCTGTTAGGAAATAAAGCCTCAAACCTAGATTAAATCGAAGTCCCAGAATTTGGCTGAGATTCTTGTTTTCCGAGAATGACAAAACAGGGTTAATAATAAAAGCTAAAAAGGACTTGTATTTTGCCAAAGTGCTAATACAAATGAGGGATTTTCAGAAAAAGCAATCTAGTCTTAATGAACTACCTAGCGTAATATACCCCCACAACTAAACATGAATATTCAGCATATTGGTATCATTGGAGCTGGTATTAGTGGTCTAGCCGCAGCTAAGACATTTATTGAAGAAGGCTATAAAGTAACTGTGTTCGAGAAACACAAAGGACTCGGTGGTGTATGGGAAAAATCTCGGACTTATCCAGGAATGACCGTCCAAAGTCCGCGTGACACATATACTTTCTCTGATTATCCCATGCCTGCATCCTATCCAGAGTGGCCTACAGCAGAACAGATAAGGAATTACTTGGAGTCATACGCCCAGCAATTCGGCGTTTTGGAGCATATTCGGTTCCAAGCCGAAGTTATTAAGGTTAAGAGGAATATACAGACACGGACAGGGTGGGTAGTAAGCTTTAACTACAAGGATGATAGGGAGGGTAAGACAAAACAAGAGGAGCAGGAATTCGATTTCATCCTCATGTGTAACGGTATTTTTAGCATTCCAAAAGTGCCTAATTTACCTGGTAAAGAGGATTTCATCGCATCTGGAGGCCAGGTGATGCATTCTACGGACTTTCAGAACTCATGCGTCCTTGAAGGAAAACAGGTAATAATTGTAGGTTTTGGCAAATCTGCCACTGACATCGCTACCCTTGCTGTCCCTCTAGCCTCCGAATGCACTCTAGTATTTCGGCAAATACCGTGGAAGGTTCCCAGATTCTTTTTAGGTCTGGTCAACATGAAGTACATTCTTTTAACACCCTTTGCCGAGGCTTGGTTACCTTATCGTAAGCTTAAAGGAGTGGAGCGATTTCTACATACTGTGGGAAAGCCTATGGTGTGGGCTTTCTGGCGCATTAACGAGATGTTATTGCGTCTACAGTTTGGTCTTGATGCTTGTAGAATGTTGCCTGACAAACCTCTGAATAAATGGGTTATATCTACTATCGGCTTGGAGTCTAAAGACTTATATAAATATATCCGCTCCGGAAAAATCCGTGCTAGAAGGACGCAGATAAAAGGGTTTTTTCCTAACGGTGTGGAACTGGACAATGGCGAACGATTGCAGGCAGATGTTGTAATCTTTGCTACTGGATTCCAGCAAGATATCTCTTTTTTAGAAGAAAAGTATCGCCAACTGCTGATCGACGATCTGAGTAATTTCCACCTTTACCGCAATCTCATTCACCCTGATATTCCGCAGTTAGGTTTTGTCGGCTATAATTCCAGTAAATTTTGTCCTTTGACATCAGATATTAGTGCCCAGTGGCTAGTGGAGTATGTAAAAGGGAACCTAGTTTTACCATCACGCCAGAAGATGTTAGAGGAGATTAAAGCAGAATGGGACTGGAAAAAAATAGAATGGGAATCTGGTTTAATCAATGGGGTATCTGTATTCCCTTTTAGCTTCCATTATATCGATGAGCTAATAAACGATATGGGAGTGAGGAGTTACAAAAAAGGCTGGAAGCGGATTAAAGAAATTATGATGCCAATCGATCCATCCGCATACAAAAAGCTCCGGCAGGAATTACTTCCAAAAAGATATCAGCCGTAAAATAATTCTGCTTAGAAATTAAATTTAGGACTGTTGCATTGGAATCTCAATCACAAACTCAGTTCCCTTTCCCGGAGTTGATTCACAGCTTAACTGACCTTTATGTTTGTCCACTACCACTTGATAACTAATTGACAACCCCAACCCCGTACCACTTCCTACTGCCTTAGTGGTAAAAAATGGATCAAATATTTTCTGCATCACCTGTGCAGTCATGCCATAACCGTTATCAGCAATCCGAATCTTCAACGTGTTTACTTCTCCTAGTTCAGTACGAATACGAATTTGAGGATTTTTGCTGGGAGAATCTTCTTTATTCTTGTAGTCCTCTAAAGCATCGATCGCATTACTTAAAATATTCATAAACACTTGGTTAAGTTGACCAGCATAGCAAATAACATCCGGCAGTTGCGCGTATTCTTTAAAGACTTGAATTTCTGGGCAATCGCTCTTTTCCTTAAGTCGGTGTTGCAAAATCATTAGAGTACTATCGATGCCTGCATGGATATTGACAGGCTTCATTTCCGATTCATCTAAACGAGAGAAGTTACGTAAGCTCAGAATAATATTTCGGATACGGGAACTTCCCACCTTCATCGAGTCGAGAACCCTTGGGAGGTCTTCTGTGAGGAATTGTATATCCATTTCCTCGATTTTTTGCTCCACTATTGCTGAGGGATGAGGATATTGTTGCTGATAGATATTAATCAAATCAAGCAATTGTTGAACATAATCACTTGTGTAATTAATATTACCATGAATAAAATTGATGGGATTATTAATTTCATGGGCAATTCCCGCCACCATTTGCCCTAAAGAAGACATTTTCTCACTTTGGATTAATTGACTTTGGGTACTTTGTAATTCTTCGAGAGCTTCTTGCAGGTGCTGATTTTTTTCGTTGAGTTCTGCTGTTCTTACTATTACCCTTTCCTCTAGGATATGACTGTATTCTTCCAATTGCTCGTTTGCTTCAGCCAAATTATTGTAGAGAATGGCATTTTCTAAAGAAATAGCAGCTTGGATAGTTAAGAGCTTGAGAACTTCTAGGCGATCGCGTGTAAATGCTCCTGTAGTTAAATTATTTTCAAGATAAATCAGCCCCAGCAATTTACCTTGATTGAGCATTGGAATACATAATATGCTTTTTGGTTCCTCACGGTTAATATAATTATCTACTGCAAAATAAGCTTTATCTGTAATGTCATCAATTACTAATATTTCTTGGGTTCGTTTGACATAATTAATCAAAGAAATAGGAACAAGATCGGTAGACTCGAAAGGAATAGATAAAAACTCTGTGTGAGGATCTCTAAAAGTGGAAGCACAACTAATTGCTGCAATAGTTAAGTCTAAGTTATTAGCTTCACTCAATATCAGCACACATTTAGAAGCTCCTGCATTCTCCATCACAACTTCCATTAAAGTAGAAAGGAGTGCCTCCAATTCAATCTCTCCAGATACTGCTTGAGAAGCTTTAATGACAGTTCCCAAATCTAACATATCTGAAATACTAGTGTTGGAGCCAATGACAGTTTCATTCGTCACCAGAGTAGATTTATTGCTAAGTGTAGATAGGTGTAGACCCAGTTCAGGTAAATTATTGTTACTGTAAGAATAGCTAAGTTCTTCTTGCTGAATCGTGGGGAGAAGTAATTGAGGATAGCGTTTTTGCAAGTCATAAACTTTGGCTAAAGCTCCCCAGCTAACATAGCAATAGTAAGCATCATTGAGGTATAATTGGGCAATTCTTTGTTTACCCCATTCGAGATAAAATTTAGCAGCTAATTCACAAGCAAGAGCTTCTTCATTAATGTACTTATTTTCTTTGCTAAGGGAAATAGCATATTCATAATTATCTATTGCTTCAAGATATTGACCAACAACTCGATGCCGTTCTGCCTCTACTAAATAAAATTTATGCAAGTGATTCATGGGAGCCTGATCTGCCCAGTTTTGCATTTTTTTCTGATTTTCTGTCACTCTATGCAGGATTTGTTTTTGTTCAAATTCCTCGAAATCAGAATATACTGCTAGATGTGTTAATGAATCATAGAAATAGAATTGAGCAGTAACGAACATGCCTACACCAGCATATAAGTACTTTTCTGTCATTACTGTATTTTTAAGAGCTTGAGAGTAATCGCCCAGCAAATAAGATAGGTGAAGTTTGCAGAAATACAGGTAAAACAGTGCTACTCCATCTTTAGCTTTCAGATGAAGTGGGAGCATTTTATCCTCATTATACACTTCACCAATTAAACTCTGTGGATTTTTAACATTTCCTAGAAGATTCAAGACTGTCTGCCGAAATATTTCATTCCAATAAAATACTCTTTCTTGCTTTATTTGCCTAATAGTATTGCTATATATTTCTATATCTTGTTCAAGTTTTACAAGTTCTTGTCCGATAAAATATGCATGTTGGCAGTAAGCAGAAAGAGCATAAGCTGCAAATTCCATATCTCCTACTTCGAGATTAATAGTATAAGTCTCAAGTAAAGGTTTTAATGTTTGCTTTAGATGCTCTTTCCAATGTCTGATAAAATGATTAAATGGTTCCATAACCTTGCCAGTTACTTCTCTTGTTTGGAAATTAGACAACAAACTATCAGCTAGTTTCCCAAATTTATATCCAGAATCAATGTCTCCTATTACCCCACACAACATTACTCCATACATCACATATGCAAAAGCAGAGAAAGGAGAATTACCAAATTTGATAGATAAATTGATCTGTTTCAGAATAATCAACAGGAATAATTCCGGCGCAACTGTATAAGCAAAACCAATTGTACAAGATAGAATACGCATGATTATCAGTGGTTGTGCTTCTGTAATTTCCGGCAGTTCAATTAAATCTTGAATGGATCTATTAGCCATTGTTACAGATGTTGTTTCTATTGCTAACTGAATATCTGATTGGCTGGGATTTGTAGGAAACTCTACTCCCAAAGTTTTCAAAAAGGTTTTTGCAATATGGACAGCTTCTAGTTCTTTTCCTTGCGCACCATAAGACTGTATTTCAACTTCATAAGCTTTCGCTCGATCTAGTGGAGTTTTCGCTTTTACCAACACAACCTGGACAAATTTCTCTGTATATTCAAAGTCACCACTAAGATATGCCGCTTCTGCTGCCGTATTATACAAAGCTAAGGTGATATTATATTTAGTTTCCCAACTATCATCTGCTAGTAGCTCAATTCCAGTAGTTAAATACTTAAGTGCCGATGAATAAGCTGTTGATACTAAAGCTTTACGCCCAGCAATTAGATTCATTTCAGCTAACTCATTACGTTTAGCTTGATGGGTGATAAATTCAGCTGCAATATTCAAATGATTGACAAGCTCAAAAATATTTTCTTCCCGTTCAGCAACTGGGCTATTTTTCAAAAGAAGCAGCCCAATTTTTAAGTGCATTTGCTTGATTTGGTCTTTGGGAATTAGAGAATAAGCTGCTTGCTGAACTCTGTCATGTACGAATTTATATCTGGGGAGTTGATAATTAGTTGCTGAGAAATTTTCTGAGTCTCTAGTTGAAAAACTTAATAGTTGTCTATCATTTTCTGGTACAAAATTACAACCATCTTTTTGAGGAATAATTAGTCCTTCAAGCAACGCTTGCCATAAGTCAGATGCAGTATCTATTACGGATTTTTCATTAACAAGTGACAATGTTTTTAAGTCAAACTCATTACCAATACAAGCAGATATTTTTAATACATTTTGTACATTTTGGGGCAATTTTTCTATTTGTATGCCCATGAACTCTACTACATCATCTGTAAGAGATAAAGTTTTGATTTTGGTAATATCGTACTTCCAATAACCAGCATCAACATTTAATTCAATTAATTCGTCATCATATAATAACTTGAGAAATTGAGATGCAAAGAAGGGGTTTCCTTTAGTTTTGAAAAACACCATTTGAGTCAGAGGCACAGCAATGACTTCTGGACAGCGCAGCGTATCAGCAATTAGATGATTTAAATCAATCTGGCTTAAAGGTAAGAGTTTAATTGTATTAATTACGCCTCCTGTCTTAGCAATCTCTTGTAGTGTTAAATGTAACGGATGTAGATTTGAAACTTCATTATCCCTATAGGCACCAATTAGTAGTAAACTACCTTTGTTTTCAGATAGATTTTCTGTATCATTAGCAAAGCCAGAAGAAGTTCCATCCATTAATAATTGAATAAACTTCAAGGAAGCCGTATCAGCCCATTGCAAATCATCTAGAAAGATGGCCAGAGGATGATCTTTAGTAGAGAACACTTGGATAAATCTCTGGAACAATAAATTGAAACGATTTTGAGCAGCGCTACCAGTAAGTTCAGCAGATGCAGGTTGTTTGCCAATAATTATTTCCAGTTCAGGAATTACATTAATGATTACCTGAGATTGCGTACTCAATGCCGATAATATTTTGGTTTTCCACTGTTGAATTTGGGCATCTGTTTCGGAAAGTATTTGACTAATTAAATCTCGCAAAGCTTGCACCAATCCTAACAACGGGATATCACGTTGGAATTGGTCAAATTTTCCTTTGATGAAGTAACTACGCTGTCTAGCAATGGGTTTGTGGACTTCATTAACCACAGCAGTTTTGCCAATCCCTGAGTAACCAGAGACTAAAATCATTTCCGTGCTTCCCTTTGTCACTCGGTCAAAAGTAGTGAGGAGAATTTCAATCTCTCTTTGACGACCATAAAGTTTTTCAGGAATGGCAAAATTATTTGAGATATCTCGAATTCCTAATTCAAAAGTTGTAATTTTTCCTTTCTCTTGCCATTGGTTTTGACATTTCTCCAAGTCATACCTGAGTCCATGAGCGCTCTGATATCGGTCTTCGGCATTTTTTGCCATCAGCTTGCTGATAATATCAGATAAAATTGTAGGAATATTGGAGTTAATATGGCTAGCTTTTGGCGGCTCTTTAGCAATGTGAGAGTAGACTAACTCCATCGGTTCAGTAGTACTAAATGGTAACTGCCCTGTCAGGAGTTCAAAGAAGGTGATACCCAAGGAATAAAAGTCGGTACGGTAGTCTATACCTCGATTCATGCGTCCTGTTTGTTCAGGGGAAATATAAGCTAGAGTACCTTCTAGGACGTTGGGATTTGTGAGAAATTGAATTTCTTTTGGTAATAGAGTAGCAATACTAAAATCGATGATTCTCGTCTTACCTGTGCTCGGATGAATCAAAATATTAGCAGGTTTGATATCTTTGTGAATGATGCGATGGCGATGTAGCTGTTCTAAAGTTGTACTAATTTCAATGGCAATATCGAAAAACTCACTCAATGAAACAGGATTATTTCCTTTTTTCTCCTCTTCTTGCTGCCAGATATTAAGGGCAATACCACCAAAATCTTCCATTACTATCACATATCTATTGTGATATTTTTCTATGTTTATTGGTTTGATTATGCCTGGAATTTCAAGATTTTGGGTAATAGTGTATTGATTGTGAAACTGATTAATTTCAGCAAAATTAGGATCTTCATTACGCATCAGTTTTAAAATAACTGATTGCCGATCTTTTTCTCTGATAGCTCGATAAACTAAGGTTTTTTTACCTGAATATAATTGCTTAATAATGCGATAGCCAAGTATAGGAAATATTTTATCTGATTCTACTAACATTGCATCTAGTGATGATAATTTTCTTTCTCTGGTTTAGTATACCCAGAGCATAGTAGCTACTATCAGTGAGTAATGGAATTTTGTAAGGTGTTCAAAATTAGGGTTATTAATCACTGATTGACAGCAGATTGTAAGTAATTGAGGTATAATAATATCAGTGTATTAACGGTTGATGAGCGGCTATTTATGTTTAGTTTCTTCAAAAAGCGAAAATTGAAAAATGCTGCGATCGCACATAAATATTAAACATTTTAACCGCAGACAGATATTCATTTTGCTGTTTGTAGAGGTAGAGAATATACTCACAATTGTTCATAGTTTTGACAGCAAGATACATTTTACAAAATCTATAGTGTATAAAAAATTAAAACTTACGTAAGCTGTCACCAAATTACAAAAGCGATCGCACTCATAACTTTATTCAATTTTTAAGACTTCACTACTACCCATTGCGTCACAGCCGCCATTGCTCGCCAACCTAAAAATTTACCAATAGGTTCCGCTCGCTGAATGGCAATACGAGTTAAATTGCCACCGACTCGTTCATGCCATTGAAATAAAGTTTGCTCGCCCTCTACCGTGACAACATTCGCTACTAAACGCCCGCCCGGCCGCAGTGCTTCCCAGCAAACATCAAAAAGTCCCATTGCTGTAACCCCACCACCAATAAAAATGGCGTCTGGTGCTGGCAAATCTTTCAGAGCATGGGGCGCTTTCCCTTCAATGATTTGCAGATTTGGAGTACCGAGAGTGGCGGCGTTGTCAGCAATATACAGTAGTCTAGAGGAGTTTTGTTCGATCGCGATCGCTCGACATCGCGCATTACTCCGCATCCATTCAATTGAAATTGAGCCGCAACCCGCGCCTACATCCCACAATAATTCTCCTGGTGTGGGTGCTAAAGCTGCTAGGGTGATTGCCCTAACTTCACGCTTCGTTAACTGTCCATCGTGGTGATAGGCGTTATCTGGCAATCCTGGTAATCTTGGCAATGGGATAACCCCAGCATCGGCAATACAATTAACTGCGATCGCATTCAAAGCCGCTACTTCGGTTTCACTCCAAGATGCAGCCGTACCTTCCACAATTCTTTCATGAGCGCCGCCCATACGCTCCAATACGGTAATTTTACTGTCACCATAGCCGCGATTTGTCAAAATTTGAGCAACGATCGCTGGGGTGTCTTTACCCTCACTCAAAATCAACAGCCGCGCTTTTGGGTAAATGTAAGACTGGAGTAGGGAGAATGGACGACCATTCAAACTCAAGGTTTCTACCTCAGTCAAAGACCATCCTACCCTGGCACAGGCGAGGCTGAAGGCTGAAGGTGCGGGGATAATCGTCATTTCAGAGACGGGAATTCGCCGTATCAAGGTGACACCAATGCCGTAACACATGGGATCGCCGCTTGCGAGTACGCAGATTGACTGGCCGCGACGCTGGATGATTTCCTCTACAGAAGTACTAATGGGAGATGTCCAGACTAGTTTCTCACGTCGATCGTCTGTAGGGAGCATTGCTAAATGGCGATCGCCTCCCACAATTACTTTCGCTCGATCGATTAAAGAAAGAGCGATCGCGCTTAACCCCTGTAATCCATCTTCCCCAATGCCAACAATAGAAAGCCATTTCTGTATCATGCTAATTCATGATTAATTACTTCATAACCTTGTTGGCAGGAACTTTTAACTGATAATTCCGAGATTGTTGTAGATTTCGATCAGATTGCCATCAGGATCGCGCAAATGAGCTGTGCGGATTCCCCAGCTTGGGCGATCTTGTGGTTGAGTCACAACGAGCGCATTTTGAGCCTTTACTTGCTCATAGACCTCATCCACATTATCCACTGCCAAAATCAAGACTATTTTATCTCGATTGACAACGTATGAAGGCTGTTCAATTCTTGGGACTACTTCAGCCATTAATTCTTGTTTGAGTAAACCCAGCTTGAGATATCCGGTATTAAACTCAGCATATCCGCTATTTTCATCGCCCCAATCGACATCAAATTTCAGCAGATCCCGGTAGAACAGAAAAGAATCTTTGTAGTTGGAGACAAGCAGTCTCAGGTGTGTTAGCTGAAGCTTCATATCTGTTGGGTTAGTCTACTAACTGTGAATTCTAGGTTCTGGGTGCAAAGTCGCCAGCAACTCGCTTTCGACAATTGCTAATTCATCAAGTCGCTGCATGACAATTTCTTTGTCGAAATAAGTAGCAGCTAAAACCCAATATATACCGTAGTGACGCGCTTCGGATGCCATTAGCCCACGATAAAATTTTGCTAACTCTGGCTCTGGACAGTGAGCAGCTAATAGTCCCAGGCGTTCGTGAGAGCGAGCTTCAATTAAACCAGTGACTAGTAAGGAATCCAGAAATCGCTCAGGTTCTTTGGGGCGTACTTGAGCTTTTAAACCCGCGCCGTAGGGAGGCGGTGGTAGGGGAGCTAGGGGAATATTCCGGCGTTCTAACCATTGGTTAACTAGCTCAAAATGTTCTAGTTCTTCGCGGGCGATCGCAGTTAACTCCCGAACCATTTTAGTATTGGAAGGGTAGCGAAACATCATGTTCAAGGCCACGCCTGCTGCTTTGCGTTCGCAGTGGGAGTGGTCGAGTAAGATGATATCTAAATTAGCGATCGCTTGTTCTACCCAAGCAGTACTAGTGGGCTGTTTCAGGGCGTTGATAGTCGGTAACTGAGTAAGCACAGAGTCACAAAACTCCAGAATTTAAATTTGGCTGAGTATCGTAGCAAATTGATTTTAACGGAATATCCTTAACTTCTCCCCTGCTCCCCTACTTCCCGGTCACTGAGCGCAGCCTCTCGTAGAGAAGTGCTGCTCCCCTGCTCCCCTGCTCCCCTGCCCCCTGCCTCCCTCATTCCTGCTGCTGCCGTTTCTCCATTTCTTGAGTAGAAATCATACTGCTGACTCTCTCTACATCTACCATCATCAAAACTGCTCCTTGCATTTCAATCCCAAGCAGCGGAGTAATTGCTAGGTAACATTTTATTTGCCTACCCCGACGATTGGTAGCATCGAGGATCATTTCTTGAAACTGCTTTTTACCGGATAGGGATTCCCGAATAGGCGATCGCAACTGCTCGACGGGTAGCCCAATATCTAAGCTGAAGATAGACTTGCCGAGCACTTCTTCAGTTCGCAAGCCCCATAAATCTTCTACCATGTAATTCCAAGTAGAGATATTAAAGTTGCTGTCAATTACCACTACTCCCGTTTGCAGACTTCTAAGAATAGAGATGATAAAAATATTTGTGCGATTGAGTTCTGTGGTGCGCTCGCTCAGTTCGTTATTAATTGTCTGTAATTCTTCATTAGTAGATTGGAGTTCTTCATTCATCGTCTCCAATTCTTCATTGGTAGATTGTAATTCTTCGTTGGTAGTTTCTAATTCTTCATTGGTAGATTGTAATTCTTCGTTGGTAGTTTCTAACTCTTCATTGGTAGATTGTAATTCTTCGTTGGTAGTTTCTAATTCTTGTTGGGAACGTTGCAGGGCATCTTGGAGTTTAATATAACGGGTGACATCATGAAAAGAGATACTGACCCCTAAAAAGCTAGTGTCTGTTTCTTGTAAAGGCGTAATTTGTACATCTAGATATTGGGTTTCTGTGTTAGACAAATAGCGCTCTACATTTGTTAGGGTTACAGGGCGGCGTTCGTTATAAGCCCGTTCAATTAGCGATCGCAATTCAACAGGACGATAGGAAAGTTCTAGATCCTGGAAGGGACGAGCTAAATCTTTGGGGAAAAGGCCGAACAAAATCCGCGCTTGCTCGTTTACTAATACCAGAGTGCCATTGATATCAACGACTATTTGGGCGATTGGAGCTGTATCAAAACCCAAATCTCGCAGCCGGAGATTTCTAGCCAAACGGCTGCTAGATTCATCATCTACTGAATTTGCCATAACTAAGAGGCGATCGCGTAAATTCACCGTCGATACCTTAGTAAATATCCGGTTTTTCAAGTCCAGCGGCGTAAACAGACTAGAATGCATCAATAGCATCTCTGCTTTTCCCAAAAAGAGATAGCCATTATCATTTAGTGCAAAATGAAACCGGGCCAGAATTCGCCCTTGAGTTTCAGAATTAAAATACATTAATGTATTGCGGCTGACTAATAAATCTAAGCGCGAAATGGGCGCATCCTGAAGTAAATCGTGGCGACCAAAAATCACTGAGCGGCGCAAGTCTTGGCGGAAAATATAGCGATTTCCGACAATATCAAAGTATTTCTGCCGCAGTTCATCTGGCACATCTTGGACATCTTTTGCTGAAGAAACCGCTTGCCTAGCCTGGTTGAGAGCATCTTCATCTACATCTGTGGCGTAGATTTTCACTCGTTGGCGAAATTCCTCTGCTCCCAATATTTGGGCCATCAACATTGCCAGGGTATAAGCTTCTTCGCCAGAAGCACAGCCAGCGCTCCAGATGCGGATTTGATCGGAAGCTTTTTTATTCTTAATCAGATTAGGCAGTATTTCCTCTGCTATGTATTCCCAAGCTGATGAATCTCGAAAAAAAGCAGTGACGTTAATTAAAATCGTATTGAAAAGATAATTAAATTCTTCTGGATAAACTTCTAAATAGTCTTGATACTCTTCAAAATTTTCTATGGTTAATGACTGCATCCGCTTGAATACTCGACGTATCAAAGTCGAGCGCTTATAGCCTGTAAAATCAAATCCCCGGCTTTGTCTTAGATAAACCAGTAGATTTTCAAATTTAGGATCTTTTTCTGCGGAAGTCATAGGTTAGGGAGGGGCAGGGGGGCAGGGGGGCAGAGGGGCAGGGGGAAAAGTTTCAAGCTACGTCTGCAAGTATCAAAGGCTCATTAAAGGAGTTCAAAGGCTCATTAAAGGAGTTCAAAGGCTCATTAAAGGAGTTCAAAGGCTCATTAATGAGTATCAAAGACTCATTAAAGGAGTTCAAAGGCTCATTAATGAGTATCAAAGCCTCATTAAAGGAGTTCAAAGGCTCATTAAAGGAGTTCAAAGCCTCATTAATGAGTATCAAAGGCTCATTAAAGGAGTTCAAAACCTCATTAATGAGTATCAAAGGCTCATTAAAGGAGTTCAAAGACTCATTAATTTATAGTGACACTAACTTGCATTCTAAAACATATCTCCCCTGCTCCCCTGCTCCCCTGCTCCTCTGCCTCTCTGCTCCCCTGCCCCCTACCCCTCTGGTTAGTTAGATTCTCCCATGACCAAAGTCACTAGGGTGCTGGAAATTTCATCAAGGGGGAGAATAAAATCTACATTGCCAGTGTTAATTGCGGCGGAGGGCATTCCGGAAAATTCGGCAGTTTTTACGTCTTGGACAATGACAGTACCACCCATTTTTTTGATCGCTTCTACTCCCATCGCGCCGTCGCTACCCGTTCCACTTAATACAAGGGCGATCGCTCTGTCTTTGTAAGTGGCTGCAACTGATTCAAATAATAAGTCAGCCGAAGGACGTAAAAAATGTACTAATTCAGACTGTGATAAGGAAAGTGTACCGTCACCGTTAAGCAACAAGTGACGATTAGGTGGGGCAACGTAAGCCGTTCCTGGGGTAAGGTAATCTCCTTCTTGTGCCTGTTTGACAGTAATATCTGTGCGCCGACTGAGAATTTCTGCCATGAACGACGGATGTTCGGGAGCAAGGTGTTGCACAATGGCGATCGCGGCTGGAAATTTTGCAGGTAGAGTCGATAGCACTTTAACTATAGCAGTCAGACCGCCTGCTGAGGCTGCGATCGCCACTATATCAAAGGCAGCATTAGTAAAGTGAGGTGGATGATTTTTGGCATTTTCTGCCATTTCAATCATGATTTTGCGCTTATGACTATCCGCGTAACTTCTTTAGTTACAAATAGCATTAATTAAGTTACATTTTTGTATTCTTATTTATATATATCATACGGTATATCTGAGCTACTTCAGTATTTTTTTGCCTTTACCGAGCGAATTCACAGGTTAATCTTCCTGCTCTAGAATACGTTTCGCTTCCAAAAGTTGCTGCTTATGTTCCTCACTAACTCTTGGGTATTGCAGATTTAGTTCTTCTAATTTTGTGCAGATAATATTAGCAACAGTCAGGCGTGTAAACCATTTGCGATCGGCAGGGATAATATACCACGGTGCCCATTTAGTACTAGTATTATTAAAAACTTCTTCATAAGCATTCATATAATCATCCCAAAAAGCTCGTTCTCGGACATCGTTATCTGAAAACTTCCAATTTTTATCAGGAGAGTCAATCCGTTCTAAAAAACGTTTTTTCTGCTCTGACTTAGAGACATTTAGAAAAAACTTCAGAATAATTACGCCATTATCAACCAGATATTTTTCAAAGTTATTTATTTCTTCAAAACGCTGTTTCCATATCTTATTTCCATTAGGAATGTGAGGAAGTTGTTGTTTCTGAAGCATTTCTGGATGTACGCGAACCACTAGCGCTTCTTCATAGTATGAACGGTTGAATATACCAATTCTTCCTCTTTCTGGCAGAGCTTTCATTGAGCGCCACAAGTAATCATGGTCTAATTCTTCCGCACTGGGGCCCTTAAAACTAAACACCTGAAATCCCTGCGGATTAACACCAGAAGTTACGTGTTTAATAGTGCTGTCTTTGCCAGCAGCATCCATTGCTTGAAAAATAATCAACAGAGCATAGGTGTTTTGAGCATAGAGAATATTTTGGTAATTAGCTAGTCGTTCAATATCTACCTGTAATTTGGTTGCAGCATCACTTTTTTGATGAAAATCAGTTTTATAAGCTGGGTCATAGTTTTTTTTCAGAGAAATCTTTGAACCTGGCGGAACAATGAAAGCATCATGATTCATGTATAAAATCTCCTAGCAACTATTTAATACACAAGCACATTTTGAAGCGTTAATTCCTGAAAGTTAAGTAAAGCAACGTAAATAATTAAAAGTTTGTAATGAGGACTTTAGTCCTCTCTGCGAGACGCTACGCGAACAAATGATGGCTTTACCCCTGACTAAGAACTAATCTCAAGATTTATTACATTACTTAATCTACTTCGATTTATTCTCATCTACTTACTTCCGCCGCTTGGGCATAGGACGCATTGCTTCACGACCCAAGATAAACATCCCTGTGATACCTAAACAGACAAACCAAATATATTGATACCAATATTCCCGAATCTGTACAACTGTACTGGTTTTTGGATGCAATGTATTTAAATATAGCAGCAGCACCAATATCATCAGCGCCCCAAAACCAACAAGGCTCAAGCCAATAAGAATTCGTGCAGAACGCAGTTCAAAATCACTAATAGTATTTAGGTCAATTTCTGCTAGTTCCTTAAAGGAGTCATCCGCCAAAGATGAGGCTGCTTGGAATCTATTACTCAGTTTTGATGGCAAAATCGGCGACAGTTTCGCTACAGTTGGGCGACGAAGTAAAGCCTCAGTATCTCGCAGCAGTTCCAGTGGCTTACGGGTAGTAGTTGGTTGAGCAAACTCTATGTTGTCTGTAGGAGTTGAGGCATTAGCTTTGCTTTCAAAATCCATAGTATACTTCGGAAAAACCAGGATATACATAGCCTAGCGAATCAAAAGACAATTGCGTGAAAATAATTCGTAATTTGTAATTAATTGATTTCTGGAAAAAAATAGATTCTTTGCTCAAAGTAAGTGAATTTGGGCGTTGGATAATTACAAAAAAAGGCAGGAGGCAGAAGGCAGGAGGCAGGAGGAAAGAAGTATTAATTAAAACTAAAGTTTCAGGGTATAAAGCCCAGTTTAAAAGAGGGATTGTATCAGCAAAAAATGCGCGAGGTACAAAGCGTCCAAGATAAATTCCACGTTTTAAAACGTGGGTTCCTCCTGCCTCCTGCCTCCTATCTCCTGCCTCCTGAAAAACTATTCGTCCATCTCTTTTAATGTAGCTAATGCCGATGGAGATAAACGACTGAGATAGCGGAATATCCAGTATTTAAAGATCGTGTTTAAAATCACAGGAAATGTAGCAATAAAGAAAAAGATTACATTTCTAGTGGCTGGTAGACCTAAATGTTCTGCCAATCCCGCAAGCAGGACTTCCCACCCATCTGGTGAGTGAAATCCGACAAATATATCTGTAAACAGAATAATTAAAAAAGCTTTGGCACTATCGCTCAGACCAGAGACAATGGTATCCATAAAAGACTTAAGGATCGCAATTTCTTTTTTGCTCATGGCAATAACTATGCCAAAAGAAAAAAGTGATATTAAATCCGCAAAAGCATTACTAATGCTACTATTACTTTTTCTGCTAAATGCTTCCGAGATTTCAATTGCTTTACTTTTGACTTTTTCTTGTGTTAACTCTGAAGAAAGTGGTGGTGCTTCATTAATAAAATATTCAAATCTCAATTCTTCTTGAAAATTATGTAATTCATGGAGAGCTTCTTTTTCCATGTCAGAATTGATGAATATTTGAGTTACATTATCTCCTCTAACCCTTTCTAATATTGGAGTTACGATAAATTCTTTAGATAAATACTGAGTTAAAAGCGGTACAATAATGAGAACTATCAAAAATCGCAGGGCAATTATTGTTCTACCTTTAGAAAGGCGATAATTCCTGATAAATTCTTCTTCTGTCTGCGGTGCAAAATCTGCTTGAATTTTATTAATTCTTCTGCCAACAGAACTCTTAGGCACTCTAGGTTTTGGAATTGGAGGGTTAATTTGAGGATCGTTTATATGAGATGAATTTAGCTGTTTTTTTATTTCGTTATCATTAATGTTTAAAGGCTGATAATTTGGCACTAAGGGAGTATTATTAATTACTTCACCTTTGATAGCATATTTCTCTACTACTTCATCAATAACCTTCAATTTTTCTAACAAAACAGAATTAGAAATATTGACAATTCCCCGACTAAGCTGGAATTCTGCAAGCCTGATCTTAATAATAGTTAGGTTCTTATTAAGATATACTTGCCAATAAGACATTACATTTTCAGTATAATTTACTGATTGTAAAGATATTTTTTTGTTATCAAAATGTTCGTTCTCAATATTTTTAATTCTCTGAGCTGCTTGGTAAGCTTCTAAAAGTGCCCTCTCTGGCGTATCTGAGAACCAACGCTTAAGCGATCGCAAATATCTTTGGAATGTTCTGGTAAGTGAGTTTTTCATTACATATATGACTTTTAGATAATGTGTATTATAGTTATATAATCATAAAAAATGGGTAATAACAGCTAAATAGTTAGTCCAACCCAGATTCAGTTAATATTCCCTGATGCGATGTCTCTGATGGTAACAGACTTGTACTGAGCGACTTGCCCTGAGCGTAGTCGAAGTAGCTTTGTCGTACCACTTGCCTAACCCACGCTCCGCGAACTTGGAAGCAAGCTACGCGCAGCATCTCGTAGAGAAGTGCGTGCTACGTCTACGCTAGCAATTTTATATTACCTGTAAACTCAGATGGATCGGCATAAATTGACACTGGTTATTTATATTGACAGTTTATCCATTACACCGTCATCATTAATACCATCTGCCAGTATTTATGCTCTATACAAAAGCCTTGATTGTAACATTTCACAATCAAAGCAAATTTTTTAGTATGCAGAGTCTATCCCTGTTAAAGGGAATAGAAAGTAAAGATGTTGCTTTCTCATCTCCCTTATCCCTCTATTCACTACTCCCTACTCCCAAGTTTTAAATTATGAGTTTGAGTCTATGCATGATTGTGAAAAACGAAGCAGCAACACTGCCTAAATGCCTGAGCAGTGTGAGAAAAGTAGTGGATGAAATGATAGTCTTGGATACAGGGTCAATCGATCGCACTCCCAATATTGCCCAACAACTCGGTGCAAAAGTTCATCATTTTAAATGGTGTAATGACTTCAGTGCTGCCCGCAATGCAGCTCTCAAATATGTCACTGGTGATTGGATTTTGGTATTAGATGCTGATGAAACTCTGACTCCAGCAATTGTACCGCAGTTACGAGAGGCGATCGCAAGAGATGAATATTTGCTCCTCAACCTCGTCCGCCAAGAAGTTGGTGCAGAACAATCTCCCTATTCTCTGGTTTCCAGGCTATTCCGCAATCATCCAGATATTCGTTTTGACCGGCCTTACCATGCTTTAGTAGATGATAGTGTATCAGAAATTTTAACCAAAGAACCCCACTGGCAAATAGGTTATTTACCTGGAGTTGCACTTATACACACAGGATATCAAAAAAGTGCGATCGCTCAAAATAACAAATATGCCAAAGCCACTACAGCGATGGAAGGGTTTCTCGCAACTCATCCCAACGATCCCTATGTTTGCAGTAAATTAGGAGCGTTGTATGTGCAAACTGGGAAAATTTCTCAAGGTATGGATTTGCTCAGACATGGAATCACCCTTGCTGAAGACAACTACGATATTTTATATGAACTCCATTATCATTTAGGCATTGCCTACAGTCGGTTGCAAAAATCCCCACAAGCGATTTATCACTATCAAGCTGCCATCAAATTGCCAATTTATCCCATGCTCAAACTAGGAGCATACAACAACTTGGGTAACTTACTCAAAGCAGCAGGAGATTTCAACGGTGCAAAAACTGCTTATGCCACAGCTTTGAAAATCGATCCTACTTTCGTTTTTGGACATTATAATTTGGCGATGACATTTAAGGCTTTGGGTTTATTTGCAGATGCGATCGTATATTATCAACATGCAATTACCTTAAATCCCAACTATGCTGAAGCATATCAGAATTTGGGGGTAGTGTTGCTGAAAGTTGGCAATCATCAAGATAGTTTAACAGCTTTTAAAAAAGCGATCGCCCTTCACGAAAGGTATAATCCCGAAGAGGCAAAGAGACTACGCCAGGGATTACAAGAGATGCAGCTGATGTAGAGGTGATGGGGCAGAGGGGCAGAGGGGCAGAGGGGAAAGACTTACTGCAACTTCTCCTCTGCTCCCCTGCTCCCCTGCTCCCCTGCTCCCCTGCTCCCCTGCTCCCCTGCTCCCCTGCTCCCCTGCTCCCCTGCTCCCCTGCTCCCCTGCTCCCCTGCTCCCCTAGTTCTCCCCGATTGTTACCTAATCTAAAAATATCAACCCAAAAGTTTAAATCAAAATTTTTGGCGGTATCAAACTTTTCATTTTATAAATGAAGAGATAAAGTTATTTCGTATATTTTGTTCATATTCGCTGGTGTTGGCAGCATAATTGCCCACACGTCCATAATTATTTAAAGAATACGAGAACGTAGATGTAATAAGTATTTGAAGGAGAAATACCTATGCTTGAACCCCATCTTATCCATACCGAAGCTGATTATCGTGCTGCACTTGATGAAATTGAAAGATTGTTTGATGCAGAACTAAATACACCAGAGTTTGACCGCTTGGAAGTTTTAACTACGCTTGTGAAAGCATACGAACAAAGGTATTACCCAACCGAAGCACGAGATCCTATTGAAGCAATCTTATATTATCTTGAATCCCGTGAGTTGTTTTTAGATAACATAGAGCCAATGAAACAAGCGATGTTTTACTAAAAACCCCTAGAACTTGAACTTCGGAACACGAAATTTCAGCTTCAGAACACGAAACTTGAGCTTCGGAACACGAAACTTGAGCTTCGGAACACGAAACTTGAACTTCAGAACACGGAACTTGAGCTTCGGAACACGAAACTTGAGCTTCGGAACACGAAACTTGAACTTCGGAACACGGAACTTGAGCTTTAAAAATGAACTCCACCAGTTCTAAGTCGAAAAGGTGGAGTTAAATAGTTGAAGAGTAGAGAAATACTCCTCACAAATGACAAGTGACAACTGACAAATGACAACCAACTAAATACGCGACTTGACAAATTTCTCTAATCTATCCATTCCCTTTTCAATCGTTGCCATATCTGTGGCGTAGGAAAGGCGAATGTTGTCATCAGCGCCAAAAGCAATTCCGGGAATGACAGCAACTTGATGTTCTTCTAGTAAAGCGTCACAAAATTCTAGGGATTTTAGACCGGTTTTGCTGATATCAGGGAACAGATAAAAAGCGCCATCTGGTTTTACAGTACTCAATCCGGGAATGGCGTTGAGTCTGTCTAGCATCACCTGTCGTCGTTTGGCGAAGGCTTGACGCATTTCTTCGACACAATCTTGAGGACTTTGTAGCGCCGCGATCGCACCATATTGGGCAAAGGTACACACGTTAGATGTACTATGCCCTTGGATGGAACTCGCTGCTTTAATGATTTCTACGGGCCCCGCTAAATAGCCGAGACGCCACCCAGTCATAGAATAAGCTTTCGCAAACCCATTACTAATCAAAGTACGGTCAAAAATTTCCTTCCCAAGAGAACCGATGCTGATATGTTCTGCACCGTCGTAGAGAATCTTTTCGTAAATCTCATCAGAGACAACAAAGATATCTGCATCAACTACTACCTGCGCCAGTGCTTTGATTTCATCTGGCGTGTACACCATCCCAGTGGGATTAGATGGAGAGTTGAGGATAAATAACTTCGTCTTCGGCGTAATTGCTTTACGGAGTTGTTCGGGAGTAATTTTATAACCCGTCGTGGCATCTGTAGGCACAATCACCGGGACTCCACCGACCAAAGTCACCATTTCGGGATAACTTAGCCAGTAGGGTGCAGGGATAATTACCTCATCACCTGGATCGATCAATGCCACGATTAAGTTGTACAGAGAATGCTTACCGCCATTGGTGACAATCACATTCTCTGACTTGTAATCAAGACCATTGTCGGTTTTAAGCTTGTGGGCGATCGCTTCCCTTAACTTTGGTTCTCCGGCTGCTGCACCATATTTGGTTTTGCCTTCATCCAAAGCTTTTACTGCTGCGGCTTTAATATGCGCTGGGGTATCAAAATCTGGTTCTCCAGCGCTAAAACTACAAACATCTATTCCTTCCGCCTTCAGTGCCTTAGCCTTGGCTGCGATCGCTAAGGTTAATGAAGGTGTTACCTGACTTACTCTTGCTGCCAGCTTCATTCTTACTATTTTTGGCAAATCTTTCACTTATCTAAGGATATCCCAGAATCCCTACCAAGATTTGCTTTTTCTAAATTCATTGATAATCGGGGATTGGGGAGATGAGGAAGCAGGGGAGGCAGGGGGAGCAAAGGGAGAATAACTAATGACAAATGACTCCCCAAAGCAGTTTGATTCTTGACCCTTAACAATGTATCGTATATAACTTTATTTTTAATGGAAACTAACTGTTTTTATGCAGATTAAGAAACTTTTGATTGCATCTTCTCTGCTAATTACTGGTCTTTTTATACCTAATGCTGCCATTGCTCAAAATCGCGGGACTCCGGGTAAATTTGATTTTTTAGTAATAATGCCTCGTTGATTATCTGTGCTTCGCTCAACTTATTGCCGTCTTCATCAACAGCTGCTAGCAGCAATCCTAAAACATCTTTTGATTCTTCTAAGTTACCCTACTCAATACGCTGTGCGATCGCTTCATGCAAGAAAAGTTGGGTTGAAACTTTGCGCAACCCAACAAAGTCCTGCAAATGTTGGGTTTCGTTCCTCAAACGCCACTTGCTACCTGAAGGGAACGCTAAAAGCGTAGCTTGCTTCCCCGTAGGGGTACAAGTCGGCAAACCGCAAGGGCGCAGTGGCTTCCCAACCTACGTAGTTTAGGGTTTTTGGGGCTAACCCAAGCGTATTGGCTCATAAACTGATGTAAGTAAAAAGGAATGATGAGATTTTATCGCATTGACACCTCACTCATCACTCCTTGTAACTTGCGCGTTGATTAGCTGTTACGCATTGTTAAATTACACCAGCTTACTACTTCATTTATCCTCTAACTAAAGAGGCGGATAATTATTAAGTTCATACGTGATTGGCTATACAAAGCTTTTTAACTTATTAATATTTATCTTTGCAATTCTAGATATAGTAGTTTGACCATTGCTTGTTCTCAGTAGTTTTACTCTTACCCGCGTCAGATAGTTTTATAATGAATTTGAAAATGGAAAGGCAGACCTTCCCAACTTCTTAAAGAAATTGGGAAGGTCTGCGCTAAAGGAGAAGTACCTAGCGTAGATATGAAATCTAAGCCCTACCAAGGAGTAAGGTTTAGATTTCTAAGCTTTTGGTGTTAGCAATAATACTTTTAAAACGTTCTCTTAAAGAAGTTGGGAATCTTGTTATGAATTTTATTAATAGGCGAAGTATTCAGAATCACCAACGAACTTAACTTAGATTCTATATCTTTGGTAGTAGTCGCTTGATTCTTGTGACGGAAGTTAGGGAAGGTCTTATCAGTTATTCTTAGTAAAATGGAAACAATTATTATTAGCAACTAAAACATTTATTGGGGGAATGACAAAACGGATTCAACAATAATAGTCAGAAATGAAGGTTAAGATGTAAGGTTTTCCGAGTGTGGTCTCTGCTCTTTGCTAGTGCCATCATTTTGACTGGCTTATCAGTTTAGTCAAAAATTAGCATAATCTTAGATGGCAGATTTGGTACTCGTATTTAGCTGAGTTTACAGAATTTTACCACCAAGGGTAGAAGTAATACTTAGCAAAACCCTGTAAACTTTTTAGTAAACAAATATCTTAGGAGATACTTTGTAATTTGCTAGATTCAATTTTACTTTGAGCATCTAGGTTGAATGCTACACATGCCATTTAAAAACTGGCCCATCTGTAGTGCCTGGAGGATATAAATTGTCCAAAACCTAAAATAAATCTAAACTTTATGACTTCAATTGCATAAAAATTGCAATTTACAATAAGTTAAATTTATCATTCAATAAAATTAGGTATGCCGCAATTTTTTCTAGAATTTACTTAGTAGATTTTTTGCTCAACTTCTGCAAGCAAATAGCGAGAATTTAAAGTGAACATAGAAAAATTTGTCCAACGTACAGAAATATTGCACAAGCGTTTAGCAGATTTATACCAAACTGCTAGTTTATTACCTTGGATTTCCCCTGATTTGTTGCCGGAAGCTTTTAAGGAACTCCATAACACCTCAAAGATAGTACAGTTAGCGGCAGAGGAACTTTATCAGCAAAACGAGGAACTAGCAAAAACACGGAATTGGCTAGAAGCAGAACGCTATCACTACCAAGATTTATTCGAGTTAGCGCCAGACGGCTATTTAGTGACTAATACAGAAGGAATCATCCAAGAAGCTAACCTCACCGCAGCTAAGTTGTTGAATGTTTCCAAGCATTTTTTAGTGGGAAAACCAATAGTTAACTTTGTGCTTGTAGAAGAACGTCAGCAAGTTCGCAACGAACTGATACAGGTATTGCAATCAGACAAAGTTAAAGAGTTATTGGTACGTTTGCAACAACGTTATGGCGAGCTATTTTATGCAGCTTTGACAGTGACAGTTGTCCGCAATCAGCAGGGTAAGGCAATTTCTCTGCGCTGGATGGTGCGTAATATAACCCAGCGTCAGCAGTTAGAATCAGCAAGAGTTAAAGACAAGAGTGACATTTTCAACAATCGCCCCCTACATAAATATGATAAAGGAGAAACTATTCCCCTCAACCCATTAGTAATTTGGTATGTTTCTCAAGGTTTGGTGAAACTCAGTACCTACTGTGAAACGGGTGAAGAAGTGCTAATCGGATTGGCAACAGCAGGAATGGTTTTTGGCTCTAGTTTGACATCTTTAGACATTTACCAAGCAACAGCGCTTGCTGATGTTGAGTTAGTGTCAATTTATGCAGCAGAAGTATCAGCTTCTGCAACACTGAGCCATATACTTCTACCAAAAATTAAGCAGCGGTTACAGCAAACAGAATCTTTTTTAGCAATTTGTGGCAGACGGCGGGTACAAGAACGCTTGCACCATCTATTACAATTTTTGAAACGAGAAATGGGTGAAACTGTACCAGAGGGAACTCGCCTAAATGTTCGCTTTACTCACGAAGATATTGCTAGCGCCTGCTGTACCACCAGAGTAACAATTACACGATTGATGGGTAAATTACAAGAAGAAGGTATAATCAGTTTTGACTTAAAAAAACATATTATCTTGAGAGATGTTGATTGATTAGTTCGCTATAGATTGATTACATTTTTGTTAAGCAAAGATCAGTTGCCAGCCAATTAGGAAAATTGCTATATCTGCAAAAATATGGCTGATGTATCCAGGCCAAATCGAGCAATAATTTAAGTAGCACCATGACCAAACCGCCCCTGCTATAAACACTCCCAATGAGCATAATGTTGTCGCACGCCAATCGAAGTAAGCTGCTAAACCAACAACATGATGAATCGTAAAAAATAGTGCAGACAGTACTACAGCTAAAGGACTTGATACTAAAATTTCACATTTACGATAAACAAACCAACGCCAGACAAATTCCTCAAGTAAAGAGTTAACAAATATCCAATACACTGCACCTATTAAATAAATCAAAAAATTGTTCAATCCAACTTGTATTGCGCGATCGCGAACATATTCAACGTCTATCCATTTTGCGCCCAGCAGCCAATAAACAATCAAGATGATGCCTAGCATTAATAGTCCTAATCCGACTCCGGCTAATAAATCGCGTCTTTTAGGATATTCAAGTTTTAAATTCTCTTTATCAATAAATAATAACCAAATTATGGGTAGTACCAACAACCATATTTTAGCTAATAAAGCTACTAAATGTCCTTGAAAGCCAGGGAGTATATATAATTGAGTTGCAATACCAATACTCGGAACTGGCACAAGTAACAACAGAGCTAGTAGTGCATTTTGATTTTGGTTAGCTTTTAACATGGGAAAGTTTTATTGTATTTCGATGGCTTTAACTTTTAAACCATACCTAGTTTTAAATCCATAGTTTTTATATCAAGCTAAGATGATTACTTGTAATAAAATCTATATTAACGAGGTTTACTCTCAATACTGTTCGGTTAAGTAAAAGACGCGATGAATCGCCGTCTCTACAATAATTAGTCTTTTGAGAGAGGAGGATTTGCGTCTTTGCAATCTAGAATTTTCATCAAAAAACCTTAACCAAACTGTATTGGTTTTACTATTAATTTTTATATGCAAACTATAAAACATAAGTATCATAATCAGACTTGAATAAAGTGACACTTTGTATATTGCCACATAAATTTAATACTAAAACTTGTATTAATTTGTGTGTAATATTCCTGCGATCGCAGCATTTTGATAATGATTTACTGTGTCGATATACTTACACATAATTAAAATTCACAGCCTCTTGCAACGTTGTGAAGGTCTGGGATTTGAAGCGGAAATCAATACCCATTGTGCTAAGTACAACTTCGCGTAAAATTGTAGCCTTTTTAAACTTACAGAGACGTAACGCTATCCAAACAAGAAATTCAAAATGTACCCAAAATAATGTATATGTGATTGAAGGCGTATTGCTAAAATCGGGATGTCTAGGTTGGGCTACGCCTACGCAACATTTAAAGCGGCTATGCACACACTTGGGAAAAAAACTCCATCATCGGGCTACATTTTAGCACTGGATTTAGGTACGACAGGCAACCGCGCCTTTGTATTTAACGCAGACGGCAAGATTGTTGGGCAGGCATATAAAGAATTAACTCAGTATTATCCTCAGCCAGGATGGTTAGAACATGACCCTCAACAAATCTGGCAGGATACCTGTTGGGTAATGCAAACCGCAATTGAAAATGCCCAGATTGCACCATCAGCGATCGCAGCCTTGGGACTAACTGTACAGCGCGAAACCTGTTTGATTTGGGACAAAACTACTGGTAAACCACTCCATAGAGCGATCGTCTGGCAAGATCGCCGCACTGCTCCCCTTTGCCACCAGTTACAAGAGCAAGGTTACGCTGATGAAATTTACGATCGCACCGGATTAATCATTGATGCTTACTTTTCTGCTACCAAACTCCGATGGCTATTAGACAATGTTACTGATATTGACCTGAATAATGTTTTAGCAGGTACTATTGATACCTGGGTGTTGTGGAACCTCACAGGTAGAAAAGTCCACGCCACTGACCACAGCAACGCCAGCCGTACAATGTTGATGAATCTCAAAACCTGTGAGTGGGATGAGACTTTACTGGATCTGTTGCAAATTCCAGCGCACATTTTGCCCCAGATTCAGCCGAGTTTAGGAGTATTTGGAGTCACTGATGCGACTTTGTTGGGTACTGAAATTCCGATTACTGCCATCTTGGGAGATCAGCAAGCGGCTCTATTTGGTCATGGCTGCGATCGCCCCGGTTTGATGAAATGTACTTATGGTACTGGTAGCTTTTTAGTAGCTCACACAGGATCGAAAATTGTGCGATCGCACCATCAACTCATTTCGACAGTGGCATGGACACAAGCAAATACCAGCGATACTTTAGATGTCGGCTATGCCCTAGAAGGCAGTATGTTTACTAGTGGAGCTTGTATTCAATGGTTGCGCGATCGCCTGAAGTTGATTAAAACTGCTGCTGAAACTGAAGCGATGGCCAATCAGGTAAAAGATAATGGCGGAGTCTATTTTGTGCCAGCATTTAGCGGACTGGGCGCACCCTACTGGGATATGAGTGCCAGGGGAGCCTTTTTCGGCATTACTGCTAGCGTACAACCAGAGCATCTAGTTCGCGCCGTGTTGGAAGCGATCGCCTATCAAGTTTTGGAAGTGGTGCAGGCGATAAATTCATCTTGCAGTACTCCAGTTGGGCGATTAACCGTAGATGGTGGTGCTTGTGAAAACAATTTTCTGATGCAGTTTCAGGCTGATGTATTAGGTATTCCAGTTGAACGTCCGATAATCCGCGATACGACCGTTCAGGGTGCAGCATTTGCGGCAGGTTTAGCTGTAGGATTTTGGGAGAGCTATGAAGCACTGGTGGAACAACGGAAAATTGAGCGTGTGTTTGAGCCAAGGAGCGATTTCCCCTTGTCCAACTTTGGTACTTGGCAAAAGGCAGTGAAACGTACTCTGGCTTGGGAGGAGTAGCCCATCCAAAAACGAGTTAAAGCAAAAATTCCTAGTTATGAAAAGGGGAAGGCAAAGAAACAAATAATCATCTATTACAATTAAGCAAATTGATGGAATATTGATTTATCATGCTCTACAGTCAATTTAATATTGACTGAGTGAAACAAGATTTTCACCTGAATACTGTGGAACTAATTCTGAGCTTTTTGGTGTGGATGATGAAAGCAGGTTAATTTCATTCCAAAATTGATCGTTAAAATAACTCTTACTTTTATAATTCATTAGATAGCTGGTGAAAAAGTAGAGACATCGTACTGATAAATCTCTACAAGGTTTCTGGATATATCTATTTAGCAGAAGTAAAGTAAGTATTAATCAGTTAAAATATCACTCACATATAAGAAGCGTATGACTACTAAACCGAAAATTTTCATTGATGGGGAATCGGGAACCACAGGCTTACAAATTTACTCACGCCTGAACCAACGGGATGACATCGAGTTAGTTAGCATTGAAGCATCTAAACGTAAAGATGCAACTGAGCGAACCAAACTAATCAATGCTGTTGATGTTATCATTCTTTGCCTGCCTGATGATGCAGCCCGCGAAGCTGTTAGCTTAGTTAGTAATACTAGAGTTAAGATCCTTGATGCTAGTACTGCCCATCGCACCGCTAAAGACTGGGTATATGGCTTTCCTGAACTAAATCCAGGACAGCGAGAGAAAATCGCCAGCGCCCAGTTTGTCAGCAATCCGGGCTGTTATCCCACAGGATTTTTAGCTTGTATTCGTCCGTTGATTGCTAAAGGACTCCTGAACAGTAACTTTCCCATCACCGTTAATGCAGTGTCAGGTTACTCTGGTGGCGGAAAGAATCTTATTAAACAATATGATACCTTCCACGAACAGCAAGCCGGGGCAGAATCACTCTACCCTTATGGCATCTACGGTTTGCAGTTTGGGCATAAGCATGTCAAAGAAATGCAACATTATTCAGGGTTAGCATTGCCGCCGCTATTCGTACCCGCAGTGGGAGATTTTGAGCAGGGGATGCTAGTACAGATACCTTTGCCACTGGGAAGTTTAGATAATCCACCATCAGGTAAGGTTATCTATGAAGCGATCGCTGACTATTACCAAAGTGAAAAGTTCGTGCAGGTTGCTCCATTCCAAGATTCTACACTGCTCAGAGACGGAACATTTCTGGATGCGATCGCACTGAACGGTACTAATATTGTTCAGGTTTTTGTATTTGCCAATGACACCACCAAAGAAGTCTTGTTAGTTGCTCGTCTTGACAACCTGGGTAAAGGCGCATCAGGAGCCGCAGTCCAAAACCTAAACATCATGCTCGGTTTTCCAGAAGAGTTGGGATTGTCATGAAAAAGGGTTAAACGGTGAGGAGTGGGGAGCAGAGGAGCAGAGGAGCAGGGGAGAAGTTGTAGTAAGTTTTTCCTGTCTGCCTCTTGTGCCCAATGCCCATTATCTTGATTTTTCTTTCAGTTCTTCAAGCAATTGAATTACATTATGCTCAAATGCTTTGTTTCGCTCTTGAACTGATTCAATTAATGGTTTATCAAAAAGATTAACGACATATTTAGCTAGCTGAATACCTAAAGGTGTTAAATGTCCACCTGCTACAGTTTTCCGAAAATCTTGCGGTGGCTTTTGCAGAATATTAGTAAACCATTCACAAGTTGATTTAGCAATATTGTCTGATTTGAAACAGACTAAACCCATGATATTAAATAGCCCACTATCCTTGATTAAATACTGAGTTTCTTCAACAGTTGGTTTCACACCCCAACCAAGATTGTCGATGATATCCGCTAAAAATTGAGGACGAATTGCACTCCCTGTGTCAGCAATGGCAGGTGCTAATAGGATAGAAACCTGTCCTTTAATGAAGACACTGTTAATGTTGATGTCCTTATGCACATAAGTATAAATTAATTTTTTAACTTCATCCCTTTTTCGCGTTAGTTCATCAAAGAGAATATTAATGTCTGCAATTACACTTTCTATCTGTGACTCATCGGAAGTTTTAAATAGTAGCTTCCGAATAAACTGTTCTCTATCTTGAGCATCTGGAGGTAGAGCAGTAAATCCTTCTAACAGCGAGATATATTTACAGCCAAGGCTATGTCCAATCCAAGAAAAGTTTTTATCATCTAGATAGGCTTCATAATCATATCCTGCAACACTTGCCATTTTCACAAGCTCTGGCAGAATTTCATACTGTTCTCTCATGAGAAAACCAGCTTCTACATAATGGTTAAAAGTAAAATTAAATGGCAAAAGAATAATTGTATATCCCTGCTCAAATAGAGATTGAAGCAGGTAACGATAAAAAAGCATAGGGCCAAATGTACCAAAGAAAGCCCCAGCAATAAATTGAATTACCCCTTTAGGCTTTGGATGTAAAGCAACCCAACTGTGAGAAACTGGTTTAAATCTCAGTTTTAGATTCATATTTACCATGACTTATTTGTAGGTATATGCTGAATCTCCAAACTGAAGTTACTGCTTTTCGGATTATTCAAAAGATATTTTTATAAAACTGCGATCGCATCTTACCGTAAAGCCGAAACTCTCCTAATCGCCTTAATTCCACTAGTTAGCCGTGGTTAAAACTATTTCACCTTAGCGCGGAAGCGGACAAAACCATAAGAATTAGCTGGTGTGCCAGATCCCGTGGCTGCGGGTAGATTAGGAAAACTTGGGACTGTAATATTGACCACTACTGCTCCATTGGTGTTAGTACCGCAGTATGATGGTGTACCTGATTCATTAATTGTATAAAAATGCCCGCGATCGCTATCTCCTACATTAGTGAGATAAAGCGTAGGTGTAGTAGAACCAATAGCTAGGGCAATTCCTCGATCTGCTCCTGGTAAGCCACCATCACTAGGAGTCATACCATTAAAAGCAGTAGGAATCAAACTAACATTAGTTGGAACTAAGTCGCAGAATTTCACATTAGTTGCATTACCAAGACCATTGGAAAGAAAATATATAGTGTATTCCAATTCATCTCCCGGTTTGACAGTGCCAGCATTAATTAATCCTCGCAAGTAGCCAACAGGCCATTTAGGATCGCTATCATCAGTAGCATAAGGTTCTGGTACATAGTTACTGGCATTAGTAGCAACGTCACTGCGACCATCCACAATATCAGTTAAATCTTGGTTGTTGAGGCGGGTGATGCGTTTAATTAACAACAACTTAGGATTAGAACTAATATTTAATACTGTAAATAAAGTGGGGTCATCATCTGCCGTACTGGCAGGATTATTACCAGTATTTACACCATTATCAGTAATTTGCAAGAACGAATTACCAAGAGTAGGTGGATTATTAGTAGCACCAGCAGAGTCTGCATCTGTGAACACTGTGCCAACAGTTCCTGTAGGATTATCAGGTGTGTTAAAAGTAGCATTTGCTTGATTACTAATTGGATTACCGCTATTGGCATTATTAATCGTGGCAGTAATTTTAATGGTAATTGTATCACCTACACGGAGAGTTCCAGAATTTGTCACAGCAACAACACTAGTACCGTTGTAACTGGGATTGATTGTGATATTATTTCCTGAAGTTGCAGCACTAATTGCCGCACTCACAAAGGTTAATTGTGAGGGTAATGAGTCGTTAATAGCAAAGTTAATTGCATCGCTATTACCTGGATTCAGGTTGGAGTAAGTAATGGTATATTCGATGCGATCGCCTACAGTCACTGTTCCACTACTATCATTGTCTGCGAGGAAACGAACAGATTTTGTTCCTATAACATTTGCTTGAGTGTTAGTAGTAATTACCAAGGGAGTAAGGATTGCTTGACTTGGAAAATATGTCCAAGTATCTATTCCCTTAAAGTCACCATAATTACTACTAAATTCATGCTCTCCTAACGCACTATTAATCCCTCTAGCAGCATTACGCGGGTTAGTAGCTCCCGTACCATTTAAGTTAATCGCCGTACCATTGGCAGTAGTATAATTGTTGTCGTTGTAATAAATGGTAGTCGATCCAATCTGCTGGCCATTTTGATCTACAAGGGTAGGAAAACCAGCAGGAGGATTTTCCATTGTGATTTTAAACCCCAGCGGATTATTCTCAGCATCCAACATGGGAAAGTGATATTCACCCGAACGTGTTGTGATTATGGCATTGTATGGTGCATTTCCTGCTAGAGGTTGGAGATTTGTCCCACTTGCATCCTTTCCATTCCAAAGCACCACATTTGAGCCAACAGATAGCACATTTTGTAGTACTCTATCGCTACTAGGGTCAAAAATGCCATCATTGTTGGTGTCAATAATTATTTGATAGCTACCAGTTGAGATAGCGCTGAAACTAAAATTGCCTCCCACACCTACAGACGTTTGGTTTCCACTACCTCCATTACCCCCAGTGAATTTAAACGAAGTCGGTACTGTGGGAATCGTCGCTGCTATAGGAATACTCAAAGCATTAAGGGTTGTGGTGTCGGGTCGATTGAAGAAAACTAAGTGGGTAATATCTGTTGATGTATCAGCAACACTTGGGTCTTGGACTCGCACATTGCCGCTAAAGATCAAATTATTATTAGTAGCGCCGCCAGCAGAATGGTAGACAGTGCTGTTATTTGTTTTATCAAGATATCCCCGATTATTAGCAAAAAAGATAAAGCCAAAGGGATCGACTCCATTCATGTCAGTTTCATAACGATACCCATCTTTGGTTTGAATATAAAGCTTAGAATTGAGTGCTACGGGATTACTACTACTGGCATTTGCCCCCATATTCATAGCAATATAGTTGGTAAATACTCGCCCTTTTTTGGCAACACCGTTACTATCTCGAACTGTGATATCCCAAGCAGCTACCCCCGAACGTTGGTTAATATCTGTAGGAAATGCCGTTAATGTCGTTCTTGGTGGCGGATTGCTTGCACCACTTGTATCTGGAGAATGAAATTCAACTTCGTAAATACCTGTTTCTGTAGCGACGAAAGTACAAGGGGTATAGCCACCAGCATTAGGTAAAGGGCCGACCGCTTCTTTGGCAAGGGTGTCAATCAAACCAAAACCAGAATTTAGAACATTACAAGAGCCATTTTGAGTACCAAAGGGACTGCGGTAAACAATATCTTGTGGGTCTGAAAAGCTAGTATGCACGCTAGAGCCAAGATTAACTGTTTCTCCTTGTTGAACATAAACTTTGAGTATAGTTTTCCGAACAATACCTGCCAGTAATAAATCTGACCATTCCAGGTAAGGTCTGTATCCGCCATCAGAAACTAACTCTTTGCTGCCTTCAGCCAAGCTAGGTTGGATATTATTTCCTAAAATACACAAAAAAAAGCCCAAGCTACTGAGCCATAGTTTTTGGCGTCTACTTGTTAATGGCTTTTCCATAGTTTTTTTGACTGGGTTATCGACAGTCAGAGAAAATTTATCATTTTCATCAATATTTACTGTGGCGATCGCTCTTAATTTATTAAGTAAATATTTCATCATTTATTTCCAATAAAAATACATAATATGTAAGTAATGATATTGAGTTTATAAATATACAAATACCAGAATTAAAATTAAAACGTTTTTGCACTAGGTTCAAAGCGGATAAAAATCGTTACGACAATAGTATTCCCACAGGGAAGGGTTAAATTCGTAAGAGAGGTTCATTGCAACGTCTTTACATCAAATAACCCTTTTATATTTCACGCCTTTGCATCCCCCTGATTGCAGCCTTGAGTTTACCGACCAAAGTTTTCATCGCCGATTCCTGTGGCTGGCGCGCTACAGGTTTTTGTTGTCCAAAGCCGTCAAACAATTCGTTGAGCTTAACCGTAAACCCTAAATACGCGCCTCCCGCAGAACGTGTTCCTGAAAAATCTCGGTCATCAACTTTACCAAAGACGTAACCAGCCGAAACGCGCAGGTTAGGCGTGAGGTAGTAGCCTGTTTCCAGAACAAAGCCTGTCTCACTGTAGCTAGACTGACTAATTACACGAGCCTCACCCACCAAATCCCAGCTATATCCCAAACGATAGGTAGCGCGTACTTGGGCCAGATTTACTGTGCTAGTACCGGCTAAATCGTTAGCTATGTAAGAGGTACTGTTACGCAACGCATACTTCCCGTAGAATTCCCATTGCCAATTAGGAGCGTAAATCGCTTCTAAAGCAAAGGTATGGTCTTGAGAACCCGTACCACTTCCTAACAGGATAGTCTCAGGGATGGTTGATGGATTTTGGCGATATTCATAACGCAATAAAGCATTAAATTTATCGCTATTGGGGTCGCGGTAGGCTAAACCAAGCTTGAGGTTAGCGGTATCTCCCAATCCTGAAAGCTTTTGATTGGAAGAACCGGCTTGTTGATAACGTACCAAAGCTGTGAGAGCCGGAGAAATTTTACCCGCAGCACCTGCGGTAATTACTGTATTACTACCACCAGAAGAAGAACGATGTTCATAACGGACGCTGGCTTGAAATTGCGGATTATCACTATATTCCAGCCCGACACTGTAGCTATCGCCACCATCAAATCCGATCGCAGATGCTGATTGACCAAAGGCATAAGGTTGGGCATATTGTTGACCTGCCGCCGTGCGTCCGAAGAAGTTGCCAAATACGTGTTCGTAAGCAACATTCAGCCGCAATCCCGAAGCAATAGTCCAACGGTTATTTATACCAATTGCACCTTGGGTAGTCATTTCGTTAGCACCACCCAAAATTGAGTAACGACCAGTCAAGGTAGTATCCGAACCGAGTTTGTGTTCGCCGTTGACACTTAAGCTGGTGATGGAATTACCCGAATATTGACCACTACTGTAATACTGTTGGGCTAGACTAACGCTGACACCAGGAATTACCGCCCAATTCAACCCCAAAATGGTACGGTCTGGGTAAACAGTATCTTTTTGGGAAGATAAGCTGAGTTCATTTTGGGCTTGGAAGGTCAGGTTTTTAGCTAGAGGAACTGAAAAACGCGATCGCAGTTGATTAGAATTACTACTCAAGCTACTGTCGGGGATACGGTCTTCCCGACGACGATGAATCCAATCCAGATCGATAGTGGCGCTACCCAGACGTTGTTGAATCCCAGCAGAAATCGTCGTCAGCGAATTATCAACCTTGCTACCAGGTATTGCCTCATAACGCGGTGCAAACAATTCTTCAAAGGTGTCTAGGGGTTGGGGAGCAATCCCAAAATTGTCTTCGTGGTCGTATTGCGCTCTGACGTTGGTAGTTGAGGTGAGTTTAGCTGTAACCTGCGCTCCATAACGGGTTTGTCCTGGGACAAAGCTGATAGTGGCATTATTGGCAAAACCCGTATCAGCAAAGCGATAATAGGCACGACCTTGAATCCCATTAGCAATCTTTCCTTCAGCTTCTAAACGGTAAGCATCACCTCTGACCTTTCCCACAACATCAGAATCATTTGTGGAATGGGCATATTCTGCGATTAACTTACCGTTGTCACCCAAAGCAATCAGCGCATCTGCGCCATAGAGTTGAAAGTCGCGCACCCCATGATTTTCTTGAACGTAAGTTGCCCCTATCCAACTTTCCTGGTTAAGTTTGCGGGAAAGATTATATTGCAAACGACCAGCATAGATGCTCCCGTCAGAGTCTTCGCTGTCATATTGATAGCTAACAACAATCCGACGTACCAACACTTGTCCGGTTCGATCGATATCGGTACGAAGAATCGGTTCGCGGAATAATAAAGTACCGCGATCGTAGTCGATTTCGTAGTCTGGGCCTCGGTTAAGCTGTTTGCGTTCTAATACAGTCCCAGGACGATTGAGTTCTTCTAACTCGATAAAGACATTTTCACTACCTGCTTGTAATAGTCTGCGAGAGAGGAAGTAATAGCCACTAGTACCATCGGGAGCAATGGTGTCTCGTTGAAACCCTTCTAAGTGGTCGCCATAGAAACCTGTAATTTGTAGGTTTCCTAAGTTGTAATTAGCTTTAAAACCGTGGAGTTGACGGGTGATAGAAGTAAATTGCTGCGATCGCCGCGCAAATTCTTCTGTATTATAGTCACCCCACATAGCATAATCAGGATCGGAGCCAGGGGTACGAGCTGAACGCTCAAAACGCAAAAATACACTGTCAATCGAAGGAGCAACTACATCAACTTTCGAGCTATCGCCGTAAACAGGATAGTTTTGTTCGCTGAATTGGTAAGTTCTAAACAGGCGATTATCGCAGTTGCAATCTTCATTGAGACTACGAGAACTGTTGTATGCGCCTGTAAATAACCATTCTCCGATCGCACCAGTGGCAAATATCGCTGAATGGAAATCTAATTGGGTTCCGTTATTTTTGTCAGGAGGGAGGAAATCACGGAAACTGCCGTAATAATTTGTACCTCTAGCACCCAAACGTAAATCTATGACTCCAGTAACTAAACTCGGACGCAGTGCCGTTTCAAATTGTAGTTGAGTGAAGGCTTCTAAATCATTAGCGATCGCGCGAATTGTGACAGTTTCAGCCTTCAGTTGCGATCGTAACGTCGCTGTAAATTGCCCCGCTTTCGCCTCCACTTGAAATCCGGGTTCATCAGGCTTGAAGTCTTTCCCGACCAACTCCCCAGCAGTGGGTATGAGGGTGACAACAGCATCACGATTCGAGCGATTGCCACTTGCATCAATGAGTTGACCCCGGATTGTAGCCGTAGAACGTCCATCCGCCGGGATACGAGACTCAACTGTTTCTACAGTTAATTGCTGCGGCGCTCCCCGAACTGCGACTTGCACTGTTACAGGGGGTTCTGTTCCTCCAACAACTTGTGCAGAGATGGTGTTTGCACCTTCTTTTAACGAGACACCATACCATGTCTGCGTTATTAAATTGGTGGTAGCATCAGTTTCCGTCCGTCCCACTAAAGAAGGATCGACCAACGCACCATTGACCCGCAATTCCACTTGACTACCAGCAGGAAACTGCACAATTACGGTGCTAGCTTGTACGTCTACAACACTGTCAGCCGTCGGAGTCAGGATTTTGATTGCTGTAGAGATAGGGACTGTGGGGGATACGGGAAGATTTTCATTTACCCCTTGTCCCCTTGTCCCCGCGTCCTCGACTCCTGCAATTTTGCCTAATCCTCTAGGCAAACCTACAGAAGTTGCTGGTTGAAATAGTTGTATTTCTGTTGGAGAAGCATGAAATAGTATTTCAGTATTTTTGCGTTCGTCGTTCTTGTCCTCTATTTCTGCTATTTTGCCTAAGTCTCTGGACAAATCTACAGAAGTTTTTGGTTGAAATAGTTGTATTTCTGTTTCGCTTGGCTGGACATTTGAAATTTTAGGGATCGATGCTGAAGAAGTTGAGGCAAATTCGAGAGGTGGAGAATTCAAAGCCTCTCCCTTAGAAGAAGAGAGGTTTTCCAGATGCGCTGAAAAATCAGGATCTTTAATACCCTTTTCTGCTTGCAAAGGGGAATCAGAGAAAAGGAGTTTTTCACTAGTGATTTCTGCTTTGACAATTGTAGGGTACAAAACAAGGCAGAGAGCTACTGGCATCACCCCCATCAATCTCAGGTTAAATGTAGTTTTACAGTGCAGTCTGGTTTTCATTTCTTGACTGGCTCCTGAAATGTGGGGGTGACACCGAAGTTCATGCGTACTAAGCCACCAGGCTCTAAATGCACCAAGCGAGATTGGCTATTTCGTTCGCGGAATTTTTCGTTACGAGCTAGGGTGTAACCCGCTACACTGCTAAGGTCAAGTACACCTGTGTGGTAGCCAGGTAAGGCATTAGCTAAGGAGAACAAACCATTAGGATCTGTAGTGATGCGGTTTCCATCCTCCAGAAAAATCACTGCATTGGGTACTCCAGGCTCACCACGCTGTTGTTCCCCGTCAAAGTTTTTATCAACAAACACCCGACCGATAATCGTGCCGCAGTCAGAAACGATTCCTGGACGAATTTTCAATTGGTGAGTTGCTGGGCCATCCTTAGTACTAAAACGGTTATCAGCTCGTTGAGCATTAACGATCGCAGTGTTGCGACCAGTACCACGCAGCGCATCAGCTGTTAATTGAGCAGCGTAGGCAATATTCAAGACTTTCTCTGAGGAAATTGTTACGTCTGTGCGGAATGTCACTGTGTTACCGTTGCGTTCTGAAGCGATCGCGACTGGTTGACCATCTAGCTCTCCTTGCACAGATTTCGGTAAAAATTGGAATCCTAAAGGTAGGTCGTCGGTGACAAATATATTACTCAAACCAGCATCAGCAAGATTTTTTACCGACAGGCGGTAGATTACCGTATCTCCAGGTTCAGCAGTAGCGCGATCGCCTGTTTTGATAATCTGTAACTGATTGGCTTGACACAAATTTGTGGTGAATTCAAAGGCTAATAAATCTAGTCCCACTGTTTCTGCATTGGGAACTAAAACAACTGTTTGCTCTATCCTGGTTTCGCCTGTAAGACTGATTGGTTGACCATCCAGAGAACTAGCGACATATCGTACAACACCATTACCTTGTGTGCCATTGTTAGCAAGGATTTCAATCTTGACCCGCCGCTGTCTATAGATAGAATTTGGTGGTGGATTAACTACAAAAATGTAGGTTCTACCTGGATCGGTTTGACCCTTATTCGGATCGAGTAGGAAGTTGTAGACACCCGCAGGGTTATTCGTAACGAAGTAGGGATTACTATTCTCGGTATTTGGCGATTTTCCACCAGGAACGTTGTTATTAGGAATATCTGGTAACTCTGTTCGAGTCAAAGCAACCAAGCTGCCCAATTCTGTCCCTGTTGGATCGCTAGAGTTTGGTTCGTATACCCCAACTGAAAAACCTGTATAGTCAGGTAAAATTGTGCCAGCGCAACCTAAAATTCGTCCTAATGGATCGAGTAAGGGTATAGGACTAACATTGATTTGCTCAGAACTTCCTTGATATTGATAATTGCTAGCAGAATCTGTATAAGTATAAGTAGCTTGATTTATTAATGGCAAAGACGCAACCAGATTGTTAGTCTGTTGCGCGATCGCTGGCATAGATATAGTAGTATGCAAAAAACTTCCCAGAAGAACAGTAGCTGTTAACCGTCGCCACCAGCTACCGCTAGAAGTAATTTGCTTTTGGTTTTGAGGATGGCTCACTTACCACATCTCCTCTGAAATGTCAAGCTTGTTGTTAATAAAAGCACTTATTTATTTGGGAAAATCCAGTTAAGCTAAAACTCTTTTAAAATCTCGTTTCCAGATGGAATCTAAAAATATTCTTGATTGCGGCTCTTTTCCGAGTTAGCAAGGCGGCGTGTTAATCAGCGCACTTGGGTTTGATAAGTTGCCTTGACCGTTGTCTTCGCTGCAAGTGATGGAATCTGTAAACGGATATGAGTGTAAGCAGTGGCTGGCGCTGGTTTAGTTTCCACTTTGCCGCCAGGAAGAGTAACTTTAACAGTGGGATTTTCGACGAAGCTACGCCCACCATCAATGCTGTAAATCACTTTTGCATTTTTGGCGACATTGGTAGAATTCAGTACGTATACCATTCCTTTGGGAATAGGTTGATTAAAAGTCAAATTCTTCACTGGGCGATCGCTCTGATTTTCGCCACTCAAGGTATATCGCAATACATCTCCTGGTCGCACCACAACTTGACCTTTCAAAGGTTCCCATTTCTGGCTTTGCTTACCCTGCTGATCCTGTGCCACCACTTGCTTTTCTGCTTCTAAACGCAATTGAATTTGCCCTTGAGTTTTGATATTCTGAGCAACAGCACTTTCTAAATGCCATACATTTGCGATTCCCGGAATTTGACCGACAAATGGAACTGTAGTAATGAGAGCGAATGCTCCTAAACCTGCAAGAGAAACACGCTTCATATAAATAACCTCAAAAAAATTCCAGAATGTGAATTGTTGACTTATCTTTCCCAGCTTTTGCTAAGAAAAAGTCACTCTGCTATTTGCTTGCTGTTTGGGGTTGGGGATAAGGTCAAATGCTTCGCAGACTCTTCTGTACTAGAGTCTGCAAACTTCAAAGTCCCCAATCCCAACGAATTAGTTCACCTTGCGCTGGAAGGTAAATGTTCTTTGAATACCCGGTGCGATCGTGCCAGTGACAGTATCCACATACTTGGCAACATCAGTATTTGCCGTAGTTCCAGTTTGGTCGATGCCAGAGTTAGTAGCTGGATTACCACTGAAAAATTGGATGGTTGCAGTTCCAGAATCCTTAGCTGAACCAACAATGTTGCTAGTATCAATTTGACCGCTGGCATCGTTGTCTAATGCCCAGTTATTGGGGCTTTGCGTACCATCTTCAGTAATCACAACTTTGTTAGCATTCAAAATCACATTCCCGGTTCCAGATTGAGGATCGGAAATATTTGTGTATTGAATTTGGTACTCAATAATGTTTCCTGGTGCAGGCTTCTTCGGATCGATACTGAATGTGCCATCATTCCCCTGAACTACAGGCCCAGTTCCTTGTAAAACTCGTGACTGTTTCAGCAGTTTCAAAAAGCCAGTGTACACGCGATCGATAGTAGTGTTGGTTGAATCAAAGATATTATCGTTCCCGGTATCCTTAATTCCATCACTGTTGGTATCTGTCGTATAATTGTCAATCGAAGCAATGATGGGTACTGGGAAGCCTTTACTAATATCAGTAGATAACTGCGTGCCTGGAGGTAAATCAACTTCCACACCATAGTTGATACTTGCACCAGGAGCAACGTTGGGTATTGTAATTGCTGCACCAGGTGTTGTAAATGCTCCATTATTATAGGTATAGACAGCAGACTGACTACCGTAAGTAATAGTCACCTTCGTATTATTCGGTAAATCTCCTGGAATCGCTGGTGGCGTTGGCTCTATCTTCAAAACACCTGAGTCAGTACCACTGTTCTTAACTGTATTGGTGAAGCCAACTGATTGTGGATCAAGTGTACTACCAGGTGCTGTACCAGCAGGAACAAGGGAGGATTTGTTAGTGAAGTCGTCGTCGGTTCCACCTGACGGACCAGTAGCGTCCGGCGCATTTTGCGGCCCGTTGAGTAACGCTGAAGCAATAGGCGCTTGCACTGTGAAGACGTTCGCCTCACCACCTGTACCAGTACCACTGTTGTTATTACCTGCGTCAGTTCCAGTTTCTGGAGATGCTGGAGTATTAATATAGCCATCATCAACGTTGGCAGGTGGTAGAGTATCGGGAATACCATCACCATTGGTATCTGTACCCGTAGGAGGTGTCATACTGCCTGGGGAACCGTCGTAGTTGCTGGGATTTTGGTCGCCAGAATCGTCGTATACTGGGAAATTGCTACTGGGTGTTTGACCAAATAATTGGGCAATGTTAGCGACGGTTAAGGGTGAAGTTGCAGTTGATTCAACAGCTAGCTGAATCGAGAAGCCATTTACCGTTGTACCAGGAGCGATGGAAGTAATAATCGCTGGATTATTGATAAAACCAACGCGAGTGACTGAGGCCAAGGGTGGTGCTGTCGTAGTCCAACTAGCTGTATTAGCATTAGTTGTAACTGGATTAGTGGTGTAGACAGTTTGCCAACCAGGAGGTGCAGTTGGTGCTACTGCTAAATCTGTACCCGCAGGAATCGCATCAGAAACCAAGATATAAGTACCAGCAGCACCATTAACATTGATGCTTGTACCCGTCAAAGCTGATGGTGTAATTCCCTGTCCTGTGGGATCGTTGGACTCAACTCGCAAATTCAAATCGTAGGTCAATTTATCATCTGTAATCGCAGTTGTGCCAGCATTGTTATAGCCACTGCGAATTTTCAGAATGGTGGCTAAAGCATAGGTCTTCACCGTTAAACCAACCTTAATTTGCTCGGTGGCGCTAGCTTCCCGTGTACCATTAACTGGTGTGCCAGATACCTCACCAGTACTACCATCGGGGTTATCTACCGTGAATACGTCACCACCATCAGGACTCCGCAGTTGGTTTTGAGCATCACCAGGAGTATTACCAAGAGTAACAGTAATGACATCATTGGTTTGAGCGCCAGCTTGTACAGTTACTGGCACACGTACTAACACAGTACCGTTAACCGGAACAGAAGGTGTGTCTACGCCACCTTGAGGGACGTTTATCCAAGTTTGACCACCATCAGTGCTATATTGCAGGCTATTAACTGTACCACCATTTGGTAATGTGCCAGAAACTGTACCCGGCCCAGTTGTTGTCGCTTGGTTGGGAATGTGGAATTTGGTGGGGTCATTACCTACGTTGGTCAAGGTGTAGGTGTAGATTAGCAAGTCGCCAACTGCAACATTACCGCCATTGTTATCTGTGACTCCAGATCCTGTGACGGTGATTCCAGCAACCTCTGCTACAGTGACAACGACAGTGTTGGAAGTGGCATTTATAGTTGTCCCTGGGCTGTTAGGATCTTCGTAGGTTGCTGTTGCAGTGTTACTGATAGATGTACCCGCAGTCGTTCCGTCAGCTAATACGGGTGCGAGAAATTGGAAAAGGCTACCAGTTAATAATGCTGTTGCTACTAGAAATTGGTAAAGTTTACGCTGCTTATTTACGGATTGATTTCGACTTACCATATAAGTAGTTTGTTTGCTGAACTTGTATCTCGGATTTTGAGACAGGATAAAGTTCGGCAATTCCCTTTAAGGAATTACCGATTATGGCTGCCCAAAACGTTGAAGTTTTGGGAATGCATATTTAAGGAGTTGAATTATTGACACTCCTGGGAAATTATATTGAGACAATAACCAGAAATAACTTGTCTAGTTTTTTTACGCTTACCCTTGAGAATCAAAGCTGGCAATCGCAAATATGTGTAATTTATTACTGTATTTTGCTTAGTTAGAGATGTAAATAGCAATGTAGCTTTTAAAGCAAAAAAAGTCTTCCGTATAAATAAGTAACTTCTATAGCTGTGAATGAGTGCATCAAAGCTGGAAAATGAACTTTATTGTGGCAACACACATAGCAATTTTAGTGGGTTGATTCAGATGCTAAAAACACTAAAACTTATATATAAAAATGTTTTTGAGTCTTTGGTATCAGAAATACATACTGCCCTGGAGAGTTATTTAGATAAAAAAAATTGAAAGTTAGCTAAGCGATTTAGATCGCTTAAATAGGATAGCAATTTCAACAAATGCAAGTTCGTCATAAAAAAATGCGATTTAATCATAGCACTTTTCAGTGTTAATACTGCACAATAAAAGCTATTTTATTTTTTCATAACATTTATGATATACGTGTAAATACTAAAAAGGGAGATTACTAGTATTAAAGTTTTACAAGAATCATTCCTCTCAATACCAAACATACCCGATATTTTTAGTCGGGTATGTTTGACTGGTATTTTTGCTCGTGTTAGTATCAGGCGACAAGTGACAGACAAACAGGGAAAGCTAGTTTATGACTCAGGCAATCAAAACCCAAACCCAAACCCAAACCCAAAGCAGCACTGCCTACTTTCAAGCCTTGAAGTGTAAGGAATGTGGTGCGGAATATGAACTCAAAGCCAGTAATGTTTGTGAGTTATGTTTTGGCCCGTTAGAAGTCAAATATGACTACAATGCCTTACGTCTGACTGTCACTCGTGAAACCATTCAAGCTGGGCCCAATTCAATTTGGCGCTACCGTCCCTTTTTGCCTGTTGCAACTGACAATGTTATAGATGTGGGAACTGGTATGACTCCCCTAGTTCGTTCTCACCGTCTTGCCCGCCGCCTGGGTCTAAATAAGCTTTATATAAAAAATGATGCCGTGAATATGCCCACCCTGAGCTTTAAGGATCGGGTGGTGTCAGTCGCTCTATCCAGAGCGCGGGAGTTAGGTTTCACTACTGTTTCTTGCGCTAGCACTGGTAATTTGGCAAATTCTACAGCTGCGATCGCAGCTCATGCTGGTTTAGACTGCTGTGTGTTCATTCCCGCAGATTTAGAAGCCGGGAAAATTATCGGTAGCCTGATCTACAGTCCCACTCTCATGGCCGTCAAAGGCAACTACGATCAAGTCAATCGTCTTTGTTCGGAAGTCGCTAATACACATGGTTGGGGTTTTGTCAACATTAATCTGCGTCCTTATTACTCTGAAGGTTCTAAGACGCTAGGTTTTGAAGTTGCGGAACAACTAGGCTGGGAATTACCCGATCATGTTGTTGCTCCTTTAGCATCTGGTTCGCTCTTTACAAAAATTTATAAAGGCTTCCAAGAATTTGTCGAAGTTGGTTTAGTAGAAAACAAGAGCGTCCGTTTCAGCGGCGCTCAAGCTGAAGGTTGTTCGCCCATCGCCCAAGCCTTCAAAGAAGGACGCGACTTTATTAAACCAGTTAAACCGAATACAATTGCGAAATCGCTAGCGATCGGCAATCCAGCAGACGGTATTTATGCTGTGGAGCTAGCTCAGAAGACTGGTGGTAACATTGAATCAGTCAATGATGCCGAAATTATTGATGGCATCAAGCTGCTGGCAGAAACCGAAGGCATCTTCACAGAAACGGCTGGCGGTACAACCGTGGCCGTGCTGAAAAAACTGGTAGAAGCTGGCAAAATCGATCCAGATGAAACTACCGTGATTTACATCACAGGCAATGGTTTGAAAACCCAAGAAGCAATCCAAGGCTACGTCGGTGAACCCTTGACTATTGATGCGAAACTCGATAGTTTTGAACGTGCGCTAGAGCGATCGCGTACTCTCGATCGCTTGGAATGGCAACAAGTCCTCGTTTAGTTATGAGTTATGAGTTATGAGTTTTTTATATTCATAACTCTTTACTCTTAACTTTATTCCTAACTCTCCACTCTTCACTTTTTACTTCTATGGCTGTAAAAGTTTTAGTTCCTACGACTCTTCAGAGTTTTACTAATAATCAAGCTACTTTAGAATCCAGCGGTAACACTATTGCTGAATTGCTAGATTCCTTAGAACAAAGCTTTCCTGGCATTAAATCCCGGTTGTGCGATGAACAAGGTAAGCTACGCCGATTTGTAAATTTTTACGTCGATAGCGAAGATATCCGACATTTAGATGGTATAAACACAACTCTGAAAGATGGTGACGAAGTAAGTATTGTCCCAGCTGTCGCTGGTGGTTAATACACCAAACACCAAATTAAGATAGAAGCCTAACGAGACAAACCTTTGCAAGATTGCTTCATTCCCAGTCGCAGACTGGGAATGCCTAAAGGGCTGCGGTCTCTGTTACTGGCGGTGGAGAGAATAAAGCCAGCATTTCCAGATGATTAATTATAGGTGAAAGCGAAATTTTATCCCGTATTTTGGCTTAACTTGATACTAATAAGCAATGTCGTACAACTTAATCTTGTGAGACTTATTTTGATTGGCTAACTATACAGCAATGATCTGAACAAGTCTTTGTTGCCAAGACTCATTGTTATCAATAGTTAAGATAATCCGCTTGTAGGATTCATCTAGCAATTCAATCGTTAAATAATTTGTCTCTCGATTCACATACCAAAACTCTTTACCCCGGTTAGTGTAATAAGTTCCAGCCTTAACCACTCCAGGAATAAAGCTACCAGGGGCACGCAATTCTCGCCAATTACTTTGGGGATCAGCTGTTGTAACTTGTTGAATATGGGCTAGTGATATTTCCCAAAGCTTATTCAAACGAACAGCTAGCAGTTGCTCTTTAAATGTAAATTCTATCTGCAATTTATCATCAACGATACTTAGGTTCATGAGTAACTATTAAATTATGTTGATTGTAAAATTCATAGCTGATAAAAATATCCAATTACAGAGAAATTAATATTTGTGTTTTATGGGTAAGTCTTTGGCGATTTGGCAGATTGTAATTAGAGTAGCTTGATATATTGCATAAATTACCAAGATGTTTTTACTTATTATACAGAAGGCGGGCTAAACCCGTCTTTTTTATTGTTGATTATTAGGCTACGGTAGATTAATTTTATATTTTATGTATTCAGTAATACTGAATAAATGTATCAGGTTTCAACATATTTGCACACATCCTATAGGAAGATGCCCGATGAATATAATAATTAGTAAATTAATTTGGGATATTGTTATGCACTGGATTTATATAGGTTTGGTGGTGAGCCAAACCTTTTTTATATCTATTGAAAATATAGCATTGGGCATAAAAGGAGATATGTTGATTATTTATACCAAATTTATAACATTTCCCCATAAATCAATGTCCGCATCTTCCAAAGTTATGAGTGCTAGCTTGCGCAGATGCTTCTTATTATGTGAAACTAAAATTAAAAACTAAAAGTACTCCGCAGAATGCCGATAGTAACTGAGTCACTATCTGGTGTGTTACCAGGCTGGATAAGATGAATTATTCCTGGTGTAATGCTGATATTATCTGTTAGCTGAAAACGATAAAATGCTTCGATTTGAGTGGTCGTACCTGGTTGCCCACCTGCACGTCCTAAACCTGTATTGATAAAATCAGGGACATTATTTCCTACAGGTAAGTCACTACTAGTGATTTTAGGAGGTTGACCGACATAAAGTCCTCCTAAATTTCCTTTAGCAAATAAATCAGGAAAATTTAGAAACACCATATAATTTGTCGTTTCTACACTTCCCGATTGCCCAGGAATATAAGATTTAGTATAACCACCCCACGCACCTGCGCTAATGCGAGGAGAAATTTGCCAAGTGAGAGTTGCACCTATCGCGTTAGTTTGTAGCGGTGCTGATTTGCCGGTAGTGGTATTAACTGTAGTTAAGCATTCATCACCAACAAAGGTTAGCAAACAACCATCTGAAGCGTAATTGTTAACGTAATATAAACTTAAATCTAGAGTATCGGTTGGTGTTAGCAGTAATTGTACGCCTGTAGTAGTGGTTCCATCAAATAAACCGCTACCTTTACCGGGATTCCCTGGTTGATAACTAGTATAAATTGCCTGCAAACTAGCGCGTTTAGCAAATTGCCAATCAATAGCTATACCGCCGTGACCATATCCCATATTTAAAATTGGGTTTCTTTGGGCAAAATAAGATAATGGCCCTGTTGCAGCACTTTCTACCCGATTGGGGCCTCGGAAAGCAGCTGGCATACTTACGCCTTCTGTTCCTACCATTACTGCTAATTTATCTGTCACCAGCCAATGAAAATTTAGGTCACTTACAATCAAGCTATCTGTAGGAAATTCGTAGCCAAGAAAAACATCATTCCGGGAAACACTATTGGTAAATCTAGGTGTAGTTTTTCCGTTACCATCTAAAAGACCTGTAAACAAGTAACTACTGGGAGTGATTTGACTAGTTAAATACAGCTGTGCCAGAGACATAAGATTAATATTTGTCCCTGCATCATCTGTATCCTTTTGTCCATCTCTAGGATTAACATCACCACGATTGTTAGTTCGTCCTTGAATGCCAACTATCAGTAGTCCACTGAGTTTAGTTGTTGTTGAGAATTGGTTGGCTTCGATTTCAGCAGTTTTGGCTTCTAAATTATCGACACGACCCCGCAAAGTTGCTAATTCAGGGGCAAATTCTGACTGTAATTTTTGTAATATTGCTAAATCTTCGCGAGTGACTAAATCGCTGGTGGCTGTAGTGATTAATTCGTTGACTCTATCTAAACAAGCGTTTACACCCGCAGCAAATTCATACCGAGTTAAGGCGCGATTACCGCGATAGCTGCTATCTGGATAGCCGGCTATACAACCATAACGTTCTACCAAAGACTGCAAGGCTTGGAATGCCCAATCGTTGGGTTGTACGTCCTTGAGTTGAGATACAGATGTAACTTGGGACATCGGTTCTTCTGGAGAGAGGGAAGGGGACGAGGGAATAATATTATCGCCCTTAACTCCTATCTCCTGAGTAGTTTCTGGATTGATGTACTCTTGTGCTAATGCTTTTTGTGCAACTCCATTTATTCCCGCAATTACTAACGATGCGAGCATCCAGGTTTTGCAATAACTGCGGCTAATAAGTCTACCTTTCAATTTTTTACACTCTGCTCACATACTTAAGTGAAGAGTGTATTCGCGATCGTTTAGGGTTCACATGGGGAGATTTACGGATTTTGTCCCAAATTAGACTTAATGCTTCTGGGCAACTTTTGAAAGGGCGAGTATAACAGGGTATTGGGTATTGGGGACTGGGGACTAGGAAAGAGTTTCTCAATCCCTATCCTCAATTCTCTAATCTCGAATTTATGGCAAATCGTTCACGCAAGCTGAAGCCAAAAGCCTCTAAACTAAATCAACCTCCTGCTGGTGCGATGAAACGCGTCGCTAAAAAACCCCAGAAAAAGCTAAAACGAGGAAGTTGGTTGTCGTCAATATTAGCGATCGCAATTATCTTAAGTAGTGCTAGTCTAATTATGGCTTTTGCCTGGATTAGTGTTCTCTTCATCTTCAATCCAGACGAAGTAAGCTGGCTAAATAAAATTTTACCCGCATGGGCACAAATCCCCCTTGGTAAACACGAACGCCCCCAAACTCTCAAACAAATTCAACTCGATTTGAGTAAAAAAAACCAAATATTTGGGGAAACTCTGCCTTTACATCAGAATGTGAAAACCTCATTTTTACTACCAGTTTTTCAACAACGTGCTAATTGTCAATCTGATTGTGAAGAACTGGTGGAACTTAGGGTTTACGAGCGATCAGTTGAGTTAGAGTTTAAATCTCAGTCAGAAAATTACTACTATTTAGCGACTCAATTACCTGTAACTGGCCCAGATGAATCCTTTGTAATTTCTTCTTTACTTGATGGAACATCAGAACCCCAGGATATCAGTACTCCCCTACCTTTAACTGAAGTGCAACGCTTTGAAGGTAAGACACCATCATCAGGGGTTTGGTTTGATTTGTGGGGTAAACGCCCACAAGGAGCTGGTGCGATCCGCTACGGTTACGTCGTATACTACAATCCAGAACGCACGAATTTACTACAAATGTTGTCTTGGACTAGTCCTAACGGACAATTGCCGAAATGGCAGCAGGTAACTGGTGATGGTACAAAAGAGTTAGTTGTCGATCAAACAGTAGGTTTAGAACCGCACTTACAGGTTTACCAAGTCAAACCTTTGAAGTTATTCCTCAAACCAATTCAATTGGAGGCGATTAGCCTCAAATCATCGACCTTCAAAGATTCTGGATACCAAAGTGCCTTGTCAATTGCTCGTAGTGGATTGTGGACACCAGCCTTTGAATGGTTGAAATTCATCAAGAAACAGCGCAAAGGAGTTTTACCAGAAGCGGCGCAAGCACAAATGGATTTGATTCGCTTGCATTCTCAACTTACTAAAACCCAAGCCCAGAAAATTTGGGCAAGTCCTAGTCAAGAAGTGCTGGCAGATTTGATTGATGGGCGCTGGGAGAAAGCTTTACAGGTGTTTGAAACGTCGCCACATAATGCCCAAGAAATTGCTACTCTACTCAAAGCTGATGAAAAACGGTTGTGGAATCGCACAGTGGCGGCGTTACAGGTAAACCCAAATAGACGAGAGGTGCAAGCTTGGTTCGTGTTGATTTTGGCAGTTCAGCGGGGAGAAGGACATGCTAATTCTTGGTTAAAGGCGCAACCAAAAATTACCAAAGAAAATCTTGCGTATATTCAAGGTTTGTTGGCAAGACTCAATGGTAAGGGTACAAAGTCGCAAATATCCTCTACTCACCCTAGTCAGATTGTTGGTACGGTGCAACCAATTACTCAAGTTACCAACACCGAATGGCTACAACCAAATTCCCCAGCAGATTTGAAACTTACGGATAACCAAGTTTGGTATCAGGTGGAGGTGAGTGCATTTAATGACGGGAAACGCTGGCTAAATTTCCCCTTTGAGAATTTCAACCCCCCGAAAACTGACGCCGCCAAATTTTTCTGGAAAACTTTGGGAATCACTTCTGACCCGGAAATCCAGATTGTAGTCTGGTTGCCAAATGGAGAACAAAAAATCACTATAGCTGCTATCAAAGCGGTGCAACTACGGGGTAAAGTTTTGCGCCTATTAGCTGCTGGGCCAAAAATCCCAGATCATCAAAACGATGTTCTCCAACCCAAACCTTTAGCTTTGACTAATGCAGCACTGGAATGGGTGCAACCATCTCCTATTACTCTACGAGAGCTGCATCAACAAAATCCCCAAGGGGTGAAGGTAATGTTATCGAGTCTGTGGCAATCTTTGCAGCAATCTGGTGAATTTCCGGCTGGTGCTATTCCTAGCTTTGAACAGATGCAGGAAAAATTGGGTGATTGGCCCGTTCAAGTGATTGATTTAACAAATAACGCTCAATCAGAAATAATACTGACTATCTCACCAGAAGCAATAGCATCCTTGAATCAGGCGACACCTGAGATTCAAAGAGAAAACACAGAGCAGCGCCGCGACCGGACTATAATTTTGTCTGATGCAAATAAAGTTATTTACACTGATTTTACAGGAAATTACTTACAAAGACTCTCTGCGATCGCCAAGCTTTCAGGGGTGCAATCCTTAGCTTTACTGGTAGAAAATGCTCATAACTACAGTTTGAGGCGCTGGTCAGAGAAAAATCAGCGCTTTGAATAACGCACCCCTGACTCAAATTTCCCCTTTACTCAAATTTAAATTAAAGAGGGGAAAAGCGTAGGCATAGCCCGTCGTAGACATCGCTATCTAGAAGACGGACTTATTCTTCTTTTTGGTTGGTTTCGGCTAGACGTTGGTGCTTCAGGTTTTCCAATTGCTGCAACAGAGAGTCTACCTCTGCTTGTAAATGCATCAATTTAGCTTGCTGATCGTCTTGATAATAAGACTTGGTTAACTTACTGACCCAGGCAGTCTGGGACTCGCGATCGGAAACGTTAGATAAATAAGTAGGCATCGCTAATTAAATCCACAATTTAACTCACACCATTAGAAATATTATAATAATGCTATTTTAAGCTTTATTACATTATTGGATATTTTCAATCAATTACTCTAATGGATTTTGGGTTCAATCATAAAAGACGGTGATTATAATGGCTGTGTTCCAAAAAAACACTGACCCAAGTGTGTAAAGCTTCCTTCTACTGGACGGTACTTAGGAATAGTTAATTTATACTCTTGTCAATTATGGTTGTACTAATGATTATCGCTGTTTTTAGGGAATTTACGCAAGAAATTATATGTAGACTATATCAAGAATTATGCTAAATCATGAAAAAACGTAGGGCGAAGCACTTGCACTTGGTGCAGTCTCTCGTAGAAAGGGAGGTGGAAGGCTAACATCAAAAAGAGACAGGCTCTTAAGTATTTTCCTATCTTCACTGAAACGCATAGGGTGGGAAAATACATAGATAAACTTGAATAAAATAATTCACTTAATGCGACTTTAACCACGGGTAAATAAGAGTTTCAGAGAGTTATGACGTAAGTCTGATATGGGAATCAGGCTTGATTCCTAAATTTACTTGTATAGACAGGGAACAGGGAATAAGGAATAGGATAGATACGTACTCAGTCTTGTTCAAAAATTAAATAAGAGTCCTATAGATTTACAGATGATTTTTCTCGTCGTCATTCTCCTCTAAGGTAATTTGTTGAACCGAAGGTCGCCGTGGCGGTTTATGATAAATTAACGTTCTAGATAAAATAGCAAGTGAAACGCCTGCACCACAAAAAATAATATTCTTAACAAGATTCTTTGGGATTAGGGAACTCTGAATCGGCAACTGGTAACGAAAAATCTACTTTCTTCCTCTTCCCATTTGGCGTTTCCCGATCCCACCCTTTCTAAATATCCAATCCTTACATTAAGAAATTTTAAATCCCGTGACTTTGAGCCTGTCTGTTGCTACATCTCATCGCCAACCCTGGCCCGGACTGATAGAAGCCTATCGCGAATACTTGCCTGTCAGCGAAGAAACACCGATTGTCACTCTATTGGAGGGCAACACACCTCTAATACCAGCGCCAGCGATCGCAGAACGCATTGGCAGACAAGTACGGGTTTTTGTAAAATACGACGGTCTCAATCCTACCGGCAGCTTCAAAGACCGGGGGATGACTATGGCAATTTCCAAGGCCAAGGAAGCAGGGGCAAAAGCAGTAATTTGTGCCAGCACGGGCAACACCTCAGCCGCCGCCGCCGCTTATGCCAGACGGGGAGGGATGAATGCCTTTGTACTGATTCCCGACGGTTATGTAGCGCTGGGCAAGTTAGCTCAAGCGTTGTTGTACGGCGCAGAAGTATTGGCAATTAAAGGTAATTTTGACCAAGCGCTAGAAATTGTCCGCGAGATGGCCGAAAGCTATCCGATCACTTTGGTGAATTCGGTCAATCCCTACAGGCTAGAAGGACAGAAAACAGGAGCCTTTGAAATTGTCGATGCATTGGGTGATGCACCAGATTGGTTGTGTATTCCCGTGGGCAATGCGGGAAATATCACAGCATATTGGATGGGATTTTGTCAATATCATCAAGCCAGAAAATGCGATCGCTTACCCAAGATGATGGGATTCCAAGCCGCAGGAGCAGCCCCGTTGGTACACGGTCAGCCAGTGGCGCATCCCGAAACCCTAGCGACAGCAATTCGTATTGGCAACCCTGCTAGTTGGGACTTAGCGATCGCAGCCCAAACCGCCAGTCAGGGAAATTTCCACGCCGTTACCGATGCCGAAATTCTCGACGCTTATCGACTTTTGGCAGCATCAGAAGGTATTTTCTGCGAACCTGCTAGCGCCGCTTCTGTCGCTGGGTTGTTGCAGGTGAAAGACCAAGTTCCCACAGGAGCGACAGTGGTTTGTGTACTCACAGGCAATGGACTAAAAGACCCAGATACAGCCATTAAACACAATCACAGTCAATTTCAACAAGGTATCGCGGCAGAACTGGGTGCAGTAGCTAAGGCAATGGGATTTTAGGGCATTTGGCATGAAGAGGCAGAGGGGCAGAGGGGCAGAGGGGCAGAGGGGCAAAGAAGAAAAACTTACTGCAACTTCTCCCCTGCTCCCCTGCTCCCCTGCTCCCCTGCCCCCCTGCTCCCTCCCCCTGCTCGTTCATGTGCCAAGCTATCAATAGCATCACCCAAGGCAGTAGTCAGGTTATTGCGGCTTTGGGCGTGATTATCCTGCTCAGTTTTCAAAGCTTGCAAAAGGCGATCGCGTTCTTTAATCGCGGCGATCAGTTTAGCTTGCAAGTCTTCCACAGATTTTAGCTGTTCTATTTCTTGTTGAATCGCTATTGGTGTCCCAGCAGGCAGTGTGTCTACTTCAAAACCTTGGAGTTTATGCAGTTCTGCCTTGAGGGAGGCGATCGTCTGTTGGGACATTTGGGCATCTGTGCGGCGTTGTTCTGCTTCTGTGTTGTAAAGCTGACGCCATTTTTGGGCACTTTCCCAAGCTGTATCGCGCTCGTGTTGCAGCTGTGCCATCTGCTCTTTGATTACCTGGATTTCTGTCAACCACTGTTGTGTTAAATCTTGATTCATACATTAATAGTCATTAGTTAGGAACTCTTCCCCACTTCGCACTCGGTATTCTTGCGGTAGAAAGATAGATGCGATCGCTACGCAAAATTTAGCACAGTAGTTAATCAACCCAACCAGTTTTAACTCTAAATTATGCCAAAGCTTCGTTTTTTTCGCTTCTTTCGCCACCTCAATTGGCGCACAATTAAAAAAACTTTTTCCAGGACAATCGAAAGGCGACTTTTGGGACTCGCCTCGGAAATCGCCTTTAATGCCATGCTATCGCTGTTTCCAGCAATTCTTGCTATCATCACAGCCATTGGCTTATTGGCAGAATCTTTACAAAACACCTTTAAACAGCTGGCGGCACAACTAAGTCAAGTCCTACCCGAACAAGCCCTGGAGCTAATTCGTGATTTTGCTACCACAGAAATTACTAACTCCAAAAACAGTGGTTTATTTTCTCTAAGCTTTGTATTAGCAATTTGGACTGCTTCTGGGGCGGTGAGTACCGCAATGACAGCCCTCGATCAAATCCATCAAATTCCCTCAGAAAACATCCGCCCCTTTTGGAAAGCCAAGCTTGTCTCTCTGGGATTAACAGTTGGTACTATGTTGCTTTTGATACTTGCTTCTTTCTCAGTGTTTACCAGCGATTGGCTATTGGGAATAGTAGCGCGCGAAAATAGTTCTTTAATCTTTTTGTTGCATCTTTGGCTGCTGTTACGCTGGCCTTTAACTTTAAGTATTGTCGCTGTCGCCTTTGGCTTTGTCTATCGCTATGGCCCAAGCGAGTGGAACTCAGGCACGCCAATGATGCCTGGAGCAATTTTAGCAGCTGTTTTTTGGGCAATGTTGTCTGCCCTATTTCGGCTGTATGTGGCGAATTTTGGCAATTATAATAAAGTATATGGTGCTGTAGGGGCTGTAATAGTTTTAATGCTCTGGCTGTCAATGAGCGCTGCTGTTCTGTTAATCGGCGATCAGTTGAACGTGACTGTCGGCGAAGATATGCGCTTAAAAGCCCAGTTAAAAGCCCAGCTGCAATCGCAAGTCAAATATTAATTCGTAAATCCTTGAGAAAATGATTGCAAAAGCTCAGTAGGGGAGTAAAATATCTAACGATTCAATACAAAGTTAGCGATCGCCTCCATGCCTGATTCTCCTCCTCGATTTTCAATGATTGAACCTGATGCCAAAGCACCCACCCTGAAACGTCTGCGTCAGTTAAGTCGGCTGCTGGATAATGTTATTACCATTCCTGGTACAAAGATTGGTTTTGGTTTAGATCCAATTTTAGGACTCATACCGATTGGTGGTGATTTTTTGGGAATAATGTTTTCTAGCTACATCATTCTAGAAGCAGCGCGGCTAGGCGTATCTAGAGCCACTCTAGGTAAAATGGTTTTGAACGTAATCATTGATGGTTTGGTAGGCGCTGTCCCAGTTTTGGGAGACTTTTTTGATTTTGCCTGGAGAGCTAATACTAATAATATCAAGCTCTTGGAAGAATACTTAAAGTTTCCCAGCGAGCAAAAGAGTGCAGACAGATGGTTTATCTTTGCCGTTTTGGTTGGATTGTTGTTAATCTCCATTGTCTTAGTAGCATTGCCCGTGATTCTAATTAGAATCCTGTGGAGCGCCTTTACAGGCGGTTAAATTGTTTATTGATAAAAGAATGAAAGATTGGTGGCAAGCTACTTTTCCTAAAGGTCGGCAAAGTCTAGTTATTACTGATGCTAAAGGGTATCCTATACAAATTGCTTATGGCGAAAAAGGTAGAGGTAAACCGCTAATTTTGTTACATGGAATGGGGAGTTGGAGCTACAATTGGCGCCACAGCGTAGCAGCATTATCTAAACATTACCGAGTAATTTGTTTTGATGCTAAAGGTTTTGGTTTTTCGGAAAAACCATTGTCTCGTAAAGAACACAACGGTCATCAAGTTATTGAGTTTCAAAGAATTATTCAGGCATTATGTGATGAACCCGCAGTGATTGTGGCCGAATCTCTAGGAGGATTAGTTGCCCTTGCTCTTGCTCAGGAAAATCCGCATTTAATTGGACGGCTTATAGTAGTAAACGTACCTGTTTTTGCCGAACAGCTACCCCATTGGTCTATGTGGTTGCTTGCCAAAACGCCCTTAGAAGTAATGCAAACAATTGACTCCTTACGTCTGACATATTTGTTTGCACCTCTATTTAGAGAAGTTATGGCAATAGAAAGACGTGGGGTATTATTCGATCCCTCAATTTTGACGCAGGAAGATATCTATTGGATAACTTACCCGTTTACTGAATTGCCTGGTACGATCGCAAAAGTTGCCGAAGAGTTACAAATAGCGGCGCGGGAAATTGAGAATTGGCAAGCAAATAAGCCAAATATGCTCACCAAAATTCAAAATAAACTGAGTGCGATTAAGTGCCCTACATTAGTTTTGTGGGGTGAGCAAGATAGTTGGTTTCCTGCTAGTCATGGTAAAAAACTACATCAACATATCCCCAATTCTAAATTACAGATTTTATCTAACTGCTGTCATGATGCCTCAACTGGGGCTTCTGAGGTGTTGAATAAAACGATTCTTGAGTTTTTACAAGAGACTAACTTCTAAAGAAGAATTCAGAATTCAGTAATATTTTAGTAGGGGTTTTAAATCCGGTGATTCAGACGCTTTCTACGTTCGCGCAGCGTGTTGCAGATACGAATACTTAAGTTAAAACAACAGCCTAAGCCAACAAACGATTACGTTGATTCACCAGATTCAAAGCCGTAAATGGTTCACCGTCAAATTCAATTTGCCTTTTTCGTTTGCCATGCTTTGCTAGATAGTCAGATATATTCATCCAACGGATTTGTTGGTCTGAAGTACGGATAACAAGCATCACCGGATAATTTTGGCTGTCAGGATGCCAGTATTCAGCGTGACGTGGTTTAATATTGAAAATCTCTTTACCGTCTCTTTTGCGCTTAGATAGATATGAGTCTCCAGACTTAAGCTGCAAATAAACTCGCTTGCCGCTGGCTTCTCCTTGGTCGTTTTTGAACTCGATCTCACCATCAATGCCCCAGTCAGAGTTTGAGATTTGGCGAAAGATTTGTCCTGCTTCCCCAGCGATCGCATAGGCATGTCCCACCAAAATCAGTTCTTTGCTTTCGTTATCAATCCCGGCTTGGGATTGAGCTTCTAGTTTACGGACTCGCTCTTGGAACTCCGGTGAGGCAAATTTTTGCTCAATTAAGTCCCACAGGGGAACTCGCTGCTCACAATTGACGCAGAGAATGTCTTCTTTGCCTGCTTCTAAGCGCTTCTGAACTATTTTAAGATTTTCGACAGGGGTGGCACAGTGGGGGCAAACATAGTGGCGATCGCGATGCACGTCCGTACCTTTTTGGAATAGGTGCTCATGGACGTATCGAATAAATGTGACTTTAGTATCGATGGGAATTTTAGGGTTACAGTAGACCATTAACTCTGCCGAGCCTTCCCGCTTCTTTGTCAACTTAAAGCCAATTTGCTGGCCTGCGGGAGTTTTGAAATCGGCGGCAAATTTCCAGAGACGGTCATTGTCAAAGGCTGACGTATGATGCAGGCGCACCACCAGGGTTGCATAAATCTCTTCGATCCCCCCCTTAAACCGATAGCTCACGATCGGGGCGGGATGATCTTCCAGGTCAGGACGTTCGCGTTTGAAGAATGACGGCAATACGAGTTGCCTTCCCTGTTCGGTTTCTTCTCTCAAGCAGATGCCATAATTCACCAAGGTTTGATGCATTGCCCGCAGTACAATGGCTTCGTCGTCAGGGGGTAGCCGCTTCATGTCTTGAAAATCCAAATTGGCATCGAGGATGTCTTGCTCCAGGATGCAGCCAATTTCTTCGGGGTGTTCGCGAACCTTACGCACCAAGGCTGAGGCATAAGCGTTGATGCGTTCGGGCTGAAGTAGCACAAAATCGCCAAACTCAAGCTTCCAAACTAATCCTGGCCCAGCCAGCAGACTGACAACGGCCCGTAGTTCTTGAATCGTGAAGGATTGATTCGGCAGACGGAGTTCAAACTGCTGCTTGAGTTCCGCCATGCGGAGCAGAACCTTATCTTCGTCCCTCAGCTTGATGATTTCCTCTTTTAGGGTTTTAAACGTTTGGGTAGTCGCTGTCCAGGGGATAGAATCCCAATCGATGTTTTCGATAATGGCCTGGAGCAGGTCGTTGCAACCAGCACCCGTTTGAGCACTGGTTTCCAGGTAAGTGGCAAAGCCTCGCTCTTTTTGAAATTCCTCAATGCCATTTTTGCTGACCATCAAGCCACCTCGGTCACAGCGCCCCGCAACCAGCAGCTTTTTGAAAGCGCGACGAGACGCTTTTTCTAAGTCGCTGTCCCACTGCCCTAGCCCTTCAAAGGGATTTTCTTGCTGGGGATTAAACACCAGTACCGCAAGCTGGGTTTCATCCATAAATAGCTGATGGATAAGGCGATAGTCGGGCTGTCCCGCAAAGTCCCATAGCCAAATCTCGCGGGCGGTATTTGAGGTGTTGGTGTTTTGGGATAGCTTGAACTGAGAAGCCCAGTGAGCATCAGTGGAGATTGTCGGTTCAAAGGTTTTACGAGTGAGGCGCAGAGCTAGCCCAGATTTGCCGACACCGGTATCTCCCGCCAAAATGACTTTGGCATTGGTGTAGCGCGTTCCGAGAGTAGCTTGGCTCGAACTATCAGGCTCAGGTAGTTGCCAAATCCTCAGCGTTCCTGCCGAACTCGATATAACGGTCTTGCCATCGGGAGCAATCGCAACTGCGTACACCGCATCCGTGTGGTCTGCCAACGTGGCTCGGTATTGTCCAGTAGCTAAATCCCAAACCTTGAGGGTAGCATCGTCAGACCCCGATACAACGGTCTTGCTATCGGGAGTAATAGCAACTACCTGCACACGATCCGTGTGGCCTTCAAACGTGGCTCGGCACTGTCCAGTAGCTAAATCCCAAACTTTGAGGGTATCATCCCCAGACCCCGATACAACCGTCTTGCCATCGGGAGTAATCGCAACTCCGATCACAATATCCGTGTGGCCTGCAAACGTGGCTCGGCACTGTCCAGTAGCTAAATCCCAAACTTTGAGGGTATCATCCCCAGACCCCGATACTACGGTCTTGCCATCGGGAGTAATAGCAACTACCTGCACAGTATCCGTGTGGCCTTCAAACGTGGCTCGGCATTGTCCAGTAGCTAAATCCCAAATTTTGAGGGTATCATCCGCAGACCCCGATACAACGGTTTTGCCATCGGGAGTAATCACAACTCCGAACACCGTATCCGTGTGGCCTGCAAACGTGGCTCGGCATTGTCCAGTAGCTAAATCCCAAACCTTGAGGGTATCATCCCCAGACCCCGATACAACGGTCTTGCCATCGGGAGTAATAGCAACTACCCACACGTCCAGTGTGTGGCCTGCAAACATGGCTCGGTATTGTCCAGTGGCTAAATCCCAAACCTTGAGGGTCTTATCCTCAGAACCCGATACAAAGGTCTTGCCATCGGGAGTAATAGCTATGAAATATATCTCACCGTCATGTCCTTCAATAACTATTGGCTCCTGGATAATAGAGTCCATTGACAGAGCAGATTCTGATGGCTCAACTTCTCGCCCTCGGCATGTAGCTAAAAGCTTGTGGTAAGCCTCATCCGATGTATTGCGCCAGTCGATGTAGAGAAACTGGGCAATAATGTTGGGCGGTTCACAATCAGCAATCAAAATGGGAATGAAGCGACGTTGGGTATTGGTAGGATCGCGAAATAAAAGTGATTGGTGTTCTAGCTTGCCCCACTCAGATTTAAAGTAGTTAGGTGACATACACATCAGCAGTGTGCGTGACTGCTCTACTCCCTGCTGAATCTTGAGTGGTATTGAGTCTCCCGGTTCAATCACCCAGGCATCAAGCCATACCCGGACAGCATCCTTCTTTAGCCTTTTCGCCAGGTTATGAACAACAGCCTTGTCTTTTGTGCTGTAGCTTAGGAAAACATCAAATGCAAACTGATTACTCATGACTCAACTGGGCAGCTTGATAGAACTATCATCATGATGTTTGTTCTTTTACCAATGATAAAGCTGGTTCAGCATTTCAACTCTTCAGTGCTGAAGCACGATTTTTACCAATCTAAAGATACGGCTCCTGCTTAAACTGCATAAATAAGACTCTATAGCAATAGCGAAGTTCTAAGAAAAGCTTGCTCAGTATTTAACAATAGCACGAGGAGTGTTATCTGGCCGAAATGGAACGTTTATGTTATCAACGCCTCCCAATTCCCCTATTAGCTACCTTACCTCGAAAGAGTCCTCCACTTGTCACTGCTTCACTAAAAAAACGAACGCAGATAGAGCAACAAATTGAGTTTTCCCGTGTTACTGTCTTCTCAATTTGAGACTCCGAAAACTTTTCTGCGCCACTAAGCTCCTGAATTCTAAATTCTAGCTCCTGACTCATGAATTCTGTTTCGATAAAAAGAGAGTGGGAGGAAGCATATCAGTCAGCTTTCAAACTCCCACTCTACCATTTGCTGCTGAAGTGAACAGGAATGTATACAGACGTTACCCGTTACTTGGGGGCTAATGCGTAGTTTAACAACAACGCCTGCACGCATTAAATATTCCTGTTGCAGCAAATGCCAAACCTGATTATTGAATTTATTTACTGAGATAAATACTCTGCAAATAATTGTTATAGATAGCTTTTTGTTTTTGTAAATCACTTAGTAAATAGGGTTTTACAAAAGAAATTTACTTTGGTGGTAGTCCCTGATAATCAAACCCTTGAAGTCGTTTATCTTCATACAATTTAACTTGAATCATCAAAAGCTGGTTGCCATTTTGGCAAGTTTTTAAATTTCCTAATTTGCTCATATCTAACTTTTTAAAAGCGGTTTAACCGCTATAGAGCAAATAAATTATTCGTACATAACAAGATTCCCGACTTCTTAGAGAAAGTCGGGAATCTAAGCCAAGCTAATTGGCAAAAAGTGTTAATTTAACGGGGTTTTACTTTACCGTAATATTAATACTGGCGTAAAATGGCAGACAATGAACTATTTTTACGAAGATCCATCAAGTCTGCTAAAGGTTCTGTGCGCGTATCCAGGTGGTGCTTGTGTTCTGCTGGGAGAACAGTTACCAGATGCTTTGTTTTAGGTTGCATCTGCATAAGGGGCATTAGTTGTGGTTGTGGCTGTGGCACAAAAATTGGCTGACTCTTAGGAAGATTTGGTTCCAATTTTTGGTGATGCTTCTGTGCCACGCGTACCTGATGGCGATTAACCTGTTTTTGAACTTTTTGTGGTTGCTTGGTGCGGTTAAACATTCGGAAAATCAGCAAGGAACCACCACCACAGCTGAGAACGATCGCAGCAATCATCCATAAAGGTGTAGGATTGCTATTCTCAGAGGGCAGACTGATTGGTTCTTCAACTATAACTGGGATTTTTTCTGGTTCTTCTTGTGGCACGGGGCCAGCATTACCTAAGCTATATAACGCAAAGGTGCCACCTCCCAGAAACATGGCTAAACACCCGGTTAACAATAGCCAAGGATGATGTGCAACCAGATATATCAGAACATTCGAGCTGTTTCTTAGTCTCGATTTCCTGTTTGTCAGCTCTGGAGTAGCCCTTTTTAATTGGGTTCGCTCGCGCTGTACACTCTGACTTTTTTCCATGATTACTTTCAGATTTGTACCCCTCTAGTCAATAAATTGTACTGGAGGAGTCAAGCATCAGGTATCCGTAACAAAGTTCAGATTTTTGTAGCTTTTTTGTAAAACATAAGCTACAAAATCTGGCTAAATTTTGCCAAAGTTCTGTATTTATTGTGACTTTTCGCCGTAATAATCTGAAATCAGTTCGCTTATTTATTCTGTCAGCTAGGAGAATGCCTTTCAAGAGCAAGTTGAATTAACCGATCGACTAATTCTGGAAAGGAGACTCCACTATGTGCCCAGAGTTGAGGATACATACTCGTTGCAGTAAAGCCTGGTAACGTATTTATTTCGTTAATAAATACTTCTTGTGTTGCTTCCACATAGAAAAAATCTACCCTTGCTAACCCAGCAGCGTCAACAGCGGCAAAAGCTTGCAAAGCCATGTCCTGAATTTGACGAGCGATCGCATCTGGAAGCTGGGCAGGAATCAGTAAATCTGCCCGACCCTCAGTATATTTAGTTTCATAATCATAAAAATCGCTGTCATAAGTAATCTCTCCAATGACAGAGGCTTGGGGTTGATCGTTACCTAAAACGGCACACTCAACTTCTCTAGCGACGACTCCCGCTTCTACAACTAGTCGGCGATCGTAACTGGCAGCACTATCTAAGGCGGCTTCTAATTCTTGGCGCGATCGCACTTTAGCAATACCCACCGATGAACCCAAATTAGCAGGCTTGACAAAAGCAGGATAACCTAATGCTGCTTCAATTTCATCACACAGTTTCGGAAATACGCACGGATTAGACCAAACCTGCGATCTAGTTACCGCCTTGTATTTTACCTGTGCTAGTCCCGCTTGCTCAAAAGCCATTTTCATGGCAATTTTATCCATTCCCATTGCCGAACCTAACACCCCAGAACCGACAAAGGGGACTTGCATCAAAGTCAGTAACCCTTGAATCGTTCCATCTTCACCGTTAGGGCCGTGGAGGATGGGAAACCAAACATCTACTTGGGCAACTTGAGAGGGAGATTGCCAATTGCTCAGGGTTTGGGCTTGAGGGTTGGATGTCAGATTTCCAACAGATGTTGATTCTGTCGATTCCAGTAGCGGAGTGCCAGTTTCTAAAACCTTTTCGGGTGCTTCTCCTGCCAGCCAGCGGCCATCTTTTTGGATGTAAAAAGGCAGTATTTCGTACTTATTAGCATTTTGATCTGCACTCAAGGCGTTAGCGATCGCCCGTGCTGATTTGATCGAAACTTCATGTTCTCCCGAACGACCGCCAAACAGTAACCCCACCCGCAGCTTAGTCATTTTCGGCTCCTCCACACTTCTCAAGCAGATAGCGTATCACAACCTACAAAAATTGCCATATTTTTCTAGATTATTTTATTCCCTGTTCAAACCCTGACTAGAGAAAAACTCTACTATTTGAGGTGTCAAACTAATCATTGAGGAGTTAGTCAGCGATCGCCCATCTGACATAAGGACGGGAAGCCACTACACTTTTGTAAGTGATTAGGCGAGCGGGCGCATCAATTTTTCGTAAATCTACACGAAAATAAGCTTTTTTATTCTTAAATTCTACATTGTAGAAAGTGTATTCCTGCCCACTAGTTCGACCTACGCAAGAAGCATAATTACTGCGTAAAGGCAAAACAAATTCCACAAACTGCTTATTATTAGATGAAACTAACTTAGTTTCATCTGCAAATTCCCTAGTATCTGCGACTACCGTGTGTTCAGCGCCGCCTTCATAAGGCAGAACAAACCACCACAGTCCAATTTTTTGAGGACATATACCACTACTACGTTGTACATTCAGTGTCACATGAGGGGCAGAAATCCCTCCTGGCTCTGGCTGTGCTTGTGCTGTAGTAGCTATGCTTCCTGCTACAACTAGAGGGAATAAAATAGTACCAAAAGCTGTCAACTGTACCAAGTTTTTCATAACTTAAATTTTTCCAAATTTTAGGTATCTAAATAACATCGACTTTCATCAATTTGTAAAAGTGCCATCTTATTTAAAATAATCGTGTTGTCAGCTACAGTAATATTCCAGGAAAACGGGCAACAATATCGATAACTAACTAGAAATGCAGCCCTACCTGTAAAAGATGCTGCCGTTTCATGAAACCCAGAATTATTGTTTGTGGCTTAGGACGTACCGGATATAAAACCTTTCGTCTGCTGAGACACCAGGGAGCCTTCGTTGTTGGCATTCATCACCAATCTATCCCTGGCGAAACAGCAGGAGATGTGATTGTTGGAGATTTACAAGCAGCTTCTACCCTGACAGCAGCAGGCATTCAACAGGCGCACACTTTAGTCATCGCTGGATCTAAAGATGCTCTGAATTTATCTATTATGATGCAAGCGCGGGTGCTGAATCCCCAGATTCGGATTATCAACCGTTTTTATAATACAAATTTAGGAGAGCGCCTAGATCAAAGTTTGCCAGACCATTTGAGTATGAGTGTTGTCGGATTAGCAGCACCCGTATTTACCTTTGCAGCGCTGGGAAACCGAGCGATCGGACAAATCAAATTATTTCAGCAAACTTGGCCAATTCACGAAGAATACATCGATGAAAACCACTTCTGGAGAGGTTTAAAGCTGAGTGAATTGTGGTCAGACCGATCGCGGATGCTAATTTATTACTTACCAGTCAATGGTGAGATGGATTTGGTATCAGCCGTCATATCTGGCCAAGAAATCCAAGTAGGCGATCGCATAATTATTGGGACACAACCCCGCATCCGTTCTCCCCGGAGATCGTTGATTAGAAAACTGCTGAAAGTTATGACTAATTTTAAGCAGTTTCAGGAACACGGGCGATCGGTAGTGGTGGGTGCTATTGCACTATTGACGGTTATTGCGATCGCTACATTCACCTATATGTCGGCTGAGTTGAGTTTGTCTCCTGTGGATGCTCTATATTTTTCTGTCGGCATGATTACAGGAGCCGGTGGTAATGACAAAGTAGTAGAAAATGCTCCTAACAGTATTAAGTTATTTACTGTTGTGATGATGCTGATTGGAGCAGTGGTGATTGGTATTTGGTATGCAATGCTCACCGATTTTGTCTTAGGAAGCCGCTTTAAGCAATTTTGGGATGCAGCCCGAATTCCCCAGCGATCGCACTACATTGTCTGTGGCTTAAGCGGTATTGGGGTGAGAATTGTCCAGCAACTGCACGCTAGCGGACATGAAGTCGTAGTTGTTGAACCCGACTCCAACAGTAAATATATCAACACCGCCCGCGAACTCGGTATCCCTGTGATTCAGGGCGATGCTAGCTTCCGTACAATACTCAAAGCTAGCAATATAGAATCTGCCGCCGCAGTGCTGGCTGTGACTAGCAATGATGCTACAAATCTCGAAATTGCCCTCAAAGCCAAAGGTTTAACACCCAGCATTCCAGTGATTGTTCATTATGCCGATCCTGATTTTGCTGGCATAGCGCAACAGTTATTTGGCTTCGAGGCCGTACTGAGTCCGGCTGAACTAGCAGCCCCAGCTTTTGCCGCCGCTGCACTAGGGGGACGTATCCTTGGTAATGGCATCACAGCCGATAGTCTTTGGGTAGCTTTTGCGACTGTAATTACAACTTCACACGTCTTTTGCGGTCAGTGGGTAAAAGATGTAGCAATGTCTGCTGACTGTGTACCTTTATACGTAGAAACAAATCACCAAACTCTTCATGGTTGGGATTTACTAGAAACAAACCTCCATGCTGGTGATGTTTTATATATGACCATGCCAGCAACGCGGCTGTATCAGTTATGGCGGGGCGAGCAAGTTTGCGAATCACACGCTTAAATAATTCGTAATTAATATACTACTTCCCACTCCCCACTCCCAATACTGTTCGGTTAAAGCAAGAGACGCGATAAATCGCCGTCTCTACAATAACCAGTCTTTTGTAGAGACGGCGATTTATCGCGTCTTTGTGATGATTTATCGTATCTTTAGCGATTTAAAATTTTTATCAAAAAACCTTAACCGAACCGTATTGTCCCTATTCCCCACTCCCATTTATTTGTTAACTACTCGTTGTTGATATTCTTGCTCAGTAATCATATCAAGAGTATTTTCTAGACGATCGACAAATACGATACCGTCGAGATGGTCATATTCGTGTTGAAAAATCCGAGCGATAAAATCGGTTAATTCTTGCTTTTGTAAGTTGCCTTGAGAGTCAGTGTATTCGACTTCAATAGATTTATAGCGAGGAACTAACCCCCTAATTCCAGGAACACTTAAACAACCTTCCCAATCTTTGACAACTTCAGTTGAATGAGCAATGATTTTGGGATTAATCATGGCAGTAGGTTCCATTTCTGGGGCGTTAGGATACCTGGCATTAGGACGGGAAGCCACAATAAATAAACGATAGGATTGCGCTACTTGAGGCGCAGCGATTCCCACACCGTTAGCCTTAGCAACAGTGGCGATTAAATCTTCAATCAATTTTTGGATCTGCTCATCTTGGATATTTTCAACCCAAGCAGCTTTTTTGCGCAATGTTGGATTGCCTAATTGAATTATTGGCGCTAATTCAGTCATGATAAAGCTCCTTTAGATAATGGGGAATGGGGAATGGGGAATGGGGAATGGGGAATTTTTATAACTCCTGCCTTCTGCCTCCTGCCTCCTGCCTTCTTCTAGATTATCCTTCACGTCTGACGGGCAAAGGAGCAGGTTGAACTCCTACTTGGACAATTTGCCCATTGCGTTCCACTTCTATGGGTAATTTCGTACCGATTTTGCTCTTTTCTACTAGCTTTTGTACTTCTTCAATTTTAGTAACAGGCTGGCTGTTAATGCTTTTAATCACATCCCCGACTCGTAGCCCAGCTTCAGATGCAGGCGATCGCGGCACAATCTCAACCAGCAAAACGCCTTCATCTGCTGTAAGATTTAAGCGATCGCCTGCTCCATTTTTTATTTTTTCTTTAATTTCTGGTGTCAGTGTCACCATCTGCACACCCAAATAAGGATGATCCACTTTACCTTTAGCGATTAATTCTTGGGCAATCCTTTGCACGGTATTAATGGGTATAGCAAATCCCAAGCCTTGAGCGCCTCGGATAATCGCTGTATTCATTGCAATCACTTGACCGCGAGCATTGAGCAATGGGCCACCGGAATTACCAGGGTTAATCGCAGCATCCGTTTGGATGTAATCAACCCGCTTGTCACTTGCACCGATATCGCTACTAGAACGCCCTGTAGCACTAATAATTCCAGATGTGACGGTATTATTCAAGCCTAATGGATTACCAATGGCAATTACAGCCTCTCCTGGTTGCAAAGTATCAGAATTACCCACAGCTAGAGTTGGCAGATTATTCGCATTAATTTTAATCGTTGCCACATCCGTTACCGGGTCTTCACCCAACACTTTACCGTCAAAAGTCCGGCCATCTTTGAGTGTGACAGTCACTCTATCAGCACCATCTACCACATGGGAATTGGTCACAATTTGACCGGAAGAATTAATAATAAATCCAGAGCCGCTACCGCGCTCTACCCTTTGTCTAGGCTGTGGGCTTCTCTCTCCAAAAAACCGCCGGAAAAATGGATCGTTAAATTCGTCTGGTACGCGAGAAGTGATTGTTCGGGAAGAATCAATCCGAACTACGGCAGGCCCCACTTGTTGCACTACTTTCACGACAAAATTAGGATCTCCAGACGAAGAGAAAATCGGCGGGGGGACAATTACCGGATTAGGTTGTGTTGTGTTTTGGGCTTGAGTATCGCTTTGCTGATTATCAACAGTCCTAGCAGGTAAAAGAGAGCAGCTCCCCAGGAACACCACTGCTACCCCGTATGAGAGCATCCACAACCTATGGGGTAAGCCCCTGGTTTCAATCTTTTTGGGCGCTGAGTGATGGTTTGTTATCTTCATGTGTCGTTGCTTCTCCCTTGTCAGTCAGTGGGTGTTAGGATCTTGCCTACTGGGTATGTCCCAAAATGGTTACAACTTAAAAGCTTATTTTAGGTCTAGCGTGTCTCAATGCTAAATTAGTGCTTTCTCTTCTATTGTGACGATTAGCAGCAAAGGTGGTGGATAATGGAAATTCCCATAGAAAGTCTGTGGAGTCAGGTACTAGAGCGCCTAAAGCTTGAACTATCCCGACCTACCTTTGAAACTTGGATCAAAACTGCTAGTGCAGAGCGATTAGAAAATAATTGTTTGGTTATCCGCACTCCTAACCCATTTGCTCGTAATTGGTTACAGAAGTATTACATCAATACTATTGCTCATGTAGTCCAAGATATTCTCGGTCATCCTGTCGGAATTTACATTACTGTTGCTCAAGGTGATGAAGTTTCTCATTTTAGTGAACGAGAGGTTGCTTGGGAATCACCAAATTCCAGCAGTATTTCTGAAGCTGTTCCCGATCGCAATCATAAAACTACTGACTTAAACTCTAAATATGTCTTTTCGCGGTTTGTAGTTGGTGCTAACAATCGCATGGCTCATGCTGCTTCTTTGGCAGTTGCGGAATCTCCAGGTAAAGAGTTTAATCCTTTGTTTTTATGCGGTGGCGTCGGCTTGGGTAAAACTCATCTGATGCAAGCTATTGGTCATTATCGCTATGCGATTTCTCCTAATTGTAAAATATTTTATGTTTCTACTGAGCAGTTTACTAATGATTTAATTACAGCCATCCGTAAGGATAGTATGCAAAGTTTTCGAGAGCATTACCGGGCGGCTGATGTTTTATTAGTGGATGATATTCAGTTTCTTGAAGGGAAGGAATATACCCAAGAGGAATTCTTTTATACTTTTAATACTTTGCATGAAGCTGGTAAACAAGTTGTCATTGCTTCCGACCGTCCACCTAACCAAATTCCTAGCTTGCAAGAACGTCTTTGTTCTCGGTTTTCTATGGGCTTAATTGCCGATATTCAAAAGCCGGATTTAGAAACGAGAATGGCAATTTTACAGAAAAAGGCTGAGGATGAAAATATTAGTCTTCCCCGCGATGTGATTGAGTATATAGCTTCTAACTATACTTCTAATATTCGAGAATTAGAAGGAGCTTTAATTCGGGCGGTGGCTTATATTTCTATTTGGGGTTTACCAATGACGGTGGAAAATATCACACCAGTTTTAGAACCGCCTAACGAAAAAATGGCAGCTACCCCAGAAGCAATTTTAAAGGTTGTGGCGGATAATTTTGATGTTTCAATAGATGACCTCAAAGGTAACTCACGACGAAGAGAGATTAGCTGGGCGCGCCAACTAGGAATGTATCTCATGCGCCAACACACCGCTTTGAGTTTGCCAAGAATTGGTGAGGAATTTGGTGGTAAAGACCATACAACGGTAATCTATAGTTGCGATAAAATTAATCAACTCCAGGAGAGCGATCGCACTTTAGCACAAACAATCCGCCAACTGAGCGATCGCATCAATATGACTAGCCGTTCTCAAAAACCATCTTGATGATAAATTCTAAGTTTTCCACAACCAGCAGTCTAATAATTAGCATTGATGGCTGAATAATTAGTCGATAATATTAAGTATCGTATAAAAATTGATTAAATTTCAGTTAATTTGTGGAGTAAATCTTACTTTTTGTCGATAAACCTGTGGAAAACTTGATATTTTGTTGGAAAAAGCTAATTAAGTATAATTACCTTGTGGAAAAAATCAGAGAGTTTTCCACAAGTTTTCCACAAGGTAAGCTTAATGGATTCCCAGCCTCCAGGCTGGGAACCAGTTATTTGGTGTCGGTTCAGCTTAACTTAGTACCATTCCCTATTGGATTTTAGCTAACTGACGATCGCACCCGACACCCCATTCATAGATCCATTTACAGAAGAAGGCTGAACAGAATCGGCTATTAAAGAATTAGTGACTTTGGAATTGCCTAATACGCTTCGCTTCTTCTTAGTATTACCTCGTCTAGCACCACCCGCCATCTCGTATTCCTGGCTGATTTTACCGTAACGGCTGGCAACTCCTAGTAACATTTTTTCTGACATAGCTATTACAACCTGTTCTGCGTTCTTCACGTCATCCGTGAGTTTGTCAATGGTAGATAACGCAGTGTTGTAGGCAGCAAGCTTAGACCGGAGATCGTTAATTGTCATATCATAAGCTTGTATTGTCAGTCCTTCGCCAAAGTCAAGTTCTACGCTGATAGATTGTAAACTTTCAATCCGGCGATCGGCTCGTTCTAAAACGCTAGAATTTCTTTTACGACGTGCCATAATGCATCTCTGCTACTAGGTTGATAGTACTGTTTTATACAAAAATATATTTAATGTCATGGGGAAATACTACAAATAAGTTGCGTAGGCGTAGCCATATTAGACATCGCATTTCCAAAACCTTAGTTAATTTCACTTAAATTATTTTTAGATTTCAGGTAGTAAATCAATTCATAAGTTCATTACAACAAATGCTGCAATGATTTAAGCCTTTCTTATACATGGAAGAGCATGTGTTGCAAAGTATTAAGCCTTTGCAGCAATTAATTATACATTTCTTGGAAATACTTAAGCCTTTCTTATACATGGAAGAGCATGTGTTGCAAAGTATTAAGCCTTTGCAGCAACTAATTATACATTTTTTGGAAATGCTTAAGCCTTTCTTATATATGGAAGAGCATGTGTTGCAAAGGTTTAAATTATTACAGCCTGAACCGTAGAAGCGATGCTTGTGGCGGACTACGCCTACGCGTTAATCAAACAAATAGCGATCGCCTTTGCCTTAACTCTTACGATAAAATAGCCTTTTAAAGCTTGTTAACGCGATCAATGAAGTCCTGTTGGTATTGAAACAGATAATTTATGACAGCCAGAGAGCAACTTATTCAGGAAATTGAACAAGTTTCAGATTCTTTAGTAGAAGAAGTACTAGACTTCTTGCTATTCATAAAAGATAGACAAGATCAAAAAAATTCCACATCTCATGATGAGCAAAGCCAGCCATCTGAGCAAAGCATTCTAGAGCGCATGGGAGGAATTCCCCAGCATTTGCTCTCAGTAGGTAATTTATCAGACCGAGATGTTCGGAGAGCGGTTATTGCATCACGGATAAAGCAGAGCCGCCAACAGGAATCATGACAGGGTGTAGGGTGTGGGGTGTGGGGTTAAGGGTTGGAAGAAGATGTTGTTCTATTTGATGCGCTAAAATTCAATTTTCTTAAACACACTCAGCCTACACCCAACACCCTATACCCAAAAGCCACTAATATCAGGGATTTACGCTTATCAAGCGTGCCATTCGAATCATGACCTATTATCCTACGATTTTAGTAGATACAGGTTTGTTGGTTGCTTTTTATGACTCAGCAGACTCACATCACGATCGGGTGGTTGAGTTTTTTGCTGGATGTACCAGTCGATTGCTAACGAGTGAAGGTTGTGTCACTGAAGTGATGTGGCTATTAGCCTCTGACTGGCAGGTGCAAAATGAGTTTCTGTCCCACCTAGCAAATTGCATCTACGAGTGCGAATCGCTTACGTCTCAAGATTTTGCTCGGATTGCTGAACTGAATGCCCAGTACGCTGATTTGCCAGGAGATTTTTCGGATTTATCGCTTGTGGTAATTTCTGAACGCCTGAATGTCGCTGCAATCGCCACACTCGATAAAGATTTTAATATTTATCGGCGTTATCGTAACCAACCGTTTAAACGAGTTTTTTACCCTTAAGCAACTTCATCAGCTATGCCTACGCGCTAATCAAACAAATAGCGATCGCCTATAAACATAAGGATGTTAGGATATCTTTCACAAGCTGCATCTGACTTATGAAATTAGTTTGCTCCCAAAGCGATCTCAGTACAAACCTCTCACTCGTTAGTCGTGCAGTACCTTCACGACCAACTCATCCGGTACTTGCCAATGTGCTGTTACAAGCGGATGCTGAAACTAACCAAGTAAGTTTAACAGCCTTCGATCTTAGTTTGGGAATTCGCACCAGCTTTAACGCAGAGGTATGGGAAAGTGGTGCGATCGCACTTCCTGCTAAGTTACTTGTAGACATCACCTCTCGTCTTCCAGAGGGCGAGATCACTCTCGATGATGAATCAGCCTTGACAGGTGCAACATCCGGTGGAGAAGGTTTAATCGTCACACTCACACCCAAGAGTGGACATTACCAAGTCCGAGCAATGGGGCCGGAAGAATTTCCCGAACTACCTATAATTGAAAATACAGAAGTAATCTATCTCACCACCGCCGCATTAATTGAAGGATTACGCGGTTCATTGTTTGCTACCAGTGCTGATGAAACCAAGCAAGTACTCACGGGCGTGCATTTAACAGTTAAACAAGACACCCTAGAATTTGCAGCTACAGACGGACATCGCCTCGCAGTCGTAGAAACTAGCAACGAGCGTCCTGTAGGCGGAACTAGTCAACTAGAAGTGACAGTACCAGCTAGAGCATTACGCGAACTTCAACGAATGTTAGCTCATAGCGCCTCATCAGATGAACCTGTAGCTTTATATTTCGATCGAGGTCAAGTTGTGTTTGCATGGCAAAATCAACGTTTGACTAGTCGCACATTAGAAGGGCAATATCCTGCTTATCGACAATTAATTCCCCGCCAATTTGAGCGACAAGTGACAATTGAACGGCGACAATTTGTCAGCACTTTGGAGCGGATTGCTGTGTTAGCCGATCAAAAAAATAATATTGTCAAGCTCAGTATTGATAGCGAAGCTCAAGAAATTACCTTATCTTGTGAAGCTCAAGATGTGGGCAGTGGTAGAGAGTCAATGCCTGCACAAATTTCTGGTGAAAATATTGAGATTGCCTTTAACATTAAATATTTGATGGAAGGCTTGAAAGAATTACCATCTTCAGAAATTCAAATGCATTTAAATCAAAGCTTAACTCCAGTGATTTTTACACCATTGAGTGGTTTGAAAATGACTTATTTAGCTATGCCGGTGCAACTTAGAAGTTAAAAAAATTGTAAGGTAGCACATCTTTGCTACCCTACAGCGTATTTTTTTCCACAGCAGATATGCATATATATTAAGTAATCCATATCAGATTAACTTTGTCCCCCTTCATCCCCACACGTACTATAAATTCATGTCCATCATCAGCAAAACTCAGCTTCCACAAATAGGTCTGAGTTTCTCCTTGTTTGAGATGACCGAAGTAAGTAGTTGTATAGCCCTCAGACATACGTGGAATTAGTGGGGAACTAACTTGGTCAAAATTTTCTTTGGTAATATCAGTTCTGTAGTCTGAATCACCTACTGTAAGAAAAAGATCGTAATTTCCCGTAGCCGTGGCATCCAAGATAGTCTGCAAACAACTAATGACGTTTTCAGAGGGATTTATCGAATTCATAATCATGTATCCTCCTAAGCGTTAAACCCTAGTCAAGTATAAATCCGGTCACTAGCTATCTATCACTTGTCAATCAAGCTACTATGCTTTCACCCCAAAACTCAAATTTTTTGCAGAAAATCAAAATTATTACATAACTTTGCATTCTTCATTTCCAAACCAGGAATAATCTGCACTACACAAGTTGATTTTTTGTTTCTATGATTAATTGATTTGTTTAATTGGAATTTCAATCCAAAATTCTGTACCTAACCCTGGCTGAGAATCACATCTAAACACACCACCGTGTTTATCTACGACAATCTGATAACTAATTGATAACCCCAAGCCAGTGCCTTTTCCCACTGGCTTAGTTGTAAAAAACGGATCGCAAATTCTAGCCTTCAGGGATTCAGGTATTCCTGGGCCATTGTCTGCAATGCGAACTACTACAGTCTTGATATTGCCTTCAAGTTCTCCAAAAGCAGTACGGATAGTAATTTGACTGCTATGACGTTTTGATTGAGATTCTGTGTAATCTTCTAAAGCATCGATCGCATTGCTTAAAACATTCATAAATACCTGATTTAGCGGCCCGGCATAGCACTCCACTAAAGGAAGGTTAGTATATTCTTTAACTAATTGAATCGCCGGACTTTCTGGTTTTGCTTTCAAGCGATGTTGCAAAATTAGCAAAGTGCTATCAATACCCTCATGAATATCAACTGGTTTTTTTTCTGCTTCATCAAGACGAGAGAAATTCCGTAAACCCAAGACAATCTGTCGGATGCGATCGACCCCAATTTTCATGGAAGATAGAGTTTTGGGCAAATCCTCCATGAGAAATTCTAAGTCGATTTCTAAGGCGCGATCGCTAATTTCAGGGCTAGGGTTGGGAGTATTTTGCAAATAAAGGTCTAGGATACTAAGCAAATCTTGGGTGTAATCGTTGACATGATTGATATTGCCATAAATGAAGTTCACGGGGTTATTAATTTCGTGAGCCACACCAGCTACCAATTGACCTAGTGAAGACATTTTTTCAGTTTGGATCAGTTGGGTTTGAGTTTGCTGTAAATCATGCAAAGCTTGAGCTAGCTTTTGCGTCTGCTCTTTGGTTTGATTATGTAATTGCGCTTGTTGAAGTGCAACCCCAAGCTGATTGGCAATTTGAGTAATAAATTTAATTTCTGAGGCTTCCCAATGGCGGGGTGCAGAATTCTGGTAAGCTGCTAATAAGCCCCATAGCTGTTGCCCAATAAATATAGGTGCGATCGCATAAGCTCTTGCTTGAATTTGCTCTAGAACTGCAACGTGGCATTGAGAGTGGCCAACTTCATAGATATCATCAACTGCAAAAGTTTCATTGTGACGATATCGCCCACCTTGGGTTTCCTGTAAATAGCTATCTTGCCAAACTGTCTTGGTATCTAAACCTACTAACTTTAACCAGTTATCGCCCACAAACTCGGCGATATATTCACCACTCCAATCAGCCTGGAAGCGGTAGACTGCAACTCGATCGGCTTGTAGTGATTTACAAATTTCTTGGGTTGTTGTCTGAAAAATCGCATTTAGATCGAGAGATTCTCTAACTTTCGCCACAACTTCAAACAATACCCGTTGTTGTTCTGCTGCTTGTTGCAAATCTAATGTCTGCTGTTGTGTCTGAGAGAGTAAATCAGCTTGCTGGAGTGCTACACCCATTTGGGCGGCAATTTGACTGAGGAAGTTAACTTCAGAAGTTTTCCATTGCCGGGGGCCAGTATGTTGATAAGTTGCCAACAAACCCCAAAGTTTTTGTCCAACAAAAATCGGCGCAAGCACAAAAGCGTGAATTTGGAACTGCTCTAAATTGTCGATATGACATTGAGCAAATCCCATTTTGTAGATGTCATCAACTGCAAATGTTTCATTGTGGCGGTAACGTCCTCCTTCTGTATCTTGTAAGTAGGTGTCATTCCAAATTGTATTAATACCTAGTTCCGACTCATTCGACCAGTATGGACTAGCAGCCTCGAAATCTCCGACAAATTCACCACCCCAATTAGCATCAAAACGATAAACAGAAACGCGATCGGCTTTGATTAATTGACAAACTTCTTTAGTTGTGGTTTGAAAAATCGTATTTGTGTCCAAAGATTCTCGAATCTCGGCAATAACTTTAAATACAGCCTGTTCTTGTTCAGCTGTCCGTTGTAACTCAGCGGTGCGTCTTCTAACTTGTTTTTCTAAATTTTCATTAAAAACTTGTACTTGTTGATGTAGTTCATACTGCTGAACTGCGGAAGCAAAGTGTTTACTGAGGTTTCTAGCCAGTTCAATCTCTTCAATTGTCCATTTTTGAGCTTGTGCTGTTTTAGATTCGCGCCAAACCTCAAAGGATCGCCGGGGGTACTGTTGCCTTCGATCGCTGTCATGCTGCCCCGCCCATAAAGTTTCTGTGTCTACTTCATTGCGGAAAATACTTAAGTAGCCAAGCAACTGCTGACGATACTGGAGTGGGATCATCAACACGCTGCGAATTTTAGTTGGTTGAAAAGCAACTTGCAAACTTCGCAAGCCAGGAGTGTTATATATATCCGAAATCGCCCAAACGTCGTAATTAGTAAATTTGTAGTGTTCCTGCCAGATACTATATTGCTCGATTAGTGGATATATAGTTTGTTCTGGCATTACAGGTTGCTCTCCACAGATATAAAGCTTGATACAGGTATTTCCTGGTATTAAGCATTCTGTTAAGCTGGTGACGTTGCCATTGTGGAAATCAAAAGCTTCATTTCTAATGCAAAGCCTGCCACCAACGCCATTAAAGGCAGCAACAGCCGCTTCTAGGGCTGGCTGTAAAACAATTGTCGGCAGTGAATGTAATAGGGTAGCAATGCGGTTAACGATCGCTTCTCGTTCGGCTGTTTTGCGAACTTGAGTGTGAAGGGTACTTTGAGCGATCGCCATTGACAGCTGCTCGACTACCATTTGTATTGCTTCTAGCTCATATTCTGAAATCAAACGCGCTTCAGAATTATGAGACACCAGCAGCCCCCAAAGTCGATCTTGATAGAGAATAGGCGCTACTACAGAAGATTTTACCCCCATTGCCGTCAAATATTCAATATGGCAGGGGTCTACAGGGCGGTAATGGATCTCCTCTGAGATATCTCCATTATCCAAGTCACGCAGGTGAATTTGACCAATCTCTTTAGTGTCAACATTCACAACAGAACGCACCCGTGATTTGATAAATAGTTCGCGGGCATAAGGTGGGATGTCATCGGAGGGAAAATTTAACCCCAGTAGCGACGGCAAATAATTTTTATTAATTGATTCAGCAATCACTTGACCACTACCATCGGGATGAAATTTGTAAATCATCACTCGATCGGTTTTTAATAGCGATCGCACTTCTGTCGTTGTCACTGTGATAATTTCTTCTAACTCTAAGCTTCGTCGGATACGGTTTGTAATGCGGCGTAGTAAGCTTTCTTCATGGCGATATAAGGGCAAATCTTGTTCAAAATTGGAGGACATTGTGATAGTAAAATAAATTAATAATTTGAAAACTGGCATAATTAAATCTAAAGACATTGTGAAATTTATTTCATCATTTTGTCTTCAGTAAAACTACGGTCAAATCATTAATAAAAATATTTTTTTAGCTTTGATTAAAATTCACCAAAACATCATAAAAACAGACGCTAAAAAGATTGCGTCTGTACTAGCTATAAGAGAAAATTCTTGCTTTTTAGTTTTAAGTTTTTGTTGACAGAGTAACGTTCAACAAAATTAAACTTTTGTGTTGTCAGAAAAGCGGATTTTTAGATAGTCATTTTCCATCTTTGCTCCGCCTGGTTGTAGTGCTGCTAAGGCTTGTGGCAAAACTAAGTTACGACGATGGTTGCCAATAGTGATGTTTAATTCGTCTCCAGTTTTACTGAGTTGAACTTGGTCTTTAGGAATACCTGGTAAGTAAAGTTCTAAGCTGTATTGGTTTTCCTCTTGCACTACTCTAAGAGTTGTTTCTTTGTAATAAACCTGAGTGGGATCTTCATCTTTATAAAGAGTTTCTTTCAGGCGTTCTAATGAAGCCAATCCACACATTTCCTCAGAAAATAGAGGAACTTCTTTCACAGGCAGAGGGTGAAAATCATCATGAATTTCTCGGCGATATTGCTCCTGACTTTCTTTCCAACGTTGGAAAAATGGGTCTTGGACTTCGCTTGGAATAATCCGATTCGCCACGACTAAATCTGTTGCAACATTATACAAACTCAGATAAGCATGGGCACGGAGAGACTCTTTAATCACCATTTTTTCGGGATTTGTTACTAGACGCACTGAGGTTTGAGTATTATCTGTTAATACTTTTTCCAGAGCTTCAATTTGTTCATAAAACTCAAAAGGTGCATCCATTACTTCTTTATCAGGTAGCGAAAAACCAGCAATTGGTCTAAACAAAGGTTCAACCAGAGGTCGAAGTGCCACCGAGATGTTTTGAAATGGTTTGTAAAAACGGCGCATATACCAGCCACCAACTTCAGGTAAACTCAGCAAACGCAGTGCTGTGCCGGTGGGGGCTGAGTCGATAATTAAGACATCAAACTCACCTTCATCGTAATGGCGTTTCATCCTTACCAAGCCAAAAATCTCATCCATCCCTGGTAAAATTGCCAATTCTTCCGCCTGTATGCCGTCTAAACCCCTTGCCTGTAAAACTTGGGTAATATAACGTTTCACAGCACCCCAGTTTCCCTCCAGTTCTTGCAACGCATCCAGTTCAGCACCCCAGAGATTTGGGCGAATTTTTTGAGGTGCGTGTCCCAGTTCCATATCAAAACTGTCTGCAAGGGAGTGGGCGGGATCTGTACTTAAAACCAATGTCTGATAGCCTAGTTCTGCGCAACGGAGTCCAGTTGCAGCAGCAACGGAAGTTTTGCCCACGCCGCCTTTACCAGTCATTAAAATTACACGCATATATGTTTTTACCCTGCCTGAGAATTTTTTACATTTATTTACATTATCGACTGTTTAAGGAAAATAAATGTTGTTTCAACACGTCTAGGCATTATTATGAGTATTTAACCTAACTCATCCGTTGGGTTTTGCTGCAATAACTGGTCAAGCTTAGTTTCCAGTGCTGAGAGTTTTTTAAGAATTGTGGGGCGATCGCCATCAATAGAAATTAGTAAATTGGTTATTCTCTCTTGTATATTGGTTAATTGTGCTACCGCATTCTGAATTTGGAGCATTCCTTCTCGGAGTTCTTGGCGTTCTTGTCGTGCTTCCGCCATTTCATCTAACATAGCTTGGACTGTTTTAGCATTACTCTCAATTAGATGTTTGAGTTCTTTATCAGTCATTGCGATCGCGCTTTGAAGTTGAGTTTATTATTAACTCTAAAGTATTGAGGGATTTTGTTTCAATCCCCAGTAGGGCAGCACAGTTTTGCTACCATGCACTGTGGTTTAATTACTTAAAAATTGCGATCGGGGCTGTTTACTGGCAATTAGATTTTTTACTCTCATGGCAAATACCTATACCTCTAGACACCAGTCATTACAAGGCTTAAGGGTTGCTCTTTGTAGTGCTAACTTTGGGTAATTTTTAGCGCTATAAAAAGTGAAGTGTTCTTGTTGCACTTGAGATAACCGACTGCTGCGGTTATCAAGCCCTCATCCCACTCCACAAAATTGGATAATTTATTTGTTGGAAATTCCTAATTCACTGTCCCAAGGACATTTTGCTGTAGAGGAACGCCACTAAAGGCAATTTCCTCAACATTCAAGACATTCAAGGTGAATTGATCCCGCTTAATGGTGTAATTGTTGGGGCTGCCTGTACCCGTAATAATATAATCACTTTTGAAATTAGACAGAATTAGCTTATCCGATCCCGATCCACCATCAATCGTGGCATTACCGTAACCAACATCAAATATGTCGTCGCCACCTCCACCCTTAATCAAGACATCGGCAATAGCACCCCCTTGGGCGGAAACAGTATTACCGTTAGCATCAATTCGACGGGCTTTGAATTTATCGTTACCGTTTCCACCATCAATCGTGCCGCCTTGAATGCCAATGCTAGTGCCATAGCCAGTAAGGATATCAGCTCCTGCCCCTTGATAAATAATGCCATCAGTATTAAGAATACCTGTGCCTTGACTAATGCCAGTGCCAATGAGGGTATCGTTGCCATCGCCTAAATTGATTGTGCCATTGTTAACAATGCCTATACCTATACCAGGTGCAAGCTCCTCTGGGCCGTTCCCAAAAGGGTTATCAGCGTAGTACCCTTTACCGCCTGTGCCTGTGCCAGAGAGATAGTCGTTTCCCTGCCCAAGAGCGATCGTGCTACCCTTGCTGTTGGAGATGCCTATACCCCTACCCGCATCGTAGGATCTAAAAGGTTCTAAATCTGCATCACTGCCATTGCCGATACCAACAATAGAATCGTTTCCTTTCTCTCCATTAATGTTGCTACCACCACTGTTGAAGATACCTGTACTTTCTTTTCCAGTACTACTAATTACACCACTTCCAGTTCCCTTGATGGAATCGTTCCCTTCTCCTCCATTAATGTTGCTGCCCTCAGTGTTAGAGATTCCTATAGCATTCCCCTCAAATACTCCAATTCCAGTTCCAAAGATAGAGTCAAAAATTTGCAATCTCTTGGGAAAAACTTTCATATACTCATCAATAACCAGAACTATTCCCAAAAAAATCCTGTCCAAGAATAAGTTATACTTCAAAGATTTCAGGGAAGATGAGCAATACCAAGATAGTATATGTATGTTTATTCCTCTTTATGATAATTGTCTTGTTTAATATGCTAGCAAGGCAGATTCAGACAAATTCTTTCCCCGTAGCTAAACAACAGGGAATCAGAGTTTTATTTATTGGCAACAGCTATACATATTTCAACGATCTTCCTTGGTTGACACAACAGTTGGCTGCTTCGGCAAAAGAACCTAAAAAGTTAGAAACTGAAATGGTTGTGATAGGTGGAGCGACACTTCAAAACCACTGGAAACGTGGTAAAGCACTCAGACTTTTGAAAGCAAAACGCTGGGATTATGTAGTACTGCAAGAGCAAAGTACTTTACCAATTACCAATCCCCAGGAAATGTACAAATACGCTACTCTGTTTGATGCTGAGATTAAGCGAGTGAATTCCCAAACAGTGTTTTACTTGACTTGGGCAAAGCAAAATCAACCAGAAACGCAACAGATATTGACTGATGCTTATATGAACATTGCTCAAGAACTGAAAGCTAAAGTTGCACCTGTGGGAATAGCTTGGCAAAAAATTCAGGAAGCGAATCTGAAATTAAACCTTTACAGTTCCGATAAAAGCCACCCTAGTCCGATTGGCTCGTATGTAGCAGCGTGTGTATTCTATACAACATTTTATGAGAATAGTCCTGTAGGCTTGAGTCGTCGTATATATAGTAGTAATGCTAGTACGCCACAAGAAAACAACAGAATTGAGTTGGAAAGTTTAAGTGAAACGGATGCCGAAATGATTCAAAAATTAGTTGAGTATATCGTGAAAAAGAATTCAGAAGTCAGTATTTAGGAGTCAGAATAAATTAACGAAAATTAAAAAGTAAAAACAGTGCTACACATAAATAAATTTAGAATAATAGGTTGGGTTGAGCGACATAAAAAACCAAAAAAGCTTTGATAATTTTGGGTTCTGATAAACTTGATGCTATGTTTTATTAAGATTCTCTAAGTTACGTTGTGTTTGGGCATAATTGCACTTTACTGAAAGAGGACAATGATTACAAAGAGGATTTTTTGCCTTACAAACCATCGCTCCAAAATCTAGCAATGTTAAATTCCACTTGCCAACTTCCTTGTTAGGAGCAATTATTTCTGCTGCACCCCAAAGAATTTTACAGCGCGATTTGACTCTTTCTCCTTGCAAGCCAAAGAAGCGTTCGAGGATGCGAGCTACGTTAGTATCGAGTACGGCTAGCGGTTGGCTGAAGGCTTGAGAACAAATAGCACGAGCTGTATATTTACCAATTCCAGGTAATTCAAGCAACTGCTTTTCTGAATCGGGGATTTTTCCTCCATACTGCTCTAAGATGATGCAAGCGCACTTTTGTAATCTTTCAGCGCGGAAGAAAAGACCCAAAGGCTCAAGCAATTCGCTCAATTCATTAATGCTTGCTTTTACTAGTTTCTCAAGCGTTGGATATTTAAAGAAAAATGTATTGTAGATAGGAACAACCGAAACTGCATCTGTTTTTTGCAGCAGATATTCTGCAACAAGAATTGCGTAAGAATCGCAAGTCTGTCGCCAAGGAAAATCGCGTAACTTTTGGGTTCCCCATGTAGAAAGATGGTGGCGAAACCATTTAATTTTTACAGCATCCAAATTTGATACTGCGTTTTCTTGAGGTTCTTTAGCCGCATCCTTCACAATTTTTTTCTCAACTTAAATCTAGCAGACTTTTACCACCATTTTGAGAAGAAGTACGCAGCCATTGTAAAAACTCAGGAGTTAAAGTGGGAGTTTCTCGCAGGCGCCGTAAGTCTTCGCTTTATTTTGCCATTTCCCGTACTGTAAAGGGATGGTTGGCAACTATTTCTACTAGTTCTTCGTGGGAAATGTCTGCCGAGTATTCGTCTTCAGACTGCCATAAATAATCTATATACTCAAAAAGAGTTTCATGTATTTCTTTTGCTACTGAAATAGTCTGTTGTACACTTGGATCTAAACGAATTTCTAACTGTAATAGTTGTTCATCTGAAATATCTTGCGAATTTTTTTCTTCAGATTCGCATGTTAAATAATCTATATACATAAAAAGAGTTTCGTCTATTTCTTTTGCTACTAAAATAATTTGTTGTGGAATTTGTTCTAGACAAAGTTCTATAGCTTCACAGACAATCCACGCACCTCTCTGTCCTTCTGGAGTTTCTTCGTTTTCATAGTCATAGGGATATTCTTCACAATTAGACAATAACTCACGAAATCTTGCCGCATTGATTTTTTTACCTGCCAAAAATTCCCAAATTTCGTCAAGTGCTTCTCTTATAGGATCTTTATCATTCCAGCCTTGTTCTTTTATTTCTCGTAAGAAAATGCCATAGTTCGGAAACAATCTCTCACAACAAGCTGCCGCAAACGCAACTCGATACATAGGTGAAATAGCTTCTAGTTCTAGCTCCAATATATCAAATTTACCGTACTTAAGATGCACTTTTATACTTGAGTTATGTTGTCAAAGGTTGTTGTAACACTTGTTCATTGAAATGACAACTTTCTACTACTTTCATTAATTTCTATAATTGTACCCTTCACAATTGTTTTCTCAACTTAAATCTAACAGACTTTTACCACCATTTTCAGAAGAAGTACGCAGCCATTGTAAAAACTCAGGAGTTAAAGTGGGAGTTTCTCGCAAGCGCCGCAAATCTTCGCTTTGTTTTGCCATTTCTCGTACTGTAAACGGATGGTTGGTAACTATTTCTAGTAGCGCTTCGTGGGAAATGTCTTCTGAGTATTCGTCTTCAGACTCGCATCTTAAATAATCTATATACATGAAAAGAGTTTCGTCTATTTCTTTTGCTACTGAAATAGTCTGTTGTGTAGTTCGATCTATACAAAGTTCCAAAGTATTGAGAATTGCATCTGCGGCTCTCTGTGCTTCTGGAGTGTCTACGTTTTCATACTCGCTGGGGTAGCTTTGGTCGGAATCAGAATACAGTTGACGAAATCTTGCCACATCAATCTTTTTTCCTGCCAAAAAGTGCCAGATTTCATCAAGTCCTACTCTAAATAAATCTTCTCCATTCCAGTCATCTTCTCTAATTGTTCGCAAGAAAATATCATAATGGGGATACAATCTCTCGCAACAAGCCGCAGCAAAGGCAACTCGATGCATAGGTGGAAGAGCTTCTAGTTCTCGCTCCAATATATCGAATTCACCGTACTTTAGATTCATTTTTATAGTTTAGTTGTATTGTCAGCAGTTTTGGGTCGATTCTTGATTAGCGATCGCATCTTGAATCTCAATATTAATAACCCGCTCCTACTTGCTTATGAAAGAACTTTTTCTACCACTGCGGGTTTACATCACTTTCTGAAGCTAGTACGATTTAGGGTAATTACCACGTTAGTTTTTTGGGGTAGGTGGGTAGTATAAATTACCTAAAAACTAATTTGGTATATAGCGATGTTCAAGACTCAATTATCAGAATCTCATGCTTGGGGGGAACTTAAGACCTCAAAGTTCATGGATCGCCATGTTGGGGCGATCGCAGCTTTAATTTTAATTAGCTTACTGAGTTCACTGAGTGGTACACCAGTTGACCATAATATCTCTAACGGCTGGGAAGCCTTTGTTTGGGGATTGGCAGATCCAGTAATTAGTTTAAATTGTTTAGTTGGTATTGTTGCGATTGGCTTACTCTCATCTGTGTTTATTCGTGGCGCTGCGATCGCTGGATGTTTTGTATTCGCAACAGTTTTGGGTATTGTAATTCATATATTTCAGTTAGATTTACCAGGTACAGAGATAGCGATCGCTATCTCTACCATCGTTTTTGGTACTATGCTGATGATGCCAAATCAACTAAACTTTCTGGTGCTAGCTCTGGTGGGCATCAGTGCTGGTTTATTTCAGGGTTACGCTAATGCTGAATCTATTGTTAGTGCAGGAACAATATCAGTAGTTGCCTATATAGTAGGTATTGCCTTAACTCTGTTTGCCGTTGCCATGAGTGCTAGAGAAATTGGTGTTGGGATGGGTATGGGAGAAATAAACCGAATTTTACCCTGGAAAATCAGCCTTGCTGGTTTTGCCTTGTGTGCGATCGGTATCGTGTTTTTGAGCAATTCGCTTATTTAAATCAGATATTTCAATTCAGTGGAATACATTCATTCGTGGGGGCGTACACCTAGCTGTGCGCCCCCACTGCGTTTTCAAACTGGACAAGCAAGCGTTCTAGTGAATAAGTTGATGCACCTCTGCGCTAATCTAGAAGCTAGATATAAATAAGAAGTTATGACACCTGAAGAAATTGCGGGTACGCTTACAGAATTATTTGACACATCGGCTGTTGCTACCACTGCTCCTGGATCGTGGCAAGTAGACACTCCTACTTTTCGGCTGTTGGTGCTGCTTTCCGAAGATAATACTTGGCTGCGAGTTTTACTGCCTATTCTGCCCATCCAAGAAGCCCAACCATTTTTAGAACAGTTCTTAGAAGCCAACTTCGATGACACTCAAGAAGTACGTTACGCTTTATATGAAAGAGTAATTTGGGGGGTATTTCAACATCACAGTGAAACTTTAGTGAGTGCAGATTTATCCAATGCAATCAACCGACTTTTATCTCTCCATCAGGCTAGATTAGATAATGTCTTTAATCAACTAGTTGAAAGCCGCATCCGGCAAATTATTCAGGCAGCAAAACAGCAAGGACAATCTCTGCAAGCTACCATGCAAAGCTTAGAACGCTTTTACGCCGAAGGAATGATGGGCGAAATAAATCAAACTTCACAAGGGCGAGAAGAAGTCTTAATTGCTTGGCGGCGTCAGTTAGAACGTTTATGGAATGAGGGTTAATTTCAGTTTTTCAGTTCTCATATTCAACCAATTTACAGATTATTTATCTATCATGGATCTCGTTGAAATCCTCAAAGAAGACTATCAAAGATTCCCAGTCAATCAAACTTACAGCATTTATGCCCCAGAGGTTTATTTTCAAGACCCGATGAATAAATTCCGTGGTGTTAAACGTTACAAAGCAATGATTAATTTTATCGAAACTTGGTTTTTAAATCCCAAGATGGACTTACATAATATTCAACGTTTAGGAGACACAATAAAAACTGAGTGGACACTCAGTTGGAATACTCCTCTCCCCTGGAAGCCACGGATCTCTATTCCTGGTTGGAGTGAATTAGGTCTTAACTCTGATGGTTTAATTATTTCCCATATTGATTATTGGAACTGTTCGCGCTTAGATGTGGTGAAGCAGCATTTTTTCTCTTGAAAAAGTGGATGATTAAAATAATATAATTACCGTCAAAATCGTCATGGTTTGTAGTGAGGACTTTAGTCCTCTCTGACGAGATGCTACGCAAACAAAATCAGGACTGAAGTATTGCTATTATACTAGATGTAACAACGAAAGCCATCAATTATTATGACGGCTGCCAAAAATCCTAAAATATCTGCTGAATTAACTATACATACTACAGAATTTATATAAGATATTTTCCCTATTTAGAAAGGGTTAATCACTACCCAATTTCAGGATAAAATCCCCATGTTCAGCAGACTGCAAACCTGCTTGTAAAACCTTCAACACACCCTGCATATTATAGTAAGCGCCATAACAGTTAGGACGCTAGATGTAAGATATACTCCATTGCATCCCGTAGACACTCATATTGGTCAAGTTGCTTGCGAATGCGGCTTTTGAGCCAAGACCAGCATCGCTCAATCTTGTTGAGATCCGGTGAAACAGGTTGTAAGTACAGAAGTTTACAACCTGCTTGCTGAATCAATTGCTCAATACGACCGCCTTTATGGAACGTAGCATTATCGATGACTACCACCTGTCCTGGTTCCAGCAAAGGGATTAAGCAGGTTTCTAACCAAATCTCAAATACAATTCGGTTGAAAGAACCTTCAACTGTGAAAGGAGCCATCAGTTGTTGATTACACAAGGCCGCAATCATATTTACTCGACCTTGCCGCCGTCCTGACTTCAGTGCATGAAACCGTTGTCCTTTCTCATTCCAGCCAAGTCTTCTACAATTCTTATCAATTGTTTTTTCCGTCGGGAGTCTCCCAACTGTGCGTGTTGTAATTCCTCTTGCGCCCACTTGGACATCATCCACCCCTTTTGTAATTAACGATCGCCTGTGCTAATAATCTCCTCCTATCCATTTTTTCTTCCCCCTGTCAACCCCCAAAACTACCCTTGTCGTCACTATTCTTACCCTACCTGTCTTACAGCAATGTTGTTAAGAAAGATCCGGGTAATGGATAGCCTACAAGGGAAGGGGCTGGGGGTGGGGTGCAATGATTGTGGAAATCATAACTAATGACTCGGACTTGATATTAACTGTGCATTATAGAAAATTCTGATGGGAGTTTTGCATAAAACAAAGTCCACTTACACATCAAAGTGTTAAGTGGACTTGTTAACTATTTTTAGTGGATCCGAGCAGAGTCGAACTGCTGTCCAAATTGGGTATTAACCCCCCGCTCATTCACAGGTTTAGCCTTTCTAATCCTCAAGGCGGGAATCGTTCATTATCCCGAACGTAGGATGCTCTGATTTAATCTTAGCTAGCAAGCCAACCAGAGAACGCTTACTAGAGCATCCGTTGGGGGTTGGTCTTCAGTCCTTAACGGAGTCAAACCGAAGACGCTCGAACCTATAAGAGGTGTTTTAGGCTGCTACTAGAGCATCCTTACGAGCAAAGCTAACGATGTTATTCGCATTTACTTTTTGTTTGAGCCTTTGATTTCCGAGAGGAGACTCACTCTCGACCTGAATCACAGAGCAGCGTTCGCCAACCTGTCGAAACCGTGACGGACCCATGCGCTTCATACTTCGATTATAATACGCAATTCTGGAAATGTGTTAATAGACAAAAATTTTTGCTTTATGCAAGTGATGCTGAGAAACACATGGTATCTTTATAGGAATTTGGCTGTGGAGCGTCAGTGTATTTTACATATAGAGTGATGTCTTGTAAACGTTATCTATATGTATGAGTGTTACAGAAGTATCTCTATGAGTAAGATGTGGAAATCCATACATATTGTATGTATTGTGTGAAACATAATGTAGTATAGCTATTAATATACATATCTCTGCTTGATAGCTAAAATTGGCAAAGCACTATTTAAGAGTTTGTAAAAAACTATTTTTAAGGAGGTTGAGATGGCTAACAAGTTCAAAATTAAACTGAAATTAACAGGTTTTGAATTGGAAATTGAAGGTAGCCGTGAGGATGTACCCTTTATGGCTCAAGCGGTGGGACAGCAAGTGTCTGGTTTATTGATCCCAGCATCTAATATTGTTGAAGGTGAAATTATTGAAAATAAAGATTTACCTCAACTGGCATCTGAGGCTAAACCCAAAAATCGTAAAAAACGCTCTAGTAGACAGTATTCCCAAACATCTACGAATTCAACGTTGAATGGAAAGGGTAAAGCATCAGCAGTAGATTGGAAGCATGATCCATCAAAATGGGGACATCCTCAACAAGATTGGTCTACAACTGATAAGTCTATGTGGCTTCTTTATGTAGTTCAGACAGAAGCAGAAGTTTTGGAGTTAACAGGGAGTGAAATTTCTACAACCTTCAATAAACACTTTCGACAATCAGGGCAAATTTCGACTGGCCAAATTAATCGCGACCTTGGGAGAGCAAAAGGCAAGAAGCCTGCTTTAGTTTCTGAAAATACCACTAAAAGCCCTTCAGCTTGGTTCTTGACAACTGAAGGAGAAAAATGTGTTCAACAATTAATAGCTCAAGCACGCGGTTAAATACAAAACGATTGAGCATTGTAAGATTATCGAGAACTGGACAATTTAGTCTATGGGGTTAGCTGAAATAAATTTTATCGTTCACCAAATCTCTCCTCCAATTGACAATCTACTAGCCAACCAGCTAGTAGATGAGTTCGTTTCGATGGAACGTCGTTACATTCAACGTGATTGGGAACCTGCTGAGTTAGATGGAGGTCAATTCTGCGAAATCCTGGCAAGGATTTTGTATCACTTTGATTCAGGAAACCTCAACCAGGCTAAGTCCTTAGATGATTGCCTGAAATACATTGAAAACGAGCATGTTACTCACACAATGAAACCTAGACATGATGCGTTACATCTAGCGCGTGTTCTACGCACAGTCTACAAATTCAGAAGTCAACGAGGTGCTGTACATATAAGTCCTGATTACACACCAAATCACATGGACTCAAAATTTGTGACTGAATCAATACGTTGGTGTATGAATGAAGTTCTTCGTATCTTCTGGCAAGGCGATAAAGAAAAAGTAGCAAAGACAATACGTGAATTGCTTCAGTTCGACGTTCCTAGTATTGGTCAATTCGAGGACATTTTGCTTGTACAGAGAACAGATTTAACTTCCGAAGAAGAAATTCTTGTTCTTCTACACTATGCTGGAGAAATTGGTTTCAGTCGTTATAAACTTGGTTGTTATGCTCAGTGTTCTGCTCCGTCTGTAACGAAAGCACTTAAAAAATTATCGTCTCCACAATTTCGGCAAATTATACTATTATCGAACGCTCAGTATAGACTAACTGATCTTGGGTCTAAACGTTTAAGGGAAGAATTAGTCGATAAACTGTTGCTTCAATAACTATATTGAGAGGATCTGTATGCCATCAATGTCATCTAATTAAAAGTCCCAAATACTAAAATAGCCAATTGCTAATCTTAAAATAATTAGCAATTGGCTATATATTACAACGCACTACAAATAAATAATTAGCTATACCCTAAGTTAGTGCTTCAGCACCACCTACAACCTCAAGGAGTTCTTGGGTAATTGCAGCTTGTCGAGCTTTGTTGTAAGACAGCGTGAGGGTGTTAATTAGTTCACCCGCATTTTCACTGGCATTACTCATGGCTGTCATCCGCGCTGCTAGTTCACTAGCCGCAGATTCTTGCAGCGCCCGCAATAGCTGGTTACTCAGATACAGGGGCAATAGAGAATCGAGGATCTGTACTGGATCTTGCTCGAAAATCATGTCAGGAGCCAACGCACGGGCTTGGCTAGCCACTTTCTCCCGTTCGACTTCAAATTTACCACCACGGGTTGTTAAGCGGAAGATTTCATCATCGCCTGCTTCTAGACCTTGTGGATCGAGGGGCAGTAAGGTTTGGATCACAGGACGGGAGCTAACCAAGGAAAGGAATCTGGTATAGATTAATTCGATGCGGTCAACTTCTTCCGAAAGGAACAAGGAAAGTAGTTGATCGGCAATCTGATTGGCTTCTGCTGCGGTGGGAATTTGCTCTAGTCCACTGTAGGTGGCATCAATTGGTTGATTGCGGCGTTGAAAGTATTGCGTAGCTTTTCGTCCGACGAGTACAAATTGATAGTCTAAACCTTCTGCCTGGATTTCTTTGGCGCGGTTTTCTGCACGACGGATAACGTTATTATTGTAGCCGCCGCATAGACCGCGATCGCCTGAAATAACCAACAACCCGACTGATTTAACTTGGCGTTTTCTCAGCAGTGGTAGGTTTGCTTCTTCAAAGCGCAGACGGCTTTGCAAACCATACAATACTTGTGCCAAGCGATCGGCAAAGGGGCGAGTTGCTAGCACTTGTTCCTGCGCCCGACGCACTCTAGCCGCAGCTACGAGACGCATGGCTTCTGTGATTTTTTTGGTGTTTTTGACCGACTGAATGCGATCGCGTATTGCTTTTAGATTGGCCATATTCTTGAGTTAGGAGTTAGGAGCTAGGAGTTAGGAGTTAAGAGCTAGGAGTATTTCATTAACTTTTAACTCTTAACTCTTCACTCCTCACTTTAATTACGCTGCTGCTTTGAAGGTCTTCTTGTATTCGGTAAGTGCTTCTTTCAAGGCAGCTTCTTCTGCATCACCTAGTGCTTTGGAGGCTTTTACTCCTTCGGCATACTTACCAGTCTTTAAGGACTCCCGCAGACCTTGGGTAAAGGTTGTGACTTTATCTACAGGAACGTCATCCAAGTAACCGTTAATACCAGCGTAAAGAATTGCCACTTGCTCGTATACTGAGAGTGGCGAATTTTGTGGCTGCTTGAGAAGTTCGCGCAACCGTTGACCCCGTGCCAACTGGTCTTGAGTGGCTTTATCTAAGTCAGAAGCAAATTGAGCGAAGGCTTGCAAGTCGTCAAATTGGGCTAGTTCCAATTTAATCTTACCGGCAACTTTTTTCATTGCCTTGGTTTGCGCCGCAGAACCCACGCGGGATACAGAAATACCGGGGTTCACAGCCGGACGGATACCAGCGTTGAACAAGTCAGAAGATAGGAATATCTGACCATCGGTAATAGAAATTACGTTGGTGGGGATGTATGCTGAAACGTCACCAGCTTGGGTTTCGATGATTGGTAGGGCGGTCATACTGCCTTTACCTAATTCGTCACTCAGCTTTGCTGCTCTTTCTAGCAAGCGGGAGTGAATGTAGAATACATCTCCAGGGTAAGCTTCGCGTCCGGGTGGACGACGCAGCAACAGGGACATTTGGCGATAAGCTTGGGCTTGCTTGGAGAGATCGTCATAAATTACCAGGGTAGCTTTGCCTTTGTACATAAAGTACTCAGCAATAGTTGCGCCTGTGTAAGGAGCTAGGTATTGTAGTGTTGCTGGTTCACTCGCACTAGCTGCAACGACGATGGTGTAATCCATTGCGCCTTTTTCTTGCAATGTCTGCACCACGTTAGCTACGGTGGAAGCCTTTTGACCGATCGCAACGTATACACAAATTACATCTTCTTCTTTTTGGTTGATGATTGTGTCGATCGCGATCGCAGTTTTACCTGTTTGACGGTCGCCAATAATCAATTCCCGTTGACCACGACCGATGGGAATCATTGAGTCAATAGCTGTGATACCCGTTTGCATGGGTTCGTGTACTGACCGACGAGCAATGATACCTGGTGCTGGAGATTCAATCAAACGGCTGTCTGAGGATTTGATGTCTCCCTTGCCATCGATGGGGCGACCCAAAGCATCTACAACTCGTCCAATTAAGGCTTCTCCTACTGGAATCTGAGCAATTCTACCAGTAGCGGTTACAGAGCTACCTTCTTGAATTTCTAGCCCTTCACCCATAAGCACCGCGCCCACGTTGTCTTCTTCTAAGTTCTGGGCGATGCCAATTGTGCCATCTTCAAATTCTAAGAGTTCCCCAGCCATAGCCTTTTCCAGACCATAAATCCGGGCAATACCGTCACCTACTTGTAGGACGGTACCAACGTTAGCAACTTTGACCTCTTGATCGTATTGCTCGATTTGTTGTTGGATAATGCTGCTAATTTCGTCAGGTCTAATTGATATGCTCATGTGTCTATCTTGTTTGCTTTCGAGACGGGAAAATTAATTTAGTTAGGAGTTAAGAGTTAGGAGTGATGAGTTAAAAATGCAAAAATTACAAGTTAAAAGTCAAAATAAATTACTATTTACTTAACTCCTAACTTTTAACTCTTGTACAGACGCGATTAATCGCGTCTCTCTAACTCCTAACTTTCTAGCTATTAGTTAAGCGCAATGAAAGGCGACGCAATTGACCCCGGATACTGGCATCAATTACCTGCGAACCTACTTTAATGATTACACCACCAATTAACTCGCTGTCTACCTTGGTTTCTAGTTCTACCTGGCGAGCATTACTGATGGCAATGACCTTTTGGATAATTGCCTGCTGTTGAGCTTCTGTGAGGGGAACGGCTGAAATTACTTCCGCTAATACGGTTTGATTCAGCTGCCGCAACAGCGCCAGATATTGTTGAAAAATAGGTTCCAAGAATGCAATGCGGCGTTTGTCTACTAGTATCAACAAAAAGTTGCGTAAGTAGGGGTTAGAGCCTTCACCGAGTATTTGTTTGATGAGAGCTTTTTTGTTCTCAGCCTGAATAAACGGGTTGCTGAAGAAGTTGTGTAGCTGTTTGTCTGCTCTGAGCAGTCCCAGGAAAGTACGCGCATCTTCCCCGAACTCTTCTGTCAAATTTTTCGATTGCGCTATTGACAAAAGTGCCTGTGCGTAAGGTTGGGCTACTTCGGCTGCCGCTACCTGACTTGTCATACATTGCCTCCCAGTTGTGCGATGCTACGGTCAATTAAACTTTGTTGAGCATCGTCGGCAATCCCGCCTTTGAGTTGCGATTCAACTTTTTGCAATGCTAGTGTAGCAACTCGTTGCCGTAGTTGAGCGATCGCTCGCTCTGTTTCGCTGTTTAAATCTGCTGCTGCTGTTTGTTTCAAGCGTTCTACGTCTTGCGCTGCCTTCGCTAACAAGGCTTCTTTCGTCTTTTGGGCGTTTTCTACAGCCGATTGGCGGATGCGTTCTGCCTCTGCTTGAGATTGCTTCAACTGCTCTTGCGCTTGGGAAAGGGCTGTTTTTGCCTCTTTTAAGCGCCCTTCTGCTTCCTGAATTGCGGTGGCAATATTGGATTGTCGCTCGTTCAGGATATTGCTTAAAACTTTACGTCCGAAGTAGAATAGTATGCCAACCAGAATCGCTAGATTGATCAGATTGGTTTCAAAAATGTCTAGGTTTAGACCGAAACCACCTTCTGCTGCGCCTTCTGCCAATTCAGAGTGAACAGCGTTCGCTTCTGCGGCAAGTAATAAGAATGTCCCCATGATACCCATTTACAAGTGCGCTGCTCGCTTGCTAATACGTTGTATTTTCCGAAGGAAAGGAAATTTAAGTATCTTTTCCCCAGAAGGGAAAAAGTGCCTTGTTTTGACACTTAATTAAGCGCTCTGGACTAGGAACCAGTTGCGCGTATGCTTTACACAGAACCAATCTCGTTAGCTTATCTAACTGGAGTTGGCCCCAATAGTTTTTCTAGAATCTGCCTACTTAGTGCATCAACTTGTTGCTCTAAGGTGCTAAAAGCTTGTTGTTTTTGTTGCTCTATTTCAACAGAAGCTTGTTCTCGTTGAGACTGAGCTTCCTTTTGGGCTTCAGCAATTTTTTCAGCAGTAATTTTCTTAGCTTCAAGTTGAGCGGCTTCTACAGTAGCTTGCGATTGTCTGCGAGCGTCTGCGAGTTGTTGCTCATATTCGGTAGCCAAGCGCTCGGCTTTAGCCAAGCTCTCTTTCGCCTCAAGGGTATTCGTTCGGATATAATTATCGCGATCGTCTAGTACCTTGGTCAGTGGCTTATAGAAAATTGCATTCAACAAAGCTGCCAATAGCAGGAATTGCAATGCCATGAAGGGCAAGGTAGCATCGAAATCAAACATTTGTCTCCTCTTTGGCTGGAGTAGCAGTTTTCATGGCTAGCAACATCATCCAACCTTTCATTTTTTAGAGACCCATAGCCAACAAGGGTCAACTGAACATTATAACTATTGAAATACCCGAAACGTTTTGATTGTAGAGGCGTGATGGTTCACGTCTCCACACTCGCAAAAATTTCAGGTATTAGCCGAAAGGATTAGCAAACAGCAATACCAGGGCAATTACTAGACCATAGATAGTCAAGGATTCCATGAATGCCAAGGTTAATAGCAGAGTACCGCGAATTTTTCCTTCTGCTTCAGGTTGACGAGCAATACCTTCTACTGCTTGTCCAGCAGCGTTTCCTTGACCAATACCGGGGCCAATTGCAGCTAAACCAATCGCTAAAGCAGCAGCGAGAACTGAAGCAGCCTGAACTAATGGATCCATGTTGATTTTCCTTGCTTTGATTACAAAACTAACAGACATTACGTTAACGATTAGAAACGTGGTTTTCACGCTGCACATGAGTTCTTTGATCGATCGCGCTTTGCGATGTTTTGAGCGAATATGCTCTTGGAACTGTGCTATCAACTGAGAAGTTTAATGCTCCTCATGTTCATCTCCGCCATGTCCCTCCATTGCCTCATGAATGTATGCTCCGGCTAGGGTGGCGAAAACCAGAGCTTGAATGGCGCTGGTAAATAAACCCAAGGCCATTACAGGCAGAGGTACAAATAGAGGAACTAGCAGCACCAACACCGCGACTACCAATTCATCCGCCAAAATATTACCAAATAGCCGGAAGCTTAGGGAGAGGGGCTTGGTGAAATCTTCAAGAATTGCGATCGGCAACAAAACAGGTGTTGGCTCTATATATTTCTTAAAGTAGCCTAAACCCCGTTTGCTAAAACCTGCGTAAAAGTACGCTAAAGAGGTCAGCAATGCCAATGCAACAGTCGTATTGATGTCATTGGTGGGAGCTGCCAATTCGCCCGAAGGTAGCTTGATGAGCTTCCAGGGAATTAGTGCGCCTGACCAGTTCGATACGAAAATAAACAAGAACAATGTGCCAATAAATGGCACCCAAGGGCGGTACTCTTTCTCACCAAGTTGGTTTTTTGCCAGATCGCGAATAAATTCTAGGGCATATTCCATCAAATTCTGGATGCCCTTGGGAATTCTTTGTGCGTTTCGAGTAGCTGCGATTGAAGCCACTACTAAAATACTAATCACAAACCATGAGGTGAGAAAAACTTGCCCATGAATTTTAAGATTGCCCAACTGCCAGTAGAAATGATGACCTACTTCTAATGCGGCGAGGGGAAAAGAATTAAAGGCGTTTAAGACACTAAGCATTTGCATTCTTCAAGCATTTTCCCCAACGAGCGAGGATGGGATTACTATCTTTGTGAGCCTGACTTTTTAAGAATCAGAAATGAACGCAATTTGCACCATATAGACGAGGAGCGTGGCTTTGTAAGTTAGAAACCCCAAAAAAATGGGCAGAATCTGTAGCTCACGCCATTGAGTTGCTACGATCATGACTCCAATAAATAGAGCAAAACGAGTTTTGCTCAAACTGGTTTTCTCACTACCAAGCTGCTCAACATCTCTAGCCAACATTTTTAAGTAAACCACACCTGTACACGCCCCAATTAAATAATTTAGGGCAATGCTTAAGGAATAAAAAATCCACACAGAGATAAAAATAACCCCCGTCAAGACAAGCGTGATTACCAACAATCGCTGGAAGAGTTCATGGAACTCTTGCATGGAGTTACCTGATTCTGTCTCTCCAGAACCAGTTTTAGCATCTTGTTGCGTTGTCGGAGTGGGCGCAATTGATTCGTCAGACAAGCTCACGGGACTTGAAACCAGTACAGTTAAATATGATGACTGCACATTCAGTCAGCTGAATCATATCACGATGCGGTAACAATACTTTAGGAAAAAACAATTAACTTCTTGTCAACATCAGAGAGTAAGTACCGACAGACTAAAGCCTACAGCACTTTTACTAAGTCCGCTGACGTAGACTTAGTGAAAAAGTAAAGGTTTTATAGGATATTGATAAATCGAGGACAGGTAAGATACCTGCCCCACAAGAGTCTTGGGTTGAATATACCTCGATTAAATTATTTTGGCAGTCCGCAGACCGAACAGCAAACCTACAGATAAGCCAAAGAATAAACCCAAGAAGACGACATAAGATACAATTGCAAACATTTATTGCTCTCCAGAATACTTCCTAAATCTATTGAATCATTAGTTGTTGGGTATTGGGCATAGGGTAAAACAGTTCCGTTAGCGGAAGCGGGGCGTTTAGCCTGTGCTGAGTGAGATTCCCTACTCCCGATTTCCTAGATTGCGGTACAATACAGCCCACGAGCGCTTGTTGGGGTTGGGCAATGACTTCTGTAATTAATGTAAATTTACCAGAGCAGTCTTATGAGATTGCGATCGCACCTTCGAGTTTAGATCAACTGGGTCAACAGATGGCCAGTCTCAAGCTGGGCAAGAAGGTAATGCTAGTTTCTAATCCGACGATTTTTAAGCATTTTGGCGAAAGAGCAATCACATCTCTAAAATCTGCTGGTTTTGAAGTTGCTAGCTGCACTCTACCACCTGGTGAACGCTACAAAACCCTCAATTCCATCCAAAAACTCTACGATGTAGCCTTGGAAAACCGCCTAGAACGTTCTTCTACGATGGTGGCTTTGGGCGGAGGTGTAATTGGCGATATGACAGGCTTTGCAGCCGCAACTTGGCTACGTGGTATTAATGTTATCCAAGTACCTACCTCTTTGTTGGCGATGGTAGATTCGGCAATTGGTGGCAAAACTGGCGTGAATCATCCCCACGGTAAAAACTTAATTGGGGCATTCCATCAACCGCGTTTGGTTTTGATTGACCCAGATGTGTTAAAAACTTTACCTATGCGTGAGTTTCGGGCAGGAATGGCAGAAGTTATTAAGTACGGTGTGATTTGGGATGCCGAATTGTTTGCCCAGTTAGAAGCAAGTAAACGCCTCGACCAACTCCGCTATGTAAAACCTGACTTAATAACATCTATATTAACGCGCTCATGTCAAGCAAAAGCTGATGTTGTTGGCAAAGATGAGAAAGAAGGCGGATTACGCGCAATTCTCAACTATGGACACACCATCGGTCATACAGTGGAAAGCTTGACTGGTTATCGTCTAGTAAATCATGGTGAAGCGGTGGCTATTGGTATGGTAGCAGCCGGTCAAATTGCTATGGATTTAGGATTGTGGCAAAAGGAAGACACAGAACGTCAAAATGCTTTAATTCAAAAAGCGGGTTTACCGACTCAGTTACCAGATGGGGTAGATATTGAAGCAATTATTGAGGCGTTGCAATTAGATAAGAAAGTCCGAGCCGGGAAAGTTCGGTTTGTTTTACCAACAGAGATTGGTGTAGTAACAATTACCGATGAAGTGCCATCAGATATTATTCGGCAAGTGTTGCGGGGAATGTGAACAATTTGAAGAAGAATTCAGGAGTCAGAATAAAAGTTAGTTGCTCTGTCCTTCAATTACGAATTAATGAGCCATGATACTCCAAGCCAAAAATCAATTAACTTTGCAAGAGTTCTTGAATCTTCCACCAGGCGAGGGAGATATCACCTACGAACTTGTTGATGGTCAAGCAATTCCTAAGATGTCACCAAAATTTTTTCACGCGAAACTTACCCGCGTTCTTCTCAATTTGATTGAAAAATCGTGTGAGGGGAAAGGAGAAGTTTGCCCGGAATGGGCTGTTGCATTAACGCGTCGGGGACGAGATTGGATGCCAATTCCAGATATTTTATACATTTCTTATGAGCGTTTACCCGCTAACTGGGATGAAAACGAAGCTTGTCCTGTTCCTCCTGATTTGGTGATTGAGATTATTTCACCAGGGCAAACCTTTGGACAAATGGCGGCTAAAGCCAAAGACTATTTGGATGCTAACGTGCTGCGGGTGTGGGTATTAGATAGTAAAGCCAGAAGCATTACTGTTTTTTATCCAGATGCAGCACCACAAACTTATATGGGAGAAGAACTACTCACAGATTCTTTGTTTGAAGGACTGCAATTTACTGTTGAGCAGGTGTTTCAAAAGGCGAAAATACCATTAGCGACTGAATAGTACAATTCTCTTGCTTTCAACATCCATCAAAATTTCAAGTAGCGGAAGGGTTGTCTAACTTTAACCAGTTCCTGTATTTTCGCTGTACTGTACTAATACTTTAGCTGATTAATTCATCCATTTGTAGGAGGTAATTAGCAAGGGAATAAGTGTACTTTATTTATAATCAGACCAACACTAATATGGTTGGAAACTGTCTTCACGCAACCGATCTATCAACTATGTTAAACCTAATATTTACCGGATGTATAAAAATAAAACCTTTGGTGCTTTCAACAGCTTTTTTACTGGCTGTACAGACTTCTGCCAATGCTGAACTAGCTATTCCTAGTTTGACTCCAAGACAAGCTCAACATTTATCCCGTGACTTGGTTCCATATAATTCTCAAGAATTTTTTAGACAAGGAAAAAATTCAATTGAGAGAGAAATTCAAATTCTTAATCAAAGACAACAGCGTCCAATTAAACCTATTCTTAAGATTGATTCAGTACCGCAAAGCAAAAAACCCCATACTCAACAAAAACCCCAATTTCTTATCTAAGTAAGAATCATCACTCTTCTATGGCTCCTGCTTGTGCTGTTAATTCTTGAACTGTAGCACATAAGCTATATACCCAGGCATCACAATCATTATGCTTTGATTTTGGGCAACCGAGGTTTTGTATTTTTAATAAATTATGTTGCAAAATTTTACAATCTTATTCGTCTAGCAAACTCATCAACGCTTGAATTTCAACGTCTTGCTCTTGCGGCTCTGATAATTGAGACTGTAGCTTTAATAATTGACTTTGTAATTCTTCTGCTACATGAAGCATCTCAGACTCTTGGGCAATTTTTAGCTGATTTTCTTTAATTTTGATTTGTTTAAGCAAGTCATTTTCAACATGAATTGAGTTGTAATGTTGAGCAATCATAGCTTTACATTTATTATCAATCTATGGAGTGCAATTAAATTTTCCACTTATGTATTATTCCACACTTTTGTCATTTTTTAAATATCTGGTGATTTAATCTCGATCGTTCATAGTTTTTAGCCTGTTCTCTTCTCAAAATTTTGGGAAGATTGACTTCAGGTACTTCCAGTTAAAAAATATCTCATCTTAGGGATGCCCAGATGTGCGCCCCTAATACAAATGTACAAATAATTTGGGATAATTTATTTTTGGTAAGTTCCTAATATAGAGGTTTCTATACAAGATACTCATGAGGGCGTGTAGCTAGCCGTGCTAATTTAACTCTGTACCATATCTATAATTTTGTAGGCTTTTACAACAATGGGAATCATGAGATAAAATTGGTTGACTTAGGGAAAATTTTTAGATAACACACATTAACTTGTCTGTTAATTTTGTAAGTTTTGTAGATATGTTAAATATTATTGTTGTGAACAGTATGGACTCAAAGTTTATCAAGAAAAAGATTTATATCTTTGTAAAAATTATATCTACACTGCTTATAACAAGCGCAATTGGATTGGAATCGTGCAATATTTATGCAGTAATAAGTAACATTCACGTACCAAGCAGCCTTAATCCAATTTTTTGGATTGAGCGTTTTGCCATGATCAGCCATTTTATTGAGAGCATTATAGCAGCTTTTTATGCACCTTCCAGACAAAAGATGCCAATAAAATATGCGACTTATACTTTTTTTGTCGGCACAATTGGGTTGTTAGAACTGTTTGGCCAGCAGGATGACTATTGACGCTTCTACGCCTTGAAGGTATGGGTTTTTGAATTAGGTTGGTTGGTAGGGTGTGTTATGCGATCGCACCCTACGTACAAAAATTTTAAGTAGTTAAATATACTCTGTCAGCAAAAATCATCTGCGGGAGTTTTCCAATGAATGTAGGTAACTAATGAATCTGACACTCAGAAGGGAGTATAGTTTGTATAGTTAGCTTTTTGCTGAAATTTTAGTTTGACACTAAGGAATTAAAAAATGTCTACTGATACTGACATAGTTACTTACGTTGAAGAAAGTGAATTTGATGTTGTTTTAAATGGAAGTGAAGAGAAAGTTGTTGTTGTTGATTTTACTGCTACTTGGTGTGGTCCCTGTCGCCTAGTCAGTCCGTTAATGGAGCAACTTGCCGAAGAATATAAAGGTCGCGCTAAAGTTGTTAAGGTAGATGTTGACAGGAATAAGCCCATTTTCAAAAAATTCGGTCTTCGCAGTATTCCAGCAGTTTTAATTTTCAAAGATGGTATTTTAGCAGAAACCATTGTAGGAGTTTCTCCTTACGAAGACTTTAGCAACGCTGTTCAGAAGCTTCTTTAGATAATTCGTAATTCGTAATTCGTAATTCGTAGATAGCATCATTAAGGATTACGAATTATTTTAACCATTTACTTTTCGCCTATAATGTGCTTGAAGTAAACCACTTGGATATTGTTGTGAGTTAATCAGCTCCAATTTTTCTTCATGGTTAGATGGTGGGAAAAGATATATACCGCTACCTAAGATAGTTGGAATAGTTGAAATGATATATTCGTCAATCAAGCTGTTCTGAAGAAACGAATTGATTAATTTTCCGCCACCAACTAGCCAAATATTTTTAAAACCTTGAGCCTCTATATTAGCTAACGCCTGTTTTACTGGGTCAGAAACAAACACAACGTCCTCACGATCGGATTGGAGATGACGTTGGGTGAATACGAAGGATTTTTTTTCTGGGTAAGGCCATCGATCAAAACCCAGCCCTACTTCATACGTCTTGCTACCTAAGACGATCGCATCAATTGATTCGTAAAAATCAGTGTAACCGTAGTCTTCACCTTCTGCATCAAGGATTGATAGCCACTCAATTCCGCCATCGCTGCGAGCAATGTAGCCATCCAAACTAGCTGCAATGTAGAGTGTAACTTTCGTCATTGTGTTTGTAAATTTGGTAGTTTTCACTCAACGAGTGCAAGCAAACGCAGGCTTATTCTTTCTACAGCATTTTAGCCTTTGTTGGTTTATATCACAAAAGAGCTATGTCTACGATGGGTGGTTCCTGAGCGCAGCCGTTGGCGCAGCCTCTCGTAGAGAAGGGCTACGCCTACGTTTACCCAATTATTTACGTTTTTTGATTATGCGATTTAAACCGACCTGCAATAAATTCTCGCTGAGATAAATGCTTTGTATTGCGTTTGGTAACTCGCTCTCGCCACATCTTGAAACTAGATTCCTTCATTTCGCGCCTCATTAGGGCGATTACCTCTTTTTCCAGTAGCCCAAACTGAGCCTCAATGGCATCAAAAGATGTTCTATCTTCCCATGCCATTTCAATGATGCGATCGATGGTTTGTGAATCGAGGTTAGGTAGCTTCATTTTTTTTGCTGGCAATTAGTAAATTTGAGCTATGTATCTATATATTTTACTTTTCGTTTTGAAGAACCATTGTGTCTGCTGCACCCAGTTGGAGAGCATAAAGGTTGGCATAAACACCCCGCTGATTGACGAGTTCGGCGTGAGTACCCTGTTCTACAATTTCTCCCTGCTGAATTACTAAAACCCGATCTGCTTGAGTAACTGTACTGAGACGATGGGCAATTACGAAACTAGTACGACCTTGGAGTAATCGGGCGATCGCACTTTGCACTAGCGCTTCTGTGCGGGTATCGATGCTACTGGTGGCTTCATCCAGAATCAGAATTCGGGGATTAATTAATATCGCACGAGCAATACTGATTAGTTGTCGCTGTCCTTGACTCAAAGGCGCTCCCCGTTCGCCTAATTGAGTTGTATAGCCCTGTGGTAGTGAGGTAATGAACTCATGCACATTTGCTAGTTGTGCAGCCGCTTCGATATCAGCTTGGGTGGTGTAAGGAGCGCCAAAAGCAATGTTTTCGGCGACGGTGCCGCTAAACAAAATATTGTCTTGCAGGACGATGCCTATTTGACGGCGCAGACTTGCTTGAGTCACGCTACGCACATCAATATCATCAATTTTCACTGCACCGCCAGATACATCATAGAAGCGCAAAATCAAGTTAATAATTGTACTTTTTCCCGAACCGGTCGGCCCTACTAACGCAACCATCTGCCCTGGATAGGCGTGCAAATTCACTCCTTTGAGAACTAGTCGATCTGGGTTATAGCCAAACTTCACATTCTCGAATGTCACTTCACCTTGAATAGGCGGCATTTCTGTGGCATCGGGTGCATCTTTGAGTTCTGATGGTTCATCTAATAATAGAAAGATTCGCTCTAATCCGGCGAAGGCAGATTGAGCTTGGGTGTAAAACTGGCTGAGAATTTGGATCGGGCGGAAGAATTGCTGGACGTAAAGTAAAAAGGATGTCACCACACCCACTGTTGCAGCTCCTGTTACGGCCAGATAGCCGCCGTATGCCAGCACACCTGCGGTTGCTAGTGTGTTGAGAAAATCGATGGAGGGCAAAAAGGCTGAAGTAATTGCCACAGCTTCAACGTTGGCATCTCTATTGGCGGCGTTAAGAACATCGAATTCTGCGATATTCATCTGTACGCGATTAAATGCCTGCGCTTCTCGCACGCTGCCAATATCTTCTTCTAACTTGGCGGAAAGTTCCCCAATGGTTTGTCGCGTAACGCGAAATCTGACTCTTGCCCAACGTGCAAATAAGCTTGTGGTAAAAATCATCAGTGGTACAACTAGATTGCTCAACAAACCAAGTTGCAGGTTGATTGAGAGCATCGCAATCACGATGCCAATTAAACTGAAAGTGTTGCCCAGCATTTGAGCGACCGTCAGTCCAAATGCTTGATTCACAGTATTGACATCATTCAGTAAGCGACTCATTAAATCGCCTGCTTCGCTGCGATCGAAAAAGCTGAGTGGTAAACTTTGGATTTTAATGAAAATGTCTTGCCTTAATTGAGCCAGCAATCGCTGCATAATCCAGCCGACTCGAATAATTTGACCTCGAATTGCTAAGACACCAAGTCCATAGTTCAGCCCTAGTAGCCCTAACAACATCAGCAGTCCTTGCAAATTCCCTTGTGCAATCAGACGATCGATTGACCAGCCGAGAAAGAATGGCCCAACTGCCTGAGTTATGGCACCAATTAATACTAATGTCAGGGCGATGGGAATTTCTTTGCGATAGAGTAGCACGTATTGCAAAAAGCGCCGCAGGGTGGAAGGTTGCTGACTCGTTTGCTCAGATGCAACAACGGGAATAGTGCCTCTCATAAAAATTTGGGATTTTAGATTTGGGATTAAAAGTCTTTATTACAAGGCTGTGAGCAAAATTAATTATGCTAATTGGAGATCATTTTTTCTCTTTTGGTTTTACCTGAGATTCCAAAATCACACCGTAGAGGGGGCTGGTTTGCATCAATTCCTCGTGAGTCCCTTGTGCTACCAATCGTCCTTTATCCATGAGAAAAATGCGATCGGCATTTTGGACGGTGCTAATGCGTTGAGCTACTACAAAGGTTGTACAAGCTTTCTGGCGCATTAAGCCATCTAGTTCGGCTTGAATTTGGGCAGCAGTTTTGGCATCCACAGCCGAGGTACTATCGTCCAAAATCAGAATGCTGTAATCGGTTAGTAAAGTACGAGCGATCGCAATTCGTTGTTTTTGTCCACCAGATAAGCCCACGCCTCGTTCACCCACAATCGTCTCGTAACCATCGGGCAGACTGATAATAAAATCGTGCATTTGGGCAGTTTTTGCAACCTCAATCACCTGCTCTAAGGTGGCATCGGGTTTGGCGTAGGCAATATTTTCGCGGATTGTGCCAGAGAAGAGGGTGGTTTCTTGAAATACAATCCCAATACGCGATCTGAGGCTTTTGAGTGTGAAACTTGTGACATCTCGTCCGTCAATCCGAACTGCCCCATTTGTGGCATCGTAAAAGCGGGGAATCAGGTTCATAATTGTGCTTTTTCCCGAACCAGTCATGCCGAGAACGGCGATTAGCTCGTTGGGCTTGGTTTCAAAGGAAACTTCTTTGAGAGTTTCGGTTGTCGCTCCTGGATAGCGAAAGGAAACATTTTCAAAGGTAATTCTACCTCCACAGGTGTCAAAGGGGACAGCACCGGGGCGATCGCGAATTTCTACTTCTGCATCTACAACTTCATAGACACGTTCGGCGGAAGCCGCAGCTTGAGAGATGGCGGGTGCGGCAAATCCAATTAACAAAATCGGTTGGAGAATCAACGCTAGGTAGGAGTTAAACGCCACCAGTTCGCCAATGGAAAATCTGCGCCCAATCACCTGCGCTCCCCCATAGGCGAAAACTGCCAGTGTTACCAAATTACTCACCAAAAAAATGAATGGGAAGGTATTGTGGATGGCGCTAATGGTCTTCATGTTTGCCCTGACTAGACCATCATTTAGAGTCGTGTAACGCGACCTTTCGGTTGACTCCCGCACAAACGCTTTCACCACCCGTATTCCTAGCAAATTCTCTTGCAATACAGCATTGAGGTCGCTTAGTTGCTCTTGTACTTGCCGAAAAAGTTTGTTATTGCGAGTAACGAATTGTGCCATCAACCATGCGGCTATGGGCACTGCCGTTAGCGTAATCAATGCTAGTTGCCAGTTCATCACTAGCAAAACTACCGAAATACTCACCAATGTCACAAGTGAACCGACGACTTGAATTAAGCTAGTGCCAACAAAGGTACGAATCTGCTCAATATCGCTGGTGACACGGGTTAATAGTTGGGAAGTCTGCGCCTGGTCATGAAAGCTGAAACTGAGATTTTGAATTTTGCTGAAAATTTTGTTTCGCAGGTCATAAGCAACACCCTGAGACGCTGCTTCTGCTAGATAGCTTTGTCCAAAATTAAATACACCACGAGCGATCGCTGCGACTACCATCCAGGCGGCGCTATATAGCACAACTTGGAGGTTTTTTTGCATGATGCCTCGATCAATTCCCCACCGAAATAGTTGTGGGGTTACAGCGTTAGCGATCGTCAACAGCAACAGGCTGACCAATGCTCCAAGCGAAGTCCATCGGTAAGTACTTAAACTCTTAAGCACACGCTGGGTTGACTTGATCGACGAAGTTTCCTGGAGTTCTGGTTGCTGAACCACTGCAATTCATCCCTGTATCATTGGAAAATTATCTCGTATTTTGATTGTAAAAAACCAATTTATTCTTTGAGAGTGGGGAATGTGATATAGAAAACAGCCCTGTTCTTTGTGATGAAGATTCCAGGTTTTGGGACAGTGGCATGGGAGAATACATTTCTAGCAAGCATTGCGGCTAATCAATTTCAATACCGAAGAAAACCAAAAAACAAGAATAATGGCTCAAAACTTTCATAGCAATTCCCAACTTCCCTTAGATATTTCACCTGCTATCAGTCGCACAGCAAAGCCAAGTTCTGAGTTCTACTCTCTTTTTTCTGAAGAAGAAGTTTTAGGGATAATTCATGCATTAGAAGTCAGACGAGAAATTCCTCTAAAGTATTCTTATAAAGGAAGAGGTGCAAAAATTTGGAACGATTTTTATTTGAAATATGCTATTCCTAGATGGTATGGAAGAGCAAATGTAGAAATTGACCTTTTAAAAGATAATTTCAAATACCTGAACGCTCGTATAAAATTTGGTGAAGGAGTAAATATTATAGACGTTGGTGCTGGTAATTCCTATCCAGTTAAAAACTTTATTCACAGACTAAACAAATTAGAAAAAATTAATAAATATATTGCTTTAGACATTAGTGAAGAATTGCTTCATGTCTCCAAAAGCAATTTTAGAAAATGGTTTCCACTAGTCGAGTTTATCAGTTCCACAATTGACATAGAAAGTAGTTGTGTACCTAAAATTTTATTCCAAAATCAAGCTAGCCTTGAAATTGACGACACAGCAAAAATATTTTTACACTTAGGAGTTACCATTGGAAATCATCAAAATAGAGATGAGGTGTTCAAAAACTTTAGAGATAGCATGGGAAAACACGATCTTTTAGTATTTACGAACGAAACTGGTTCTAACTCTACATGGGATGGAATAGTTAGAGGTGGCTGCAAGTATCATGTAGAAGAAGTATATGGATGGATTAAAAAGAAGATTGGAATTAAATCTGAAGATTGCGAACTAGTGAGAAAATACGATTTAAAAACAGATAGTATTGTTGCTAATTTGAAACTACGTCATGATTACACTATAAATTTTAGTTGGATGGGTATAGATAAAAATATTGAATTCTCTAAAGGTGAAGAGATTACTATTTGGCGGCATCACAAGTATGAAATACCTAAACTATTGCAAGAACTAGAACGTTCTGGACTACAACTTATTCACTATACTACTAACAAATACAAATCACATATTATGGTGATTTGTAAGGTTGCCAGTAACTAAGCTTTTCAATTAGACTTGCTCTGCGATCTCCAAAACAGTGAGTCTACAGCAAATTGGATATTACTCAATACGCTTGAGTTAGTGTCACAAACCTTAAACTGCATAGCTTGGAGAGTTAAGATTCAAAGCCTCTCTCCTAAAAGGAGAGAGGAATGGAAGTGAGATCAGGTATATTGCATACAAATGAGAAGCGCTATAAGGAAAATTTTTCTGATTCGTATCAAGAGGATATCAAATATTTTTGATGAGCTAAAAAATCAGCTTTAATTAGCTTGTGTATCAATTAAATATACATCAAACGCGGTCTAGGTTCAGGAACTGGACGCCCCAAATCTTTAGCAGTTTCTATCCATTCCTGCACAACTAATTCTACATTATGCAGGGCTTCTTGATAAGTATCGCCGTCAGCAGCACAGCCTGATAACTCTGGGACTTCAGCAATAAAGGCTCGATCTAATTCACTCCAGTAAAGAATAATTTCATACCGAAACATCATTTTTACTTCCTAGCTTATATTTGAGAATCACTGCCCGAACTTGTTTAATTTGATAGCTTTTGGCTTTTCCTCTTTTATGTTGCAGGTTCAATATCTCCTCAACATCGGCTTTGACAAAAATACGATGATCGCCACGAATCCGTTCTTCAAAGCCTAGTGTATATAAAAGTTGCCACAGTTGGGCGAAGGGGATATCTGTATCAGAAGTCCCAGAGAGAATTTTGTCTAAGAGTTTGTCTTGCTGACTCACGTTTTTCTGACTGCCTTAATGTTTCTATAGTCTCATATTTATTTAAAATCAGGGTATCCAAAAGCAAATCTATCATTTTGCTCCTGAGTTAGAGCATCCCTGATGGCAATCACTAGTGCAGTTATAGGGCAAACTTTAGGCTTGGATACTGCTCTAATAATTGACTTGATTTTAAAAAATACTAATTATTTCGATGTTACAGATGCTTTCTTTGAAGCGATATTTTGCAGTGAGTTTAATTTTGTAACATCAGTTTCGCCTCTAGTGGAGTGTATCATTTATCTTGACGAATGATGCTCATTGACCCTTGTTACTGGGGTTAGTAGTCTTAATATCGGCTCGATTTATACTTTCCCGACTTTTCTAGAACTTTTAGCGTCAGGTTCCACAGGAAAGGTATCGCCAATTTATCAGTGATGTAGGCAACTACAGAGGACAAATTATTGAGATTGCTCATATCATAATGTTGAGGTATAAATCCATCCCAGTTAATACTGCTATTTAGTAAAAAATATTACACAGACATGAAAAACCAACTTCTGGGTGCAGTTGCATTTTTAACTACGATTAGTTTGACAACAACCGTACAAGCAGCAAATTCTGAACATATTAAACAGTTATTGGCAACCAAACAATGTCAAAACTGTGATTTGACGAGTGCAGGTTTAGTGATGGCTGACTTATCTGGAGCCAATTTGAGCGGTGCTAATCTCACAGGTGCTAACCTCAGCCGCGCAAACTTGAGCGGTGCAGATTTGCGGGGTGCAAACTTAAGTGGCGCGAGTTTATTTGGCGTTAACCTGAGCGAAGCTAAATTTAATGGGGCAAATTTGACGGGTGCTGATTTGAGAAATACTTATTTAGCAAATGCAGAACTAACTGGTGCTTACTTGAATGGGACTAACTTTCAAGGTGCAGTTGCCATACCATCACAAATTGCTTCACCAGCAGAATTTTATGCTTTGGGTGTAGCAGAAGGGCAAAAAGGCAACCAACAGCAAGCAATTAGTTATTTTAATCAAGCGATCGCAATTAAACCAGAATATGCAGATGCTTATCTAGCTCGTGGTGTCGCTCGTTACCAAATACTAGATAGACAAGGTGCATTCCAAGATGCTCAAGTTGCGGAAAAATTGTTTACATCCCAAAACAACAGCACTGGAACCTTAACAGCCCAAACTTTTATAAAAGAACTACAAACACCCGTCAATGAGAAGGTAAGTACTGGTAAACCCAGCTTCGTTGACTTTTTAGGAAGTATTGGCTCAGTCTTGCTCCAGTTCTTCCCTTTTTAAAGGGGATAATAACAAATGACAAATACTTCTCTACGAGAGGCTGCGCCAACGGCTTCTCTACGAGACGCTGCGCGAACGCGGTTTTTGAGCGTAGTCGTTCGCGTAGCGTCCCGCAGGGAAGGGCAGTACAAGTGACAAGTGACAAATGACAAATGACTTTATCTAACGAATTATGGGCAGCAAATCAAGACTTAGCCCAAGCTTGCCTAGAGCATCCTTTCGTTCAAGGTATTGGCGATGGTACTCTTGAGCGAGCTAAATTTGCTTACTACGTAGGGCAAGATGCTTTTTTCTTAGAAGCTTTTGCCCGTGCTTACAGTATCGCCGCAGCTAAAGCACCAGACTGGTTAGGTTTCACCACATTTCATAATTTAGCTAGTGGAGTTTTAGAAGAACTACGGCTGCATAGTAGTTATGCTTCTGAGTGGGGAGTCAATTTGTATGCTGTAGAACCCGCATCTGCCACCCGCCGCTATACTGATTTTTTGTTAGCAACTGCTTGGAGCAAAGATGTGGGTTTAACTGCGGCGGCGATGTCTCCCTGTATGCGTTTGTATGCCTTTTTAGGAGAAAAATTGGCTTGTAACGGTATTCCCGATCATCAATATGCAGACTGGATTCGTACTTATAGCAGCGCAGATTTTCAACCACTAACACAACAATTAGAAAATTTAGTTGACAATTATGCCGCTACCAACTCTGTTGTGCATTCAACTTATCGTTATGCGATGTTTTGTGAACGCGACTTTTTTCAGGCTGCGTGGATGTTCTGTTAAACAAATTCATATTTAGCAAACTTTTTGACCTTTCCTAACTGTCGAACGCGCGTTGTTTTAAGATATCAATCTGAGCAAAAATGCTGAGTTCTGTTTTTAAACCTATACACAAAAAGAAGACGCAAATTTATCCTTTGCGTCTTCTTTTAAGATTTAAAAAATTAGAAACTGAATGTGGTTCTCAATGCACCAATAACAACATCATCATTAGTGTCGTTGTGATCTGGAGATGTTAACCAGATGACTCCAGGAGTAATGGTGATATTGTCACTCAGCTTATACTGGTAGAATGCCTCAAGATGATAGGATGTATCAGGATCGCTATCCAAACCTGCGATGTCAGAGCTTGTAACTTTTGGCTCCATACCAGCGATAATACCTGCTAAGTTACCTTTTTTACCGAGGTCAGGAAAGCCGAGGGTGACAGCATAGTTCCAAATATCAACGTCTCCACGGGTTCCTCTCAAGCTTTGGCTGTTAGTGTATCCAGCCCAACCACCCAAGACGATATTATCAGTAATGCCAATGGATGCTTGGACGCCGTAAGAATTACTGGAAAATCCTACTTGATCTTCTGGTAAACCCTGGATAGCTGCTATATCCTGGAAAGTGGCGGCATTGCTACCTGTGAGTAGTGGTTGATTGTAGGAATTGATGTAAGTTAAACCGATAGAAATGCGATCGCTTGGTTTAACTGTCAGCTGTGCTAACGCACCATAAGAACCATTGAACAAACCATTATTGAGTGTAGGGTTATTAGCTGTACCACTCAAATACCCTAGACTTAATGCCAATTTTTCGCTGAACTCGTATGTTACTCCCAACCCCGCACCATTTATTTGGTTATAAATTGGGTTACGCGTACCAAAGGTAGACAAAGCACCAAAAGCGCCATCACCATCAAAGAGATTGACAGTAGTGGTAAGGTCGTCTGCTGCACCTGCATTAGCAATAGCGACAACCTCTGTTTTTTCGCCCAAGGGAAATCTGTAAAACAGTGCATCTATCGCAGCATCAGTAGTACCATCTTCGCCAGTAAAAAATAAGTTCCCCTCTGGCGTACCAATATTAGGGCTGAGAATATTATTAGCTTGGATTCTGGTAAACAGCGTATCTTTCCCTGTGAAACTGGTCACTAATTCTAGCCGTGCCCGTACCCCTAAAGTTGTATTCTCGTCTGTAATTTCTGCACCGTTGACTGTATTTCCTGACAACACATCGCTAACAACTGCAACAACTTGTCCTTGCAATTTAGTTGTAGTTGAGAACTGATTCGCCTCCAATTCAGCAGTTCGCGCTTCTACTGCATCCACACGACCTCGGAGTGTCGCCAGTTCTGCGGAAAAATCTTCTTGCAGCTTTTGTAATGTGGCTAAATCTTGTTTGTTAACTAAATCGCCAGTGGCTGTAGCAATAAGTTCGTTAACGCGATCGAGACAAGCATTCAAACCAGCAGCAAATTCATATCGCGTTAATGCCCGATTACCGCGATAAGTGCTATTTGGGTATCCTGCAATACAGCCATACCGCTCAACCAAGGATTGCAATGCTTGAAATGCCCAGTCGGTGGGTTGTACATCAGAAAATTGGGACACGGAGGTAACTTGTCCCATTTTCTGATCTTTCGTGTCTGGATTAGCTAAAACTTGCGGTTGATTGATTTCAGACTTACTCGATGTTTCACCTGCAAATGTAGCAGTATTAACAAATAGCATGACACCGCAGACTGCTGGACTAACTAGCAGATATTTCCAGAATTTTTGCATTTTTCTCCTCACACTGATCTCCAACTCACACCCAAACCACGTTTTTTTTAACGGGTATTTTATGACAATATTTGTCAGCAATCTTATCAGAAGTAAGCAACCTTTTTAACAAAAAAAGTCAAGAAATCCTAATTATTTAGGGAAAACTAAATTGCAGAGGGCTGTACCGTCTGAAAAAGTTTTGTTGTTACTCATTACACAGCAAACCCAGAATGATATTATGTACTTAAAATGAGAATGAGAATTATTATAATATAAAATTTAGAATACTTCCCATTGTCAATAGCGATGATGACAGAGGTAGAGCAAGCATCCGTTTTGAGGAGAAATATCGTGATTGTGAATTGCAGAGAAATTAGAACAGGTAGGCAAAGAAGCGGCATCTTGCCCATAATTGCTCTGCTAATGTTGTCGATGGCTACTGGGTGTAGCCAATCGAATCCAAATCAGGGAACAACTTCCGAACAGTCGCCGCAAGCACAGGAAGTTGCTTCTACCCCACAGGCACAGTTGGGAAAAACTAAAATAGTAGCGACATTTTTGCCGATATATTTGTTTACTAAGGCAGTAGCTGGGGATGTGGCAGATGTAGAAATTCTAGTGCCACCTGGTACGGAGGTACATGAATACCAAGCGACACCAGGAAATGTCAAAGCGATCGCTACTGCTAAGGTGTTAGTAAAAAATGGTTTAGGCTTGGAGCAATTTCTGGAAGGTACCGTCAAAAATGCCCAAAATCCCAAATTAACTGAAATTGATGCAAGTATTGGTATTAAACCCTTAAATGAAATTTCACCTGTTGTGAAAACGACTCAAGATGAAAAAGACCACGAACATAGTCAGGGTAATCCGCACGTTTGGTTAGATCCAGTTTTGGCAAAACAACAGGTAACAAATATTCGAGATGGATTAATTGCAGCCGACCCGGCGAACAAAGCTACTTACGAAGCAAATGCTACAGCTTATATTAAAGAATTAGAAAGTTTAAACAGTGAATTTCAGCAGACTTTGCAGAAAAATCCCACTTGCACCTTTATTACCTTTCATGATGCGTTTCCATATTTAGCTAAACGCTATAACCTCAAGCAAGTTGCTGTGGTGCAAATTCCCGAAGATCAACTTTCACCAACAGATGTCAAAAATGCCGTCAGCGCTGTGAAAAAATACAAAGTTAAAGCTTTATTTAGCGAACCAGGAGTAGATAATAAACTGCTGAACAGCCTCTCTAAAGACTTGAAATTAAATTTGCGTACTCTGGATTCTCTAGAAACTGGCGAAACAGATCCGCAGCATTATTTCAAGGCAATGAAAGCTAATTTGCAAACTCTGGAAACATCGTGTAAATAGATTTGTCATTTGTCAGTTGTCCTTTGTCATTTGCAAATGACTAATGACCAATACTTCTCTACAAGAGGTTGTACTTCTCTACGAGACGCTGCGCGAACGACTACGCTCTGTTACCACGCCAACTACTACGCTCAGAACAAGTGGCCAATGACTAATGACCAATACTTCGACTACGCTCAGTACAAGTGACCAATGACCAATGACTAATGACCAATAACTAATGACCAATGACTAATGACATTCCTATTTTGAAAGTAGAAGGATTAACTGTTTATCAAGGCAGCTATCTAGCTGTTCGAGATGTTTCCTTTGAATTATTGCCAGCAACAGATACAGCCATTGTTGGCCCCAATGGTGCTGGTAAAAGTACCCTGGTAAAAGCGGTTTTAGATTTGATACCTCGAAGTGCTGGGACGATTGAAATCTTGGGTCGTCCAATTTCCAGATTGGGGCATTTACGCCACACGTTAGGCTATATGCCGCAAAACTTTATTTTTGACCGCAGCTTTCCTATTTCTGTCAGCGAATTAGTCGGACTGGGATGGACTAAGGAAGGGAAAAGAAAGAATTCATTTTTCTCCAAGCTGTGGAGACAAGACCGAGAAAAATTGGTAGCAGTAACAGAAGCTTTACGGCGAACTGATGCTTATCATTTACAGCATCAAGCTATTGGTACTCTTAGTGGCGGTCAACTGAAGCGGGTTTTATTGGCTTATTGTTTGGTAATGCCTCGGAAACTCTTGGTACTAGATGAAGCTTTTGCTGGTGTTGATGTGCAAGGTGCAGCAGATTTTTACGCTTTGTTAAATGAATTAAAGCGAGAGGAAGGTTGGACAGTATTACAAGTTTCTCACGATATTGATATGGTAAATCGGCATTGCGATCGCGTGCTTTGCCTGAACCAAAGTATTGTTTGTACTGGTAAGCCAGAAATTGCCCTTTCACCGCAAAACCTGTTAGCAACCTACGGCCCAGGTTTCAGCCGCTACCAGCACCAACATTAAAAGAATTCGTAATTCGTAATTCGTAATTAAAGAATGAAAAATGCCAGTAATTATAGATTTCTTCAATGATTGTCAGATAACTTGGCTTGCGATCGCTAGTAGTAATGACTTGCTAGAGTTGTTACAACTTGCCTCGATACAGCGTGCGATCGTCGGTGCTGTCTTGATGGGAATACTTGGCGGGATGTTGGGTAGTTTTGTCACCTTGCGCCAGTTGTCATTTTTCAGCCACGCGGTTGGTCATGCAGCATTGGTAGGTGTGGCGTTAGGTGTGCTGCTACAAATAAATCCTACTTTGATGTTGTTACCTTTTACTTTAGTTTTTGGTGTTATTGTCCTCTACTTCATCGACAAAACCGACTTAGCTAGCGATAGCATACTTAGCATCGTGCTATCTGGGGCATTAGCGATCGGTTTAATTCTCACGAGCCTAATTAAAGGATATCGTGGCAATTTGATGGCTGTACTGTTCGGGGATATTCTAGCGATCGACACTACAGATTTAATTTTGACGCTACTAGTCCTTGTGGGAGGTAGTATATTTTTACTATCAACTCTGCGACAGCAAATTTTATTGACCCTTAACCCTGATGTAGCTCAAGTTCAAGGCGTTCCCGTTCAATTGTACCGCTACGCTTTTGTGGTCTTGCTTTCACTCGCCGTTGCTGTGGCGATTAAAGCTGTCGGTGTTTTACTAGTAAACGCCTTTTTGGTCATTCCCGCCTCCACCGCCAAACTGATGAGTCACCACTTTAGCCGCTTTCTAGTCATGTCGGTAATAGTTGGTTCCATTAGCAGCATTGCTGGCATCATGGTCTCAGGTATTTTCAACCTTGCTTCTGGGCCAAGTATTGTTCTTGTCCAGTTTCTCCTATTTGTAGCCGTTTTCGTCTGGTTTAAGTTGAGTTTGAAAGCTGCATAACTATTTTTCTCCAAAGACTTGCTATATTCTTTTATCTTTGCTACATTGATTAATCGTGGCTCACAAAAGCCCCAGCCGGGATAGCTCAGTTGGTAGAGCAGAGGACTGAAAATCCTCGTGTCACCGGTTCAAGTCCGGTTCCTGGCATAGTTTACAGAGAAAACAGAGGCTGACATATTGCATAAGCAAAAAAGTTGCCTGCAAGTTGTTTTTAGCTGGGGTGGAGAACGCTATTAGAATGCGTTCCTTCCCTACACCCTTGGCAAGTTGAATTTACCTATAATCAAAGAAACCGAAGCCACCGCGGTAATAGTCATGCTGTCAGAAAACCTTAAAGTCGTTCGGCTTCCAAGCACTGACGAACTAGCTTGCTCGGACGATATACCTGTGGATAATGAGGATCAAAATTTTCTGCCCAACATTCTACTGTTCCTGCTAACCTCAATTTGGGCAACCCGCAGCGATTGGTTTTTCGGCGTAGACATGGCAATCTACCACACGACAGGTGCTAATGCGAGAGTCCCCATAGTACCAGATGGGTTTCTGAGTTTGGGAGTCGATCGCAAAAAAGGTGGTAAATCGCGTAGAAGTTACGCTGTCTGGGAAGAAAATGAGGTAGTACCGATACTAACATTGGAGATGGTATCCCATTCCCCAGGAAGTGAATACGACGAAAAGTTAGAAATTTATCGGAAACTTGGCGTACTTTACTACATTATTTACAACCCCGAATATTGGCAACGCGATCGACACCAACCATTTGAAATTTACAAATTGATAGACAAAAATTATCAATTACAAATTGGCGAACCTCGTTGGATGCCAGAGGTTGGTTTAGGAATTGGACGACATCAAGGTGTTATTGGTGGAATTGGTCAGGAATTTCTATCTTGGTATGACGAACAAGGAAATCGGTATTTAACGGCAGAAGAAAAAGCAGAAAAGTTTGCACAGCATTTACGTTCTCTTGGTATCGACCCCGATAATTTACCCAGCAATCCGTAAATTAGGTTTGCTTCAAGCTAAAAAGCGGGAAGTTGTTAAGTAGTTGAAATCTTGTTAGCTTTTATGCTTAAAATTGCACAAGAGGTTTATTTAGCATCTACTCACAGCTAAAGTTAACCCTTTGCAGGACTCACCTAAGCAATGCTGACTGAAATTTTACCTTTCCGTTTTGAGTTAGACACGATCGCGATCGCTGGAGCGAGTTTGTGGTCATTGGCGCTATATCTAGGTTTTTCCAGAGTCAATGAATGGGTAATCGAGCAACTCAATCGCTGGTTTAACTTTGCCGAGCGATCGCTTTATACCAGCCAGTCAGAATTTGAAAAGACTCGTAAAGCCAGAGAATCCCAAAATGCTTTCTACGCCTCACTGTTTAGCATTGTGCCTTTTTTGGTCGTCGGCGCTTTATGTAACTGGGGTCTGGAAATTAGTTTAGGTGAGAGTTGGGGAATTAGTACAGGTATATTAGCCTGTATGGGTGCTGGCATTTTTGAACTTGGGCGCAGGGATGGAGAATCTTCAGATTAAGCCAGAGTGAAAATGAGGGGGATGTTGCTTTGATTACTCCCTCATCTTTCCCTACTTCCCAATTTCCTCGCCAACAATCTGTGCTATCTTCTGGGCTGCACCGCTTTCACCGCGAATATTACGGAGTTTGGCACGCATATCATCCAATTTTTCTGGATTCGTCAAAAAGTCTAAAACCATTTCCCCAACTTCTTGCGGTTGAATTTTACCCATAATTTCTGGGACTATCTCTTGCTGTGCCCAGATATTTGGCCATGCTAATAAACCTTTGTGTCTCACAAATCTCAGAAATGACCAATTAATCACCTTAGCAAAGGGTGTACCGACTACTGGCAGATTTGCTAACAATCCAGGTAAACCATCCCAAGAACGCATGGCATCAAGTTGCTGCGTTGGTAGTAAAACAATCATTGGCACTCCTAAAGCACCGAGTTCGGCAGTGTTTGCCCCCACGGTAGTCAAGCAGATACAGCACTGGGATAATAAGTGATATGCAGGGTTTTCTTGCCACAGTTCCACAGTTAAGCCCTTTGCTGTTTTGAGCAATGCTTTGCCTTTAGCATCCTCTGGGATAATTAAGGAAGCACCGCCAAAGCCAAAGCTTTCAGCAATAGAGTTCTTTTGGGGATCGGCAAAACTAGCTAAAGTTTGTAAATCCAAAGTTGGCGCTAGAGGAATTACAAATCTGGTTTGCGGTCTTTTTGCATGAACGTATTCGGCAATAGCTAAAGATAATGGTACTCCTTGGGCTAATTTTGCTGCTTTTGAACCAGGGAGTAAACCAATGATTGCGGAGTCGGGGGTATGGAGTAGGCTTGCCGTGAGCGTAGCCGAACGGGAGTAGGAAGTGCTGACTTGTTCTTGTGCTTCTAGCATCAAATCACCGACAACAGTGAATTTGTGAGCATATTTTGCTGGGACTTTGGCTGCCACTTCGGGCTTCATCACGCCAAAGCGATTAATCCAGTTATGCCATCTGGCTTCCCATTCGGCGTAAACAACTGTGCGATATCCAAGCTTTTTGCCTATAATCACTGGAAAAATTTGATCGCCGCCCAAAAAAACGATGACACCGCGACTTCTCCAATCCCAATTTTCAAATGTTTTACCCCAAAGCAAAAATTGCCAAAAATGTTCTGCTCCCTGAACTCTATCTACTTCGGGGAAAGAAAGAGCGATCGCAGCTTCTTTACCACTGGCATTTGAGCAAGGCGATAATATCACAGAAATCCTCACTAAAGAACGGTCATCCCCTAATTCTTGCCGCAACGCCTTTACTACTGGACGTACCCAGGTTGTTACTTCACCTGGGCCATTTGAAAGGATCAGAATATCTACTTGAGTCATTAGTCAAAAGGCAAATATTACAAAAAAAAGGCAGGAGGCAGGAGGTTAAGAGTATCAATTAAAACTAAAATTTCAGGGTTATTGCTCAGTTCATAAAAATAATTATACGGAGACACGCAGGGCGTTAGCGTAGCGGCACGAAGTGCGCTATTTTGCGAAGCCACTGTGCTGGGCGGGTTCCCCGACATAAAGCAAGTGGCGCTCCTTACTTCAATCCCACGTTTTTAAACGTAGGTTCCTCCTGCCTCCTGCCTTGTCTACGACACGCTGCGCGAATGACCTCCTGCCTCCTGAACTAATTCGTTCTTATGATATAGGTATATACTGTAGCTTGTTAATGAGATTTGATAACCTCTTTCACATTAATTTTGCATAGGTTGGCAGTTATTTAATCGCTACCACTGTCATCGAGATTACGACTACCGGCTTTCAGCTAAATTTAGTTGATATTACCAAATAATCCAGAATTTTTAATTTTAAATAGATAATAATTGACCATTTTAGGAAACTTCAGTGTCAGTAATATTATCTAATTTTTTAAGAAAAATATAGCGGTAAAGTTGATTATTATATTTTCTATAAAATGTATTTTTTGAACTTACTCGATGTAAGCCTATACGTACTTTGCAATACAGGTCTTTAAAGGATGGTTAGCAAAGTTTAGGGTATTGACGATCGCAGCTATGGGTAACAATCATAGCTGCGATTATTAATAATTTTTTGGGCAATCTAAATATAGCCCTTTTTTTTGTTTATCAAACCCATTGTTTAAGAGGGTAAATCCTGTGATCAAAGGCAACTCCAGCCCATCTGCTCCCAAAATATATTCCTCACGGAATTTACCGATTCGATTTATTCTTGGCGGCACTACTCTTATTGTGAGTATTTCTGCTTATTTTAGCTATCAAGCTGCTCGGAAAATAACGCTACAAGACTTGAGAGGAAAAGCTTTTTTAGAGGTACAGAGAGGGGTTGATGAAATTGAGGAGTGGTTACATGTTCGCAAAGTGGAGGTGCAAACCCTTGCTCAGACTTCAACTGTACGCTCCTTAGACTGGTCTTTAGCAGAACCTTATTTAAAGTCAGAAGTTGAGCGGATCGATGAATTTTTCTTTTTCCAAATAGTTACCCCGGATGGTTCGTATTTTAATACTAAGGTTGGTCGATCGAATAAGAATATTAAAGATCGAGGCTACTTTCAAAAAGCATTAGCGGGAAAAAGCAACATTTCCGATCCCTTTATCAGCCGTTCCACAGGTATTCCTTTAATTGCGATCGCCACTCCAATCTGGTCTGATTCTCCTACCAATCGTTCACCGATTGGGGTTTTCCACGGCAATGTTAAAGTCGATCGCATTGCTAAGGTGGTCAATTCGTTGCGCTACGGCAAGAACAGCTATGCATTCGCCCTGAATTCCCAGGGAGAAGCGATCGTCCATCCCAACTCAACCTTAATGTCAACGGTAGAAAAACCTGCACCTAGCCTGCTGAAAATTCCAGATCGCAATTTAAATGCGATCGCGCAGCAGATGGTAAAAAAACAACAGGGAATTCAGTTGATGGAAATTGACGGCACTAAAAAGTATGTTGCTTATGTGCCGTTGCGAGAAGCTAATTGGTCTGTGGCTTTGGTAATTCCGCGCCAAAATATTGAATCTCGGCTACAATTCCTCGATCTGATCGCCTTAGTTGTGGCCGGATTGACAGTGACAACGATCGCTGTCTTGTGGCAGGTACAAGCCTTTGAACAAGCTCAACTGAAAAAATCTAAAGCAGCGGCTGATACTGCAAACCGGGCTAAGAGCGAATTTTTAGCCAACATGAGCCATGAACTGCGAACGCCCTTGAATGGTATTTTAGGTTGCGCTCAAATTTTGCTGCGTTCTAAAGGTTTGCCAGAGTCAGAGCAATATCATCTAAACATCATTGAACAGTGTGGCTCTCATCTACTGACTTTAATTAATGACATTTTGGATCTTTCCAAAATTGAAGCGCGAAAACTAGAACTGAATCCTCAAGATGTGCATTTTCCGTCTTTTTTACAGGGTATTGTAGAAATTTGTCAGATTCGGGCAGAACAAAAAGGCATTTTGTTTGTCTATGAACCCGCAAGCAACTTACCCACAGGAGTTCATGTCGATGTCAAAAGGTTACGTCAGGTTCTCTTGAATCTGCTGGGAAATGCGATTAAATTTACCGATGAGGGTAAGGTTAGCTTCGAGGTTGAGATCATCGATCGACTTCCTGCTGATGGGCAGACAGAGAAATATCGGATTAACTTTAGTGTAAAAGATACAGGAATTGGCATAACTCCAACTCAATTGGGCAACATTTTTTTGCCATTTGAACAAGTAGGTGAGAAAAAGCATCAGATAGAAGGGACAGGGCTGGGTTTAGCTATTACTCGGCAGTTGGTGCAGATGATGGGTAGCGATATCCAGGTTAAAAGTGAGATTGGTCAGGGTAGTACTTTCTGGTTTGAAATTGCGATCGCCAAAGCCAGCGAATGGGTACAGTCTGCGATGGCTGTATCCAAGGGACAAATCATTGGCTTTGCAGGTAGTCCCCGCACCATCTTGATGGTGGACGATCGCTGGGAGAATCGCACAGTAATTACAAACTTATTGCAACCATTGGGTTTCAGTGTGGTTGAAGCCAGCAACGGTAAAGAGGGTTTAGAAAAAGCGATCGCCCTGAAACCAGACTTGGTGATTACAGATTTGTTAATGCCAGAAATGGATGGGTTTGAATTGATTAAACACCTGCGTCATACCCCAGATATCCACGATGTCAAGATTATCGTCTCTTCTGCTAGTGTCTTTGAAGCCGACCAACATCGCAGTCTGCAAGCAGGAGGTGACACCTTTTTGAGCAAACCCGTACAGGCAGATGAATTACTGCATCAATTAGAGTGCAATTTAGGTTTGACATGGATTTTCCAGCAGTCTGAGGAACAAAAAATTAGTTCTTCGCCTACAACACTTGATAGTTCACCAGATAAATTGATTCCCCCTTCCCCCGATGTCTTGCGGGAACTGATGAATTTAGCCAGTAAAGGTAACTTCAATGACATTTTAAAATGGGTAGATAAACTAGAGGAAACAGACGCAAAATTCACTCCCTTTGCTAACCAATTGCGGCAGCTAGCGAGGCAGTTTGACGAAGATTTAATCCTTAACTTTTTGAGCGAAAACTCAAAGGATTAATTTCCCTAAATTTATTTATGGGGATTGTAATGCGTTAATTTTGAATTGGGAGTATTTTCCTTTAACGTTTTGCAAAGAAGCAACGTGAATCAATATAGGATAGAAATATTATGACAGTAACTATAGGCGATCAAAAAAATTCCCTAAATAGCGATCCTAGCAGAGGAATTATTTTAGTCGTGGACGATAACCCTGCCAACTTACAAGTGTTATCGAGCTTTTTAGATCAGTCTAGCTTTGAAGTTTGGGCAGCTCGCAGTGGTGAAAAAGCCATTCAGAGATTAGACAATGATAATTTGCCTGATTTAATCTTGCTTGATATTATGATGCCGGGTATCGATGGGTTTGAAACTTGTAAATACCTCAAAAGTGAAAGCAATCCTCGTGTCCGCGATATTCCGATCATTTTTATGACTGCTCTTTCAGATACTGCTGATAAAGTTAAAGGATTGCGATTAGGAGCCGTAGATTACATTACTAAACCTTTTCAGTATGAAGAAGTCTTGGTGCGAATAGAGCATCAACTGAAGCTGAAAAAATTGACGAAAACCTTGATTGACAAAAACGCCGAATTACAACAGATTCAAACCCAACTTATTCAAGCAGAAAAGGTCGCAACCTTGGGTCAAATGACAGCAGGAATTGCCCATGAAGTAAATAATCCCATCAATTTTATCGCTGGCAACTTGAATTTTATTGAAGAGTATTTCCAAGAGGTTGTTAATTTACTCGAACTATATCAGAAGTATCTACCCGATCCCCCAGATGAAATTCAAAATGCTATTAAAACAAAAGATATCAATTATTTGTTAAATGATTTATCCAAAATTATTCAATCTATGCAACTGGGTACAGATCGCGTTACAGAAATTGTGTCATCGTTGAATAAGTTCTCTCGACATGGAGAAGCAGGTAAAAAACTGGCTAACCTGCATGAAGGTTTAGAAACTACGCTACTCATTCTTGGACATCGACTTAAAGCAAATGCTCATCGTCCAGCAATTAAATTAATCAAAGAATATGGAGAGTTACCACTTGTTGAGTGCTATCTAGGCGAACTAAATCAGGTTTTTATGAATTTGATTAGTAATGGGATTGATGCAATTGAAGAAATCCAAAAAAATCAATATTTTGATGAAAATTTTCGACATATTGGGGTGATTTGGATTAAAACTGAAGCAATTGGAGAGCGAGTTATTCTCAGAATTGCAGACAATGGTTCAGGAATCAGCGAAGCAAATCGGGCAAAGATATTCGATGCTTTCTACACTACAAAAGTTATCGGTAAAGGAACAGGACTAGGTTTATCTATTGCTCACCAAATTGTAGTTAACAATCATCACGGTAAGCTAAATTGCCATTCAACACAAGGCGAGGGTACCGAGTTTGTGATTGAATTACCTATTCGATAAATTAGAATCCCAAATTCTACCCACATCGGCATTGAGAAAATACTTGCAATGGCTGAATTATCGGTTACAAGCTCAATTACTACCAGAGAAAAAAGCAAACTCTCGTTTAATATTCCAGCGCTTCCCGTCGTGAAGCAGCAAGGTTAATTTGTCAGCAGTAAACTCAAAATGCAACTGACGATTTTCAAATTCTGGCCAAGCAGCTTTAAAATTCTGCTTTGTTAAATCCCGAAATGCAACCGTTAAATGGGGTGCAAAAGGGCGGGTTTTAGAAACCTTGTCAACAATTTGCAAGTTGCTTTCTGTATAAGCCATTAAATCAGCTTGCAAAGTTAAAAGCTCTTGACTTCTGACGACATTAATGTATATGACACGAGGTGCAAAGGCATCAAACCCTTTAAGTGTAATTGCTACTGGCTGTTGTTCACTGGCAAACTCCTTCAAGGATGCTTCTAACAGTGGCAAGTTAGCATCTGCCCATTCAAAGGGTGGTTGCAGGGTAATATGAGGCGGAGACTTTAGCGCCCCGCTACTAGCATAGCGTTCTACAAAGTACTGCTTAATCTCGTTGGCGTAGTCTTGAATATCTTGCGGTGGTAGGAGGGCGACAAAAAAACGGCTCATTCAATTTTAGATTTTGGATTTTAGATTTTGGATTATGAAATCATTGCTGTTGAGTATTGAACGGCAAACGCTCAAAGGATATTACAGATATAGCAGTGCGTTAGGCTAAAGCTATAACGCACTTCACTTAAGATTTATTGTATTTGATACTCTGAATCAGCACTGGGTACTTTACGTAGGCTGTCTGTTGTAACTGGAGTTAAGAAACCAATGCCGTGGTTTGTAAAAATTGAAGAAGGGAAAGTCGATAAACCTACCTTTGACCAATATGTACCTGCTCACAAAGCCTACATTCGGGAATTGATTACTAAAGGACACAAAGCGCGAACAGGCTATTGGGTGGAGCAAAGAGGCGGAATGTTACTGTTTGAGGCTGCCTCAAAGGAGGAAGCAGAAGCGATTGTAGCTGATGACCCCTTGGTAAAACACGGCTGCGTCAACTATCAGCTTTATGAATGGCGAATTGTTATGGAATGACACACACTTACTGAATTTTCATGTTATGTTTATATAAGACCTGGATCTATGCGATCGCAACACCCAAATCTTGTCAGAACCGGAAGGTAGCAGCAACACGGGAGGCTTGTGGTAGGCGTAGTCTCCGGGTCGCCCTATTTTTAGGAGCGGTCAGCAACCATGCCTGGTTTTGGAGATATTGTTCAAAAAGCTTTTTACCTCGGTGTTGGATTAGCTTCTTACGCGGGTGAGAAAGCAGGGGGAAAATTAGCCGAAGTGCGATCGCAAGTCCAAAAACTGGCAGATGAAATGGTGGCAAAGGGCGAAATGAACACAGAAGAAGCCCGCCGCTTCGTTGAGGACATGATGAAGCAAGCCCAACAAGCCCAACCATCTGTTGAAACCTCACCAGAAACGCCCCCTTCTCAACCTCGGCGCATCGAAATTTTAGAGGAAGATGAAGAGCCAACGGTCAAAGAGGCGTCAAATGATGAGAATGTAGATAAATTGCGCGATGAAGTGCTAAAACTGCAAGACGAGTTAAAACGATTGCAACGCGATCGATAAAAAACATTCTTTGATCGACATATAAGTAAAAAGTGGCATTTTGACATGACACTTCGGATAAAAACTTGATAAGATACATTGCCTAGTGTGTATCTTAGTGCTTCAAGCCAGATAACACAAAGCGTCCTGTTTATAGCCTGCAAAGGTGTCAAGTTTATGGAACAGTGGCAAAAAGATTTAGTAGAAATCGTCGAAACAGTGGCTGATGAAGTAGAGCGCTTCTTCCTGGGAATGAGTGAAGTGGTAGACGCATTTTTTGAGCTAACGGAAGAAGTCACCGAGCAAGTACATAATAATATTGTTACTGAAGTCGATCAGTATCTACAGGATTTGGCTGAACCGATGTTAGAAGCTTACTGGGAACTGGAAGACATGGTAGCAGATGTCGATCCGGGTTTTCCTTATTCAGTTGAACCCACATCTGAAAAAAATCCTGCCTGTATCGGTTGTAGTCATTACCACGGTCAAGTTTATGGTGGTAATTTATTAGTTTGTGCCATGCATCCCCACGGTTGTGAAGATGAGAATTGTCCAGACTGGGAGAAGGAAGAGTATTGAGGGCAGAGGGGCAGGGGAAGGAAATTACAAATTAAAATTACAACTAAAAACTAACAACTGACAAATGACAACCAATAAATTACCAGAAAGTGCATCCCAGGCAAACCAAGAAATTAAGTATGGCGAACGCGATATTGCCGAAGGCAAACTAATTACCTTTCCGAATCCGCGTGTGGGGAGGCGATATGACATTAACATTACTTTGCCGGAATTTACTTGTAAATGTCCGTTTTCCGGTTATCCTGACTTTGCGACAATTTATGTTAGCTATGTGCCTGATGAACGGGTAGTGGAATTGAAGGCACTCAAACTTTATATTAATAGTTACCGCGATCGCTACATTTCCCACGAAGAATCTGCCAATCAAATTTTAGATGATTTTGTGGCTGCTTGCGATCCGTTGGAAGTCACGGTAAAAGCAGATTTTACGCCTCGCGGCAATGTACACACTGTGATTGAAGTGCGTCATCATAAGTACCCATAATGGAAACTTCGGCTTTTAGAGAGGACTTTAGTCCTTTTTACAAGACGCTACGCGATACAAAATCAGGACTGAAATCCTGACTAGGAACATTTTTGAAGGAAGGTTGATTAACCGGACAGGATATATACAAGTAAGTGGGCGGGAAAATTTACAAGTATGTAACGTAAAGTTAACTAAAGCGATTAGAGTTAAATTTTACAGGTTTCGTACTGTAACCTCCTTTTTCTCCCTTAGCTTCAATTTAAATATTCGTTCTTATTAGTTTTCTTACACTATTTTGTTTACATTTTGTTGATCTGTGACAGTTGGGGTGCGCAATGTGGATTCAAAGCATCCGTTACACATTCTTCGCCACTTATTACTTTTATAACTGTTGGGTTTCATAAGAATTCTTTCCCCTACTTTTGGGATAATGAATCATCGACTACAGGACATAGCAGAGGGAATAGAAGAACTTTGTGCATATTGAGCCACAAGAATAACATCACCTTTACCATCAACAATCCATCCTTGAGCCTCCACAATCTGATTAGTAGATTTAGTAACAGATGTAGATAATTTATCCGTAACTCTCTGTGTTGCTTGTGGGGGCAAATCTACCCAATCAGTAATTACTGCTCGTCCCCGCAGAGGCTCGTTGGGGCTAAGGGGTAATCCACCGCGTCCTGTGGCAATAAAACGACTGGCGGTTTGTCTTGCTCTGGGAGTGCAGCCTTGAGCGATTTGTTGGGATGCATCGACGAGGTTAGAGGGTAGTTGAATTAAGCCACGACTAGGGTCAGTATCAGGTGTGTTGAGATTTATCTCACCATTTAAGGAAGGCTTGCTTTGGGAGATGGCAGTGATGTCACTTGTTGGTAACTGACTAGGATTTAGCTTGTTCGGGTCGGTTGTTTGCAACTGCTGCTCAAGCTCTTGCCGACTGCGCGGCTGTAGCCCAAAGATCCCAGCAGAATTTATAATAACTTTCCCGCCGCTACCCTCAAAGGCGTTGGCAGTGATATCGCTATTTTCGTTGGGGACGGCGACGATAAAGCCTCGGTAATTTGGGAGGTTATTGATAATGATGTTACCGCCATTGCCACCTAATTTGTCTGTACCTGCGTTGGTGGAGATTTGACTGTTGCGACGGAGTAACAGTAAGTCACTGTTGAGGTTGATGTTACCACCGTTACCGGATGCAGATTCGGCGTTGAGTTTACCTTGGTTGTCTAAAGTAATTTTAGGTGAGTTGATTTCGATGTCGCCTGTGGTTCCTGAACCAGTAGAACTGACAAATAAGCCACTGCTAGCGCCGATATTTTCTACCTTATCAGTAAAGTTATTAACTAGGTCATTATAACTAAAGTCACTACCACTAATTATTACTTTATCAGTAGCATTGACAGTTATTTTACCTGCATCTCCTTGCCCAGAAGTACTAGCTGTCAGTGCAGCACCATTGATGATTTCTAAGGAGTTGGTGTACAAATTAATATCGCCGCCTTTTCCTGTTGAGTCTTTGCTGGTAGCAGTCGTCAACAGGCTCCGACCCACAACATCGTTGCGGTTGGAGCCTTCAAGTGAAGTTCCACTCAGTTTTATAGAAGTGGCATTAACAGTCAAGGAACCCGCATTCCCTTTCTTTATACTGGTTGTTGAAACTGATGCTTGTGCCCCATCTTGAATAAATAATTGTCCAGTCTTAATTGTCAAGTTTCCAGCATTTCCTTGACCTGTAGTCCCTGTAATTATACCGCTAGGAAACGGACGCTCCTTTACGACGTTAGAGACTAAGCCTCCAGTAATTCCAATCAGTTCCCTTAAGACATCGGCGGACACCCCTTGCTTTGAGGTGCCTATAAGTTCTACGGATTCGGAGGCGTTGATAGTCAAATCTCCCCCTTTTCCCAAGCTAGAAGTACCCGATGATATGATTCCCCCATTGCTGACAATTAACTTTTTAGTAGTAATAACCATGTCGCCCGATTTTCCAGACCCCTGTGTTCCGCTAGCTAAGACGCTAGAAACATTATTGACTCTGGCGGTGCCTCTTATTTCTACTAACTCCGAAGCATTGACAGTTAATTTTCCTCCTGGCTTCTCTCCAACAGTACCTGTTGTCACCCAGGCCCCATCACGGACAATCAATCTTTCAGTATCAATAGTCAAGTCGCCTCCTTGTCCCAAACCTCTAGTTTCATTACGCAATCCACTGGGAACTCTACCGCCTATGGTGAACAGTCCTAGTCCTGGGGGAGCATCATTAGCTGAGGTGCCACTTAGTTCTATAAAGTCTTTCGCGTTTACGAATAAATTTCCGCCTTGCCCCGTGGTAGTATTTCCTGCCGATACTACTGCCCCATTAGAGACAATTAATCGCCCAGTTTCAATGGTCATATTTCCGGCCTTTCCACTTGCAGTAGGTAGAAAAGAAATTAGTAAATCCCTTAAAAAAAGAGGAACGTTACGAAGATTCCGGGCAAGAAGAGGCTTTACATCAATGGAAGCAGAAAACAAGCCTATAGGAACAGTAAAATTGGGAGAATCACCGAAGAAATTAATCGGAAAAATGTCAATTGTACCATTTGATGAGGAACTGCCAGTTAGTTCTATTGAGTCAGAGGCCTTCACAACCAGATCCCCAGCGCTACCACTAGAAATAGTAGCAGTCGCTACTATTCCATCTTGAATAATCAATTTTCCTGCATCCACGCGTAGGGAACCACCATCTCCTAAACCAAAAACGGCATTGTAGATAGAGCTATCTTTGACTGTCACTGTTTCTTTGGCGCTGAGGGTGATATCTCCAGCTTTCGCGTTATCGGCCCCAGCTAATAGCTTGATGCCAGCACGTAAGCTACTTCCCTCCCAAATATCTATATTCCGGGCATTGACGGCAATACTGCCACCACCACCAGATGCAACATCCACTTCAGCGCCCTTGGTAAGCGATAATGAAGCTCGCAATAGGTCAGGCGGAAAATTTAAGCTTAGATTATTATCATTTATATTTAGCCCAACTATTCCTTCTCCCGCTAAACCTCCTAACTCTACTCGCCCACCAAAAGCCTTCAGGGAACCACCATTCATATTTATATCGCCACCAACTAGCAGCAAACTAAGATTATCTCTGACAGTTAGATTAGCTGAGTTATTTTGAATTGGCGCAGTAGCAATTTGATTGAATAGAAAAGCGGAAGGGTTGATTGTCAACAGTGGAGAAGTAATCGGATTCGTGGCGCTGAAAATCCCTCTATTGCCAAAAGCGATCGCATTTGCTGTAGTCGCAACAAAAGAACCTTTTACAGCCAGCCTCGCACGCGGGCCAAAAATAATCCCATTTGGATTTATCAAAAACAAATTAGCGGTAGTATTAGCATCAATTAACCCATTAATATTAGAAACTGACCCACCTGTAACTCGACTAATGATATTTTGAATATCATTAGTATTATTAAACAAAGCAGTGCCACCAATAGGTACAGAAAACTCCCCAAAACTGTGAAACAAATTACTTCCTGCTTTTGTTCCTCCAGTAATATTGAATATGTTTCCATCCCTTACAACGCTGGAGTTTGTAGGCAAGGTGGCATCCGGGGTAATTTGAGCAAAAACACGCTCTTGTAAGGAAGCAATGAACACACTCCCTAATGCCAACAACCAGTTCCAATCTTTCCAGTTAATAAACATTGAGTAAACTTAACTCCATAAAGCAACAATGCCTAGTGAACTACACAGGGTTAGCACTAAGGATCAATGAGGAACTAACGCTACTAAATGACTCTTGATATGTTACGAATAATCGTGATGCGATGGTTTGTGTCACTCCATACTGAAGGTTGTTATGCCATTAGGCACACGCTGCCCGGTCTTGTTGTGTTAAGCTGGCTTTGCTTCGGTATTGGAAGGAGCGAAGAGCATTCTAATACTCAAAAACTGTTACAGTCTGACAATCTTGTCGCCAAGTAAGTCGTACATTGCATTATAAAAAAACAGAAAACTGTCCAATAGCATTAATTGGAATGTTGAATCTTGTAATGTCAATCAAATCACCCGAAACCGGCATCAAAGAAGTAACCCCTTCCACAATACCAACTAAGTCTCCCGATGATGTAGAGATGTTTAAACTTCCGTTTATTACTTGAGAAGTGTAATTCTGTGGTGCTCCTTCTAGCACAATCATGTCACTGGCTCGCTTAAAGTTCTGGATTAAAGCATAATCTGTATTACCACCACCAACGTAAAATTGTTGAGGTGTGGAGGTTAATGAAGACAAATTGGAATAGCCAAGGACGAATACATCCGTCCCTTGGGTGCCAATTAGGGTATCAATCTGACCGACTCCAGCAACTGTTGCTCCATTTGATAAAACGTCGAAACCAACTCCAGCGATGAGTTTGTTACCTTCACCAAAACCAGTTATGGTGTCATTGGCGTTGGTTCCTAAAAAAAAGCCAAAGCGATTCTTCTCAAATTGTCCAAACTGATCGTAGTGTTGTAGTCCTGAGGTAAAAGAGCCAGCATTAACAGCCGCCGCTACCTCAGGGTATGCTAGCAAGTAAGCTTGCTCGCTGAACATAGCAATAGCCTCCAGATAATAATAGGAATATCAATGAAAAAAGTGCTATTTGAGCAGGGTCTGGCAGTGACTTCCATTAATTTAGAAGCTTATAAGTATTGGAAAAAGCGCTATCTGGTGTTAATTGAGCAAGCGCACAATTCCTAGCCAAAGCACTCTAAGGAGCAAAATGCAAACCACCGGACATTGCACCCTCCACCAATAACAGCACTAAACTTCAGTTAACTAGAAATGAAGTTATTAGCTGTTTACTATTTCATAATAAAACTGTAATGATTATTGGCTTGCTAAAAAGTTTTTTATTCTTTACAAAGTTTATAAAGAAACGCAATCGGGAGCAACGCGATTTTGTGAGGTCAGATCAAAAACAAGCGATCGCTAAAAATTATATTTAAGTATAAAGTAATTTTAATTGCAAATAAAATACTGTTTTATATGAGAATTCAACTTGATGAGATATCTCATTAAAATTGCTAATCAATCATTTGACGATTATTTTAAAAGGATATCTGCAACCAATATTTAATACCAAGTATTAAATGTAACGTATATTTCCAGGGGTCTGGAATTAAGAGTATAAAATTTATCAAGCAGTTAGAAGCTTGATGAACGAATTAAAGATAGAATCACAAAAATTATTTCAGTTTCCAGCTATCCATTGGCAGGAAAAATGTAGCATAATTTCAGCGTATTCGCTCAATAAATTGGGGTAGCAAAGAAAAATAAAAAGGTTTGCGAGGTACACGCAGCATCATAAAATATGACACAAAAGCAATCGTTTGACTCCTCAGTATTTGAGTTGCTGTAAACCATTAGACATCTTTGGCAATGAGATATTGACCCTGACAGCACAAGGCTTTGATATTCTTTTTCGGAGATGTCTATTAGCAGGTAAGAGTAGGTGATTCTTCTCTTAGCTTCTGCTAATTAGGGAGCTGTATTAAATCAGACTTCCTTTTTTCCTTTGAGTTCAACCATTTAGTCTATGTTGCATCCCAAGGAGAACTGCTATATTTATTCTGCAATCTGCTTAACAGCAGATTGCACTTGAAGCACAACTTTTTTTGATAAAGGAATATATCCAAGTTCCAAACTGGATTTTTGCCCGTCAATCACAGCCCAATTCACAAAGTTTTTCAGTGCTTGAGCTTTGACTCGGTTGGGATATTGGTGATAAGTTAAAAGCCAGCTGTAAGTGACAATGGGATAAGACTGGGCACCTGTAGGATCGGTGATAAAAGCAATCAAGTTATCACCTGGTAATTTCACTGCTTCTAAAGTTTGTGCTACGGATTCTGGTGTCGGCGTAATATAATTGCCAGATTTATTTTCTAAAGCAGCCACAGGAAGTTTATTTTGTTTGGCATAAATGTATTCTACATAGCCAATAGCTCCTGGTATCTGTTGAATCAGGGCGGTAACACCTTCGTTACCCTTTCCACCAACTCCTACTCGCCATGCTACAGATTTACCAGCCCCAATTTTGCTTTTCCATTCTGGACTGATGGCGCTTAGGTGTTGCGTGAACACGCTTGTAGTTCCACTACCATCAGTTCGGTGTACAACTTGAATTGGTAAATCGGGCAAATTTACACCTGAATTAGCTGCGGCTATTCTAGGATGATTCCAATTCTTAATTTTTCCGAGAAAGATATCTACGTAAACTTGGCGTGGTAGCCTGAGAGCAGTTGGTACATTCACTTGAGGCGATTGCCGTGCAACTGGTGTGAGGTTATAAGCTAGCACAATAGAACCAGCAGTTATTGGCAAAGCAATGACTCCCCGTTTTATCTTGGCTGCTTGTTCACTTGTAATTCCCACATCACTAGCTGCAAAATCTACAGTACCGTCGATGAGCTGTTGCACTCCAGCACTGCTTCCTATAGCTTGATAGTTAATTTCTATATTAGGATTTTGCTGGTTGTAATCTGAAAGCCAACGCTCGTACAAAGGTGCGGGAAAACTTGCCCCAGTACCAATAAGAGAAATACGCTTTATGTTTTTTTGCTCGGCAGCGCAAGAAGCAATACTCAACAAGATAGCGATTAAAGGTAGAAGGCAAACCCGTCCCTGAGATTGAAGTTGAGCAGACATAGAAATCTTTTGTTCCAATGTTTAATAAATACCTCTAGTAATTTTCCAATTTGTAGGCGTGTGGACGTAATTAATTGTAAATAACTTTGAAACGCAAAGGGACGCAGAGGTTAACGCAAAGGTACGCAAAGTAATCTTCTGCGTACCTCTGCGATTTCCTTTGCGCCCTTCTGTGTTTAAACTTCAATCGCCGCCTCTTTCTCCTCACCTTTTGGCTGTGAACTCAGCCGATCTAAAATCTCCAAAACTTCTTGTTCAAAAGCAACTTGGGCGCGATTAGTTTTGCCACCTACATACAAGCGATCGCCTTTTTGCAATGCCCATATTTGCGAGTGTGAGAAGTAACTCATCACTACGCCCAGCATGAGCAAGCCAAACCCTGTGTAAACAATTGGTATGCCTGGATCGGCTTTAATTTGTAAGCCTGTGCTACCAATGACATCTAGAATTTTCAGCTTCACGCCATTAACTTCGGTGAACATCCCCGCGCGCACTGTATCAACAAGTTTGCCAGTGGCATCATAAATCAATACCATCCCTTGCAAGTCTTTGGCTAACAGGGAGACACCCTCACTCAAATCCGGTTTAGTCGGAACCCAGGTTCCCCAAATGCGCCCGTTACCGTTGGTGTTCAATTGCGCCATTGGTAGCTGAAAAATCGGGCTGTTGTTAAATTGGACGCGAACACCTGCAATTCCCCAATCAGTTTGATAGAAAGTTATGCCATGATAGCGCAGAGGCTCGTTGACAAAAATCTTTTTGTGGTCAACTTCCTTGCCCTGATTATTCAAGACAGACATATCTGAATAAAATTGATTGATGCCACCAGATGGAGTGTAATCAATCCAAAAACGATTGACGCGCACAGACCAATCTTTCGAGATTTTTGCTGCTAACGGGCCAGCATCGACAATATTTGTCACTTGAAATGTATCGCCACTGGCAACCATTTCCTGAGCCAGAAACCCAGTCATTGCCCCCCAAATTCCCCCTAGCAAAATACCGACGATGCCAATATGAACGATAATTGGGCCGATGCGTCCAACTATTCCTTTGCGGGCGTAAAGGAGATTTTCTTTTTCTCGATTTGGAAAAATTTTATAGCGGTGTTTTTGTAATATTTCGCTGAGGGAATTTAGGGAACCAGTATCTAGTTCTGCACTTAAAGCTAATTTTTGAAATTGTCGTGGTTCGTCGTAATATTTCCAGCGCTGGGCAGCTTTTAAGGCTGGTAACTGACGAGTAAAAGAACAAGCAGTTAAGCTAGTGCCAAATAAAATGAGTAATGCTAGAAACCACCAGGTACGATATACGTGGTCTAATCCAACTACTTGAATTACCTTCCAAGTTAAGAAACCAAATAAAGCTGGATGTTCTGGGTAGTTGGCTTGGTAAAATGCGGGTGACTGACCTTGCTCGATTACAGTACCAGTGGAGCTAAAGATGGCAATCAATAGCAGTAGTGCGATCGCTAATCGTAAGTTGGTCAGTACGGGCAAAAGCTCTTGACGTAAGAACTGCCCAGGTATCGCCCACCATTTTAATTCTTTGGACGCTGAATCTTCTAAAGTCATTAGGTGTAAAAGCTAACAATGTATTGATATTAAAAACTGCCAAGGGGAATCCGAGAAATTAAGGAAAATACACCGAATCCTACCAACAGCGCCCCACTAACTGGGTTAATCCAGCCAGACCAGCGACGCAATTCCAGTAATTTTTTAATTGAAGCTGTAAAAGTACCTGCCAAAATCAACGGTGCTACATAACCGGCTGTATAAGAAAGTAGCAAAACAGCACCTAAAATTAAGTCTTGTGTATTGGCAATCCAACCCAGCAAACTCGCTAAAACAGGCGTGCTACAAGGGGATGCGACCAAGCCGAAAGTCAGTCCCAGCAAATAAGAACGCAATCCTGCTGGCAAATCTGGCGAAATCCAATTCGTTTCATTCAAAGATGGAAATTGCAGAGGCAGTGCTTCTAATAAGTTCAGTCCCATGAGAATGGCGATAATGCTGACGATAATCGGCAAACCAATTCCCACTTGACCATAGACTTTTCCGACAAAACCTGCTATGATGCCCATCCCTGCTAGTGTAGTTGCTAAACCTAAAGCAAACCAAGTTGATTGAGCAGCTGCTTGCAAGCGGCTTTTGGCTTCATAACCGCCGATGTAACCAATGGTAATTGGCAGCATAGAAAGCATACAGGGCGTGAGACTAGTGAGCAAGCCAGCGGCAAAGATGATAGCAATACTCACCACGCTAAGGTGTGTCAGCTGATTAGAGACGAGGCTGTTGGCAAATTGTTCTAGTTGGTAAATTTGGGTTTGCAGGTTATCAAACATGGGGAGTTTTTGAGCGGGAAATGCTTACTCTGCTTGAATTTTAGCTTACTTTTGGTTTTTGAGTCAGCATAACTAAATTATCCGAACCTGATATCATCTAAATTTCATCTGCCCAAGGTAATGTATGTGAACTACCCACACTGATACCATTTGCAGCTATTTTCAAGTAAATAGATCGCGCGGTAGGAGCGTAAGGCTTTGCGCCCCTACGACAGCTGTGGTTCCAATACCAATACGCTTGGCTTTGTGAAAAATTGTAGGTTGGGTTAAGCAAAGCGCAACCCAACAAAGCCCAGGAAATGTTGGGTTTCCTTCCTCAACCCAACCTACACAGTTTAAGATTTTTGGCGCTAACCCAAGCGTATTAGTTCCAATACATGAAAACTGCTGTAATTACGAATTATTCCGTTAACGATATAGCCAAACACGCAACAGAGACAGCAATTGCTCAGTATCTACGGGTTTGGTGATGTAGTCTGATGCACCAGCTTCAATACACTTCTCGCGATCGCCTTGCATAGCTTTAGCAGTCAGCGCAATAATTGGCAAAGATTTAAATCGCTCGTTTTGGCGGATCGTGCGTGTTGTTTCGTAGCCATCCATTTCTGGCATCATGACATCCATCAACACCACATCAATATCTGGTGTATTTTCTAACAGGGTAATCCCCTCTCTACCATTTTCAGCATATAAAACCTCTATTTGATAACGCTCCAGCATACTGGTAAGGGCGAAGATATTCCGCATATCGTCGTCTACAATTAGCGCTTTTTTGCCAGTAAGTAAGTAGTCTATGGAATGCAGCTGTTCGAGTATTTGTCGCTTCGGTTCAGGTAAATTTGCTTGGACTCGGTGTAAAAATAATGCTGTTTCATCAAGGAGACGTTCGGGCGATCGCACATCTTTAATAATGATTGTTTCGGCAATCCGTCTGAGTTCTGTTTCTTGAGCTTTGCTAATTTCTCTACCTGTATAGACAATAATTGGTAAAGTTTTACCGTTAGGTAAAAGCTTGATCTGCTCAATTAGCTCAAACCCGGTCATGTCGGGTAGCCCTAAATCGAGGACAAGGCAATCAAAATGCTGGGTGCGAATAGCTTCTAGAGCAGTTGCACCGTCAGCCACAGCAGTGGTCGAAACATCGCTATTACCAATTAACTCAACAATACTTAGCCGTTGAGTGTCGTCGTCTTCTACTACTAATAAATTTTTGACTTGGCGCTCAACAAAACCTTTAATTTTGGTTAACGCCTCGGATATTGTCTCGCTGGTTAAGGGCTTTTGCAGATATGCGATCGCACCTAGTTGTAAACCGCGCTGTTTTCCTTCCTCAACGGTCATAATATGTACGGGGATGTGACGGGTATTTGGGTCATGTTTCAGACGATCCAATACCGTCCAACCATCCATTTCTGGCAACCGGATATCTAACAAAATGGCTGAAGGTAGGAATTGCTGCGCTAACATCAAACCCGTACTACCCGTTTGGGCAGCTATCACCTTGAATCCTTGTTGTTGCGCCATATCTAAAAGGATACGCGCAAAATTAACGTCATCTTCGACAATTAGTAACACGCGATCGCCTCTTTCAATAGTAGTGCGATCGTCATTTATGAGTGGGGAGTGCTGAGTGGGGAGTGAGGAGTAGGGAGTGGGTTGTGGCGATATCAACTCAGGATTCAACGCTCGTGACGGGCTAAACGCCCCGCTATCGCTAACAGCACTTAATTGTGGTAGATAGAATGTAAAGGTGCTACCTTCACCGGGTTGACTCATTAGTTTAATTTCGCCGCCGAAGAGACGGGCGATTTCGCGGCTAATTGATAAGCCCAATCCTGTGCCGCCATATCTCCGACTGGTAGAGCCATCGGCTTGCTGGAATGCTTCAAAAATCACTTTCTGTTTTTCGAGGGCAATGCCAATGCCTGTATCGCTGACTGAGAAAGCAATCACAAGCTGGGCACGATTTAAGGTTTCGTTGTCGTTGCTCCACCCTAGCTTGGCTACCGCAATTCGTAAGCGTACCTCCCCATGCTCTGTAAATTTAAAAGCGTTGGAGAGGAGATTTTTCAATACCTGTTGTATACGTTTGACATCTGTATAAATGCTGTTTGGTAATTCGGGAGTAAATTCAATTGCGAAACCAAGTCCTTTGCTCTGAGCGATTTGCCGGAAGGTGCGCTCAATCTGTTCGCCCAAGTCTGTCAATGGCATTTGAGTCATGTCAATGGACATGGTTCCAGATTCAATTTTAGCGAGATCCAGAATGTCATTGATTAACGCTAACAAGTCAGTACCGGCTGAGTAAATAGTTTGGCTGTATTCGACTTGCTTGGCGGTGAGGTTGCGATCGATATTATCTGTTAACAATTTCGCCAAAATTAACAAGCTATTTAGCGGTGTCCGCAGTTCATGGGACATATTGGCGAGAAATTCTGATTTGTATTTTGAGGAAAGGGCGAGTTGTTCGGCTTTATCTTCTAAAGACAGTCTTGCTTGTTCAATTTCCCGATTTTTGCGCTCGACTTCTTTCTTCTGCATCGCCAACAACTCTGCTTTTTCTTCTAATTCGGCGTTGGTTTGTTGCAGTTCCTCTTGCTGTCCTTTGAGTAAATCTTCAGAGGTTTTGAGTGATTGGGCTTGTTGTTCTAGGCGTTTGTTGGTTTCGCGGAGTTCGCTTTGCTGGGTTTGGAGTTCTTCAGCTAAAGATTGCGATTGCTTGAGTAATTCTTCAGTTCGCATCGATGCTGCGATCGTGTTGAGGACGATCGCGATACTTTCGGTAAGCTGGTCGAAGAATGTTAGATGAATTTCGCTAAAGCGGCGGAAGGATGCTAATTCAATCACTGCTGTCACTTGTCCTTCAAAGAGTACAGGTAACACCACGGCATTCAGGGGCGTGGCTTCTCCTAAACCAGAGGAAATTTTGACATAATCGTTGGGTACTTCCGTCAGCAGAATTCGCTCTTTTTCTAAAGCGCATTGTCCCACCAAACCTTCACCCAAGTGGAAGCGGTTAGCTAGATGTCTGCGTTCGCGGTAAGCGTAGCTACTGATTAGTTTCAAATATGGTGTATGTTCAACAGACTCCATCAAAAAGAATACGCCGTGTTGCGCTCCTACCAAGGGTGCGAGTTCTGAGAGAATTAGTTTAGATACGGTTTCCAAGTCTCGCTGACCTTGCAGCATTCGGGTAAACTTGGCTAGGTTAGTTTTCAACCAATCTTGTTCGGTGTTTTTCTGCGTTGTCTCGCGCAGATTAGCAATCATCTGGTTGATGTTGTCTTTGAGGATGGCAACTTCGCCTAGTGCTTCGACGGCAATTGAACGAGTTAAATCACCTTTAGTTACAGCTGTAGCAACTTCAGCGATCGCTCGCAACTGAGTTGTCAGTGTAGCAGCAAGTTCGTTCACATTATCCGTCAAATCTTTCCAAGTTCCAGCCGCACCAGGTACTCTAGCTTGTCCGCCTAACTTCCCTTCAATTCCCACTTCCCGCGCTACTGTAGTTACCTGATTGGCAAATGTCGCTAGAGTATCAATCATCTCGTTGATTGTCTCTGCCAAGGTTTCAATTTCTCCCTTAGCATCTAACATCAGTTTCCGTTTCAAGTCACCGTTAGCAACCGCCGTTACAACTCTGGCAATACCGCGCACTTGTGCCGTTAAGTTACCCGCCATCGAGTTAACGTTGTCTGTTAAATCTTTCCAAGTCCCTGCAACACCTTGGACTTGCGCTTGTCCACCCAACTTACCTTCAGTTCCCACTTCTCGCGCCACCCGTGTTACTTCACTTGCAAAGGAACTGAGTTGATCCACCATTGTGTTGGTGGTGTTCTTCAAGTCTAAAATTTCGCCTTTGGCATCGACGGTAATTTTTTTAGATAAGTCGCCATTCGCTACCGCTTTGGTAACTTCCGCGATGTTGCGAACTTGTCCAGTGAGGTTCCCCGCCATCGAGTTCACGTTGTCTGTTAAATCTTTCCAAGTACCTGCAACTCCTCTGACGTAAGCTTGCACGCCCAATTTACCTTCCGTTCCCACCTCACGGGCAACCCTGGTAACTTCTGATGCAAAAGAATTTAGTTGATCCACCATTGTATTAATGGTGTTTTTGAGTTCCTGAATTTCACCTTTCACATCGACAGTGATTTTCTTGGATAAGTCGCCGTTAGCTACCGCCGTGGTAACTTCGGCAATGTTCCGCACCTGTGCCGTCAAGCTTCCCGCCATGAAGTTTACACTTTCGGTGAGATCCTTCCAAGTCCCGGCTACTCCCTTAACTTCTGCTTGTACGCCCAATTTACCTTCAGTTCCCACCTCCCGCGCCACCCGCGTTACTTCACTTGCAAAGGAGTTGAGTTGATCCACCATCGTATTGATAGTGTTCTTGAGTTCCAATATTTCGCCTTTGACATCAACGGAAATTTTCTTAGATAAGTCACCATTTGCCACCGCCGTTGTGACTGTAGCAATGTTTCGCACCTGTGCCGTTAAGCTTCCCGCCATGAAGTTCACACTGTCGGTTAAATCTTTCCAAGTTCCAGCTACGCCGCGCACATCTGCTTGTACGCCTAGCTTACCCTCGCTTCCCACCTCACGGGCAACTCGCGTCACTTCACTTGCAAAGGAGTTGAGTTGATCCACCATTATATTGATGGTATTTTTCAACTCCAGAATTTCGCCTTTGACGGCAACAGTAATTTTCTTAGATAAATCACCATTGGCGATCGCAGTTGTCACTTCGGCAATGTTCCGCACCTGTGCCGTCAAGCTTCCCGCCATGAAGTTCACGCTGTCAGTTAAATCTTTCCAAGTACCAGCAACGTCTTTCACTTCCGCTTGTACACCCAATTTACCTTCAGTTCCCACCTCACGCGCAACTCGCGTCACTTCCGATGCAAAGGAACTGAGTTGATCCACCATTGTATTAATGGTATTTTTCAACTCCAGAATTTCACCTTTAACATCGACGGTGATTTTCTTGGATAAGTCGCCTGTTGCAACCGCCGTAGTTACTTCGGCAATATTCCGCACCTGCGCTGTCAAGCTTCCCGCCATGAAATTCACGCTGTCGGTTAAATCTTTCCAAGTACCAGCCACGCCACGCACTTCTGCTTGCACGCCCAGTTTACCTTCACTTCCTACCTCACGAGCAACCCTTGTTACTTCTGATGCAAAGGAATTAAGTTGATCCACCATTGTATTAATGGTGTTTTTGAGTTCCAGAATTTCACCTTTTACATCAACGGTGATTTTCTTGGATAAGTCGCCTGTTGCAACCGCCGTAGTTACTTCGGCAATATTCCGCACCTGTGCCGTTAAACTTCCTGCCATGAAGTTTACGCTGTCAGTTAAATCTTTCCAAGTGCCAGCCACGCCGCGCACATCGGCTTGCACACCCAGTTTACCTTCACTGCCAACTTCACGAGCAACCCTTGTTACTTCACTTGCAAAGGAACTGAGTTGATCCACCATTATATTGATGGTATTCTTGAGTTCAAAAATTTCACCTCTGACATCGACGGTGATTTTTTTAGATAGATCGCCATTTGCGATCGCAGTGGCAACTTCGGCAATATTTCGCACCTGTCCGGTGAGATTACCCGCCATTAAGTTAACGTTATCAGTTAAATCTTTCCAAGTCCCCGCCACTCCCCGCACTTCTGCTTGCACGCCTAACTTCCCTTCAGTTCCCACTTCACGGGCAACTCTTGTCACTTCTGATGCAAAGGAATTAAGCTGATCCACCATTGTATTGATGGTATTTTTCAACTCCAGAATTTCGCCTTTCACATCGACGGTGATTTTCTTAGATAAGTCGCCATTGGCTACCGCAGTTGTAACTTCGGCAATGTTCCGCACCTGTGCCGTCAAGCTTCCCGCCATAAAATTCACGCTGTCGGTAAGGTCTTTCCACGTACCCGCTACCCCGCGCACTTCTGCTTGACCGCCTAATTTTCCTTCTGCACCCACTTCACGCGCAACTCTTGTTACTTCTGATGCAAAGGAATTAAGTTGATCCACCATGATGTTGACGGTGTTTTTCAACTCTAAAATTTCGCCTTTGACATCAACAGTGATTTTCTTGGATAAGTCGCCATTCGCTACCGCCGTTGTTACTTCTGCAATGTTACGCACTTGGGCAGTCAAATTTCCAGCCATCAAGTTAACGTTATCAGTCAAATCCTTCCAAGTACCTGCAACTCCTTTAACTTCTGCTTGTACGCCCAACTTCCCTTCAGTTCCCACCTCACGCGCAACCCGCGTTACTTCACTTGCAAAGGAATTAAGTTGATCCACCATCGTGTTAACGGTGTTTTTTAGTTCTAGAATTTCGCCTTTGACATTGACAGTGATTTTTTTGGATAAGTCACCATTTGCGATCGCAGTTGCAACTTCGGCAATGTTGCGAACTTGTCCGGTGAGATTACCCGCCATCAAGTTAACGTTATCAGTCAAATCTTTCCAAGTGCCAGCCACACCTTGCACTTCGGCTTGAACGCCCAACTTCCCTTCGGTTCCCACCTCACGCGCCACCCGCGTTACTTCCGATGCAAAGGAACCAAGCCGATCTACCATCGTGTTAACGATATTAGCAGTTTGGAGAAACTCGCCTTGCAGAGGTCTGCCATCAATTTCTGTAGCGATCGTTTGCGATAAGTCACCATTGGCGACTGACCGAATTACCCGAGTAGTTTCAGCTGTTGGCTGAACTAAATCTGTAATTAGAGTATTGACAGAAGTAACACAATCTGACCAAGAACCTCGAACATCTCCGAGAGAGGCGCGATCGGCAATTTTGCCTTCTTTGCCGACAACATTACCAATGCGTTGTAGTTCGGCCGCCATCCGCTCATTTTTATCAATAATATCATTGAGCGTATCAGCTATTTTCCCCGCCACACCAGTATGGTCTATGGGCATCCGAGCAGAGAAATCACCTTGTTTAACAGCATTCAGCGTTCTTAGTAGCTGATTTAAATCTAGATTATCACTGTCTCTAGTTAACTGTTCGGTTGCCATAGCCGTATCCTTAATCTTAATCCTTAAAGAAATTTTTGTATTTTTTGCACCCCGTACTTACTTAAAGTACTTTTAGCCAATGCGTATCACAATAGAAAGTAGGGAATAGAAAGTGGATCAAACTAATTTTTATGGGTGCGAGTGTAAGCAGTTGATAAAGACTGCTAACTAAATGGTATTGCCGTCAATGTATCTGGCATACCACTTAGCTAATGATAGCTAGTTGGGCTTTGTTATGCAGCATCAATTATCGGCGATGCCTAACTTGGGCGAGTAAGCGATCGCACAGAAGAACATAAGATGACAATTAACATTACGTTTTATGATTTTTGGAATTTGAGGAAAGCAGCAAATCAATAAATTCTAACTGATAACTGAGGTTTGCTAAAGTCAGAAATATTCGGCAACTCCAAGGATTGGCAAATGGTTAGAGAGTACTCACCCCAAAGACATCTGCCTCCGCTTGAAAGTGGCGATCGCCTAACTCTCAATAAGGTTCGCATAAGGTTTTTTGATCGTATGCCCTAGATCGCAAAGACGCGATAAATCGCCGTCTTTACAAAAATCAGTCCTTTGTAGAGACGGCGATTTATCGCGTCTCTTGTCTTAACCGAAACGTATTGAGACGCAAACAGACAAACCCGTTTGAGTAGTGACGGTTACATTGAAGGATCTCCCGAATTGATTGTTGAAATTGCCGCGAGTAGCGTTGCGATTGATACAGGCAGCAGAAAGTATGTTAATAGTACGTTTTTATACAAAAGATTTTCTGCTCGTCATGGGAAAATATAACAAATCGTTTTTGTTCGCGCAGCGTCCCGAACGGAAGGACAAGAGAAGGCTTTATGCTTCATATACAACACTAGGGTGGGGAAATCTCTAAATCTTTGCAAATCTTGATAGCTAGAATCTCAACAATCTCAGTATGTCTTGGAACTGCCGAGGTTCTGTTGTTTGATGGATTGTAATAAATCGTATGCCTTCCACCCTCTCGAAGAAACAAACAGCCGTTCTTTTCCAAATGGCGAATCAATTCACGTCTTTTCACTATAATTTGACATTAATCTGTTCGCGGACGACATCTTTACCGGAAAGTTGCTGCTCTGCAAGTTCCCGATTTGAGATTAGAATTAACTCTATCGCTTCCCGTAGGCTTTCTCTAGCTTCTTCCAGAGTTCTCTCTTGGACATTAGCGCCGGGTAACTCTTGAACGTAGCCGATATACCAATCATCTAACTTTTCATATACAGCAGTAAAAGAATTTTCCATTGTTGGATGCTTCATAACCAAAGTTTATATTTTACCTTAATTAAGATATTAAGCTATAAATTGTTTTTTATTTAGTGGCTGAAGTGTCGATTGATGCTTGCTTATCAAAATATGTTGCTTTTATTTTTCGTAGTTGATTCGCGCGATCGCATCTAAAAACTCTTCCTCTATAGTATGGATAGAAACTATATTCTCTTTGGGTAAAAAGACATAACCATCTCCATATTCTGCACAAATATATAAAACTACACCCTCAACGGAAATTTTTATGATATCCCATGCTTCCCTTGAGTAAATCTCCAAGCACCCCCTTTGCTCTAACTTGAACAATATTGCCGGTAGTTGTTTCAATTCTATATGTAACAATTTATTTTCTATACCATTATGAAATGTCATACCTAATTGTTTAAGGTACTCGGTTGTATCTTCTAAATCATCCTGGTTAATAGTGAAAAACTTTCCAATAATTGTCTGACTCATTGCAATCTCCTTTTTCAGTCTTCCCTTAACCCATCTTCATCTGAAAAGATAGTAATCAGAAACTTCATAATTTATTCCTATTTACTAAACCGTCACACCCTCCAACTCTTCATCTGTTAACTCATACAATTGCCGCAATTTATCTAACTTATCACCATCAGCTTCCCAGAAACCCCGCCCATGCGCCTCCAACATTCTGCCTAAAATATTGCGAAAAGCTTCAGGATTTGCCTTGCGTAATTTATCCGCCATCTCTGCATCTAACGCATAAGTATCAGCCGCTTGATCGTAAACCCAATCATCGGTAAAATCGGCAGTACCACCCCAACCAATCAACGCTGTCATCCGTTGGGAAATTTCAAAAGCACCACCAGAACCTTGATTCGCCATCGCTTGCGCCCATTTAGGATTTACCAACTTAGTGCGATACTCCATTCGCAGCAAATCATCTAAATTGCGGGGTGTAGTATCCTTCGAGAAACTTTCCACAAAACTGGTTGTAACCTTCTTACCGCCTTGTTTTTCTGCTGCCTTTTTCAAACCGCCAGTATTGGCGTAATATTCTTGAATATCAGTTAAACCATATTCTACCGAATCGATTTCTTGGACAATGCGATCGCTAGTTTTTAACAACGTATTCAAAACTTCCGGTCTAGCTTGACCTTTATCTTCTCTCCCGTAGCTGAATACATTGCGACTTTGCCAAGTATTGCCCAACTCCTCACCAGATTCCCAGTTACCATCAACCACGCGATCGTTCACCAAAGAACCAAAATCACCCGCCGGATTAGAAAACAATCTTGCCGATGCATTTTCCACACCTTGCGCTTTTAAAGCTAAAGCGTGTCTTCTAATAAAATTGCGATCGTCCGGTTCATCAGCATCAGCCGCCCGTTGAAACAAATCATCTAATAATTCGATGATATTTACAAAACTATCCCGAAAAATCCCAGATAAATTACCCAACACATCAATGCGGGGATGTCCAACCTCAGCCAACGGCTTTAATTCATAACGAACAATTCTACCAGTTCCTTCCTTAACAGGTTCAGCCCCTACCAATTCCAAAAGAATCCCCAGAGATTCACCCTTAGTTTTAATTGCATCCAATCCCCATAACATCACCGCCACCGTTTCTGGATATTTTCCATGTTCATTCAAATGCTGGGCGATAATTTTTTGAGCAATTTCTCGCCCCCGTTCATAAGCAGCAGGTGAAGGCATCCGATAAGGATCTAAAGCATGAATATTTCTTCCCGTAGGTAAAACACCAGCCCCATCCCGCAACAAATCCCCACCAGGCGCAGGCGGAATATACTCTCCATTCAACCCCCTTAACAAATTCGTCAACTCATCCGTAGATTGCATCAACAAATCTGTAATTTGCTTTTCTTCGTCTTGGCGTTCTTGGCGTCTTCTCTCCGAGACGCTGCGCGAAGGCGGTTCGTCTCCAAAATAAGCCTCCAAATACGACCCCAACTCCTCCTCATTCGGCTTTTCCCCCAAAGTATGCAGCCCAGAAGAAAACAACCGATTTTCTAAAACCTGCAAATATTCATACAACTCCATCAAATAATCATCAAAAGCATGACCGCTAAACATCCGCACATTCTCCGGAGTAAACGCAATGCCCAACCGTTTAGCATCCTCAAACGGACAATCTGCATCCAACCCAGAATCAACAATTTTTTTACAAATCCCTTCCTTCAGCACATAATTCTTTTGCGGATCTTCCCGATACTCCGAAATCAAATCTCGCAACGCCACCAATTCCTTATACAAACCTGCACGACCATAAGGCGGTACATTATGAGAAATCAACACACCATAACCGCGACGTTTTGCCAACATCGACTCAGAAGGATTATTCGCCGCATATATATATAGATTAGGCAAATTTCCTAACAGAATATCCGACCAAGAATAACCCGTATTACCCAACGGAGAACCAGGCAACCATTCCACCGTCCCATGCATCCCAAAGTGAACTACAGCATCAGCTTCAAACTCATTTTGCAACCATTTATAATAAGCAGCATATTGGGGATGTGGCGTTAAATCTCGTTCAAACATTAAACGCATCGGGTCGCCTTGTATGCCCAAAGGTGGCTGTACACCTATCCATACATTTCCTAATTGCACACCGCCAATCTGGAATTCGTCGCCATAAGTTTTAATTCCAGTTCCCGTGAGAGATTTCCATTGTTTTTCGATGCGGGAGGTTTGCAGATATCCCAACCATTTTTCTAAGGTACGGGCGCTAACGGACGCGGGGATATTTTTTGTATCATCAATTTCATCCGCTTCTTTCACCCAGCGAATCAATTCTTCCCCATCTTCTGGTAAATCTCCCACGGTATAACCTTGTTCTTTAAGTGCGTGGAGAAACTTCAGCAAACTACGCGGCACATTTAATAATGCAGCTGTACCCACAGCACCATAACCAGGAGGAAAGCCATATAAAATGATGGCAATCTTGCGTTCCGATGCAGGTTTTTGCCGCAAAGACACCCAAGTTTTTACCCTACCAATTAATCGCTCTACCCGTTCGGGAACCAGATAAATATTTTCACCCACCAAACCACCAAGGGGAATGGTATCAATAGCCCCATCCAATTCTGGTAACGCGTACAACACTACACTTTGCAATCCGCCGACACCTTGGCGCGTCCACGAGGAAATATCTTGAATTAATAGTGGTGCAGCAACAATATAAGGTACATTTTTGGCAGTGAGGATGCGCTTTGCTACTTCCACTTGACGCCCTGCTTCCATTGAACCAGCCGGGCCACCCACTAGAGGAAAGCCAATTGTAGAGACGATCGCATCCACTTTTACTGCTTCACTTGATAGTGAGGGAGTCTCTATATTACCTAGTTGTCGTTGCTGAATTTCATGGTCGGTTGTCATTAAATCTCGTACCGCCACATGTCCTTCTACGCCGTTGATGAAGATGGGTAAAGGAGTTAACCCGGCTGATTCAAAACTGCGAATCAGTTGGGGAATGTAGGGTTGTTTGGTGATGACGTGTTTTCGGTAGAGGAGAATTCCTACAACTGGGGAGACGTGATTTGGGGAGACGTGATTTGGGAAGACGCGATGAATCGCGTCTCTACAATGGGTTTTATACCATTCTAAATAGTCGCGGGGTGATTCAAAAAACCCTTGATAATCGGGGTGGAGTAATCCGATGTTGGGGGTTTCGACTAGCGGGGGAATGTCGCCGACTTTTAAATCTAAGTATTTTTCTGCCAGTGTCCAGAATAATGAAGCGACGTTTTCTGAACCGCCAGCATTCCAGTAACCATAAATAATTAACCAGTTGCGTAAGTCTTGGACTTTTTGCACTGGGACGTATTTCAGTAATTTGGGGCCAACCTTTAAAAAGCTGATGTAACCAGCGAGTTTGTCTTCTTCTCGTCCGTTGCTAAATTTGTCGAGGATGAATTTAACTGGTTTGGGCATTCCTTTGGGTTTATCGCCAATGGCAAAGTCACCCAGCTTGGTTAAACTCATCAATTCCAAGGCTGACTCGAAAACTAGGCGGATGGGAATTTGGGCAATGCGATCGCGCAACCACACAACCTGGTCATAATCAAATAGTAGGCTACCGAAAAACACATCAGCGCCATCAAGTGCTGTTTCTACCTCAGTGCGTTTGTTGGTAAGATCGCGATCGCTAAATACCCGAATATCCAACTCAGGACAGCGAGAGTTAGCCAAAAAGGCTGCTTTTCTGTACAAGTCAGCGTTGAATGATTCAAACCCAGCAATCAAGACGATGCGTTTCATGCCTGTAAGCGACGAAATATTTCTTTACTTAAATTTTAAACGTGCTTTCAGGCTGATTGTTAAATATCTACCCACAGATTCCGGTCAGTAGTTCCTTGAAGGGGTGAGAACTTCACTATCACCACTGCCTTTAGGATATTTTGATTTCAAAAAAGTTGTGATGTGTTGAGTCAAATTAAGTGCATCATTAAACTCTTTCGATTCCTGTAGCGCTTCATATAGCGAACGGATTTCTTGTGGTGACAAGTTTGTGAATGTACGCAATTCGGTAATATCTAATCTCCGATTAAACTCATTAGCAGTATGCCGCCATTGATGTAGAAGCGAAAATAACTCTCTATCTTGACGTTCTGCAAAGACATCAGATGCGATCGCGGTTTCCGTCACTGATATAATTAATCGCGGAAAAACTATCGGTCGTCCTGGTCTATGTGAATTTGGATTAAATCGTTCATCAGATAAAATTACCTCATTTGATCTGCACTCATTCAGTAAGGCACGCAGAAATTCTATCCTCTTTTCGTTCGCTGATGCCCATCGTTCGCCAAAAATCCCGGTAATTGTGGCTAATAATCCCAGACCATGGCTCCGCCAACGCCAAGGGCGATCGCGTATTCATTAATACTGTAAAGCATTATGTGTTAAGCTGCTCAGGGTTAACAGGAAGCCAAGGGTAGAGTCTTTCAAGGGTTTACGGCCTTATAAACCCAGATTCACATCAGGGCGTGCGTTCGGTTTAGGGATTTGGGCATCTAACTAAGTACAATTGTCATGGCTTTACACTTTTAGAAAGCGTTATTATCTAAATAATGCAGGCAATTGCTAGATTTCAATTTATTGCAAAAATTTACTGGTTATTCTCGATATTGATAACTTATAATAGTTGTGTTTTTGGTTACAATATAGCTTTGAATTAGGGGATTTTACCAAATAAAAGTTGCTGTTTGGGTTCACAGAAAAACTTATTTGGTCTAATAGCGTAGGAATGCTGAAAATAATGCAGCCATTGCTAGCAAGTATTTTCACAAAGTTATTAACCAAACTTTGTCTATATAATTATCAGAGTTTTGAACTAGTGTAAAAACAAGTAAATCGAGGATTAAATAATGAAATTCGGAATTGATAGCGGGCACAATTGTCCACCAGATACAGGAGCTAGAGGGATTAAATTCGAGGATAATTTAACTTTAGATGTAGGTAATAGAGTTATAGCCAAGTTAAGAGCTTTAGGAAATGAAGTTGTAGTATGTAGACCAAGTAGTGCTAATACAGTCCGTGACTCACTCTCAAAAAGATGCTCTACAGCTAATGCCAGTAAAGTAGATATTTTCGTCTCGATTCATTTTAATGCTTTTAACAACCAAGCTAACGGCACAGAAGTATATGCGACTAGCGATACAGGTAGAAAAATTGCTAAACCTGTATTAGATGAAATCATCAAGTTGGGATTTTTTAATCGTGGCGTTAAGAGTGGTTCCCACTTGTTTGTTCTGAAAAATACAGATATGCCTGCTATCTTGATAGAATGTTGCTTCCTCGATTCGCAAAAAGATATGAATCTTTTTAATCCTGAAGCAATGGCTAATGCAATTGTTAAAGGCTTAACTGGTAAAGTGCCAAGTGCCCCTGTTAATCCTGTACCAGATGAAGAGGAGAATATAGATGCGACTATTCTCAGACTGCAAAAATCCTTAAATAGACTAAAAATAACTGATAGAAATGGTAAGGCCTTAGTGGAAGATGGCTTCACGGGGGCTAACACCAAATCTGCTGTAGAAAAATTTCAGACTATTGTTGGAGTTAACCCAACTGGAATTGCTGACGCAACTACATGGAATGCCATAAATCTAATTTTGGCAAAACGAATTATCAGACCAAACCATGCCGGTGGTGCAGTTGTCAGATACTTACAATACCGTTTAGGTGTTGAGAATGATGGCGTCTACGGGCCGCAAACAGAGGTTGTAGTTAAAAACTTTCAAAAGCAAAATGGTTTAGATGCCGATGGAATTATCGGGCCTGCTAGCTGGCAGAAATTAATTGGTTAGGCTGATGGGGACTAGAGACTAGAGACTGGGGTAGTAGTGCTGAGTAAAGAAGTTGGGAATCTAACATCTTTACTCAGAACTGGAAATGGGCTAAACGCACCACTACCGCTAACAGAACTGTTTTGCCTAATTAATAAGTGAAGGGATTAATTTTAGCAACTTATACCATTTCTTTATGAGGCAGCGCCAAACCCTTTTAACTTCTTTCTTTCTTGGCGCTCTTGGCGTACTTGGCGGTTCGTTTCTCTTTCTTATTTCGATTTAGCGCAACTTCATACAGAATTGGTATTACAAGCATATTTTGTTCGTAACATCTTTGGCAAGTGTACAAACTGCCAAAACATTTGAGATAGCATTAATATCGCTTCAAGCTATTGAGCTAAAATAATTAAAAGAAATAACCAGGGCGTAGGAAATCACCTATTCTGCTGACAAGAATCTGTTCAACTTAACCGGATTTGCATTTGATGAATATCAATCGCATTTGGTAACAAGTAATTTCCTATCGCTCTGGTGCTTTTTTGGCGGTGAAGTTTCGCCAAAGTATAAAAGTAAAGGGCTTTTCAAGTCTATAACAATCATTACTGGTTTTTTGTATAAATAAACACGTTTTTACTAAGCTTCAAATTTATTTATTGTGTCATCTCAAGCCTGATACAACATTTATTCTAAGATACGGTTCAAAAGCGTTGTTTTTATAATAACTGAGTTTAAATATGATATTTCAGTAAGACAGCGATCGCATAATCCACGAGCGATCGCTATCCTCTGGTTTCACTGACTGAATTATCCTAATGTGTAGATATAGGCTTGTCTTAACCGCCTTACCATCTCTCGACGTACCTCATTTTGGACGCGGTTTCCACGTCGCCAGTGTTCTAACTGAATATTATCAACATAGAAACGGACAGAAAATTGCATAGCAGAGCCTTGGATATCAGTTAGCTGAACTTGTGGTTCTTTCCAGGCAGTATTAGACTCTTTAAAACTATCATGTAACCATTCGACAAATTTTAAAGAATAGTCATCTAATCTTGTTTCATCTACTCCGGGACTTGCGATTTTTTGAAATAATTTATTTAGTTTAATCTTCAGAAGGTCAATTTTTTGCTCCCATTCATCTGGTAAAAGATGTTGGTCTTCAATTACTAAATCAGGATCTTTTAACCAAGTTTGATACCATTGGCGAATCAAACCAATTAGAGTTTGTTTCTCAGTCGGCTCTTGTTCTTCTAGGCGCGATCGCAGACGTTTACCCTTACGTTCTGTGATGACTACCAACCCCACAATGTTCAATATTTCTAAATAGTTTTTCTGGAGAATTTTCATTTCTTCTGAATTCAATCCACCCTTTTCTACCTTCTTAACTTCTCTAACAAAATCTTCAAATGCTTGCTCAATTTTTTGCAGTTGCGTGTTGACATCTTTTTCAACTAATAAACGCAGCCGCCCTGCTTCTTTTTTTGACAGTTTATTATCCTCGGCTTCTGTCAATGCAGCAAAACTATCTAAATATTGAAGTTTTTCATCAATATCACCTAATGTGTCTGGATGACCGAGGATAATTTGTTGCAAAATGTTTGTTGCTACCACTGCATCAGCATCAACCCTCACTGACACTTGAATCGTATAAGCGTAGTGAGTTGTAGGACGACTGAGATTGACTATGTTTTGACCTCCCAAAGTCGTATTTGGTGTATACACCTCGCAATGCTCGTTAATCAAATATAGTTTTGTCACCCGGATACCAATGTGTTTGATAATTGCAATCGAACCATCTGGCATGGAGATGACATCTCCAAATCTAAAGGGTGTATCAACTAGCAAAACTAACCCACTGAAAAAATCGCTTAAAATATCTTTTACTGCTAATCCCAACACTACTGTGATGCTACCTATTGCTAACCCAATTCCTGTTAAATCAACCCCAATGGTGCTGAAAAACAGAGATATGCCAATGAGGTAAGTGATGACTGGGATAAAATTTTGTAGGAGTGGAATTAATACGTCATCCCAGACAGCCTCCGTTTTTCGGGCGTAGTCTTTTAAGTAGTAGACTGCTGCTTCTGTAAATAATAAAGTTATGCCGTAAGTGAAACCAAGAATTAGGAAAGCCGTGAGTCCTCGATCGATTAAATTAATAATTCCCCCCGATCCGAGTTGAGTCAGAGAGAGTTTTAGACTAGCCAGGATAAAAATAGCGATCGCAGGGATTTGTAAAATTCCAAGGATAAACAGGGCTGTATCTTTTTCTGTGCGGCGCAGAAACGATCGCAGTAGATAGAAGAGTAATATATAGAGTACAAATACAACAATTATAGATGCACCGAATGTATAAAAGAAAGAGCTAATTTGTGCGCCCGTTGGAAAAGTCGGAGGTGGTACTACAACAGAAGATTTTGATGCAGATTCTGCGGCTTGGGCGATGAGGGTATAATTCATTAGTGCCTATTTCAATGTGTTGCAATTTTAAATAAGTTGCTCTGCCAATTTGGGGTTTTTGATGGAAGGAAAAATCCCAAATTCAATTACTCCTGAGTTATTTGTTGTGACAAGAAAGTGCCAAATTAACCTTCGGCACTTTCAGCGCGCACGGGAATTATAATTCCTTCCCGCAGCAGTGCATTCGTAAAAATCTTCCGAAGAACGCGCTGAATCTGAAGATGTTTTCCTGGCTTTACTTTCGTCAATGTTCGTAGCAACAAATTAGACTCTCCCAGACTTTCGACTCCATCTACCTGTGTAGCTTCGAGTACATCTGGATCGTCTGCTTTTAACTGCTGTCCCACCTCCTCAATGACTTTGTACACGTGCGCTAAGTTGGAATCATAAGGCACGCCAACTTCTACTACTGCAAAAATATACTGTTTGGAGTAATTAGTAATTGAGCCAATATTCCCATTTTGAATAATCTGCAATTGACCATTAGGATGTCTGACACGAGTGGTTCTGAGTTCAATCGCCTCGACAATACCTTCGACAACTTTATCTTCGGCTTTTCCGGCTTCAATATAGTCACCTACTAAGTAATAGTTTTCAAACAGAATAAAGAAGCCACAGACAATATCGTTAATTAGTGTTTGTGCCCCTAATCCCACAGCGATGCCGACAATACCAGCACCCGCAAGTATGGGAGTTGGATCGATACTCAGCGCATAGAGAATGAAAACTGTAGCACCAAAGTAAATTAAGTATTGTAAGAAACTACGAAACAGCGGAACGAGCGTCAGGCGTCTACTTCTTTGAATATCAGTTAGATTCTGGTCTTTAAACAGCACCTCTTCAACAAGTAAGTAAACGACCTCAAACAACACGCGACTAATGAAGATGATACCGATTATCTTGATAATTCGCGGGCCAAAAGTTGCGACATTGGCAATTAACTGCACCTGCTGAATCACCAATGTTGCCATGCAGACATAAATCACAAATTCCAAGCAGCGCTTTAAAAAGGGTATCAGGTGTCGGAGGCGATCGTAGAATCTCAGCAGGTTATCAGGATTGGAGTATCTGATGCTAAGAGCATCTAGGCTATCAACGATCGCAGCGACTGCTTTAAGTATAAGTAACCCGACGGCAATGATTAGATAGATTCGCAGGGCGATGTACAAATATTCCGAAACCGTTGCTGGCAATTTGAGAAACTGGGCACACAAGATGGTAGCCCAAAGCCAGATTCCACCGCTGATTCTGTCATAGAAGGCGTTAAAGAAAGCATCAATACTTTCATCATCAGCAGTATTTTTTTCTAAGTTCTTGGCGCGAGAGCTGGCTACCTTCAACCAATATTTGAGAAATTTCAGAGCGATCGCCGCTAAAATCAAAGTGCCAATACTCTGAGCTATGCCAATTCCTAGTGTCACCCAAAATCTTGATGGGATACGCTCAATCAACAAGAGTGTGTATTGCTGAAGGTTTTCGCCCCGATAAAGTAGATAACCATTAGCACCCACAATCAGAATGCACGACACCACACAAGCAAGTAACAATAACCCTGTGATATTCCGGCGCAGGGTTTTGATACTTCTATTGTCGCTTTTAGGTATAAAGGTTTTGGTAAATAGCTTGAATAATTTACTGAAAACCCAGTTCAGTAATAAAAAAACAAAGATTATCAGGCTAACTTCAGCCAAAATAATTAATACATTCATATATGAACAGAAAACTGAATTAATTTAACAGTTGTATATGAAAATTTATTGATAGCATCAAGGTATTTCTATACATAGATGATTATTATTTCATATAATCACAACTTGTCAAGCCATTAACATTTTATTCACACGTTCGTTTTTCGCTTTATCTTCACCGACTTTAAGTAAGTGAGAATAAATCGAAGTAAATTAAGTAATGTAAAAAATCTTGAGATTAGTTTGTAGTGAAAACTTTAGCCCTCACTTGATGGCTAAAGTTTCACTACAAACCTTTAATTATTTATGCCGCTCTACTTAACGCTCTTCCATCACTCTGGTCAAAGAAAAATCTCAGCCAATTTTTAAACAATAGACAGAAATTAGGTTTGGAGCTTTGTTTGCTAACAGTATGGCTAAAATTATCATTTTTGCCTGAATGACATTGGAACCTTTCTCTGGTGTTCACTGCAATAATTGCGCGTAGATAGTGGGTTAATGTGTCTTTTCCTCCCCGTATATCCGCGTCTTTACATCTTTCTAGCGATTTGAACTATGCAACTTACAAGGGCATCAGCTTATTTAATATCAGCATTCTCACAATCCATCTGCACGACACAATTTCTCCCTTGTGCTTTTGCCTGGTAGAGTCCTTGGTCAGCAGCAGCAATTAAGATTGCAGGAGATAATTGGCTATGAGGAGTGATGGTTGCCACACCAAGACTTAGGGTAATGAATTCACTGACCTGAGAATGGGGATGAGGCATTTGTAATGCACTAACATTGATCTGAATATCTTTTGCAATTGCAATAGCCCCTTCAATATCAGTATTCGGCAAAATAACTGCAAACTCTTCTCCACCATAACGAGCGACTAAATCAGCGGGATGTTTAACTGTCTGAGAGATTGCCTTAGCAACCTGTCTAAGTGCATCATCTCCTGCCAGATGTCCATGCGTATCGTTGTAAAGCTTAAAGTAATCGACATCACACAAAATCAAAGATAGCGAACCTTGCTCTCGTGCCAACCATTGCCACTGCGTGTTTAACGTGTCATCAAAGCAGCGTCGATTTGCTACTTGGGTTAGACCATCGGAACAGGCGAGGCGCTGTAATTCCTGGTTTGCTTGTTGTAATTGGTGGTAAAGTTCTGATTGCTGAATAGCGATCGCAGCTTGACCTGCTAACTGGTTAAACAAGTTAATCTCCGACTGCTGCCATTGTCTCGGATGACGGCATTGGTGAGCAATCAATAGCCCCCACAAACGCCCTTGCTGCAAAATTGGTACGACAAGGTTTGCCCGAATTTGCAGACTCCGAAGCAGGTCAACATGGCACGGTGATAGACCGGCAGTTTCAATGTCTTCGATCGCTCTGGTGTTACCTTGTTGATAATAAGCTGCACGCGTGGATTGAAAGCAGGTATCCATAACGTGAAATCCCAAAATCGACATACACCCTTCTGCTAAGGATTCTACAGCGACTAATCCACTCCAGTCTGGCTTAAACTGATACATCACCACTCGATCTACCTCAAATAGTTGTCGCACTTCGGCTACCGTGATTTGCAAAATCTCGTCTAACTCCAACGATTGGCGAATGCGCTGCGTTACAGCCGCAACAATTCGCTCAGACTCGCTTTGGTGTTGGACACGCTGCTCAACTTGCTGAGAGTGTGTTGATGGTACAGTTAACAAGATTTGCTCAAAGTAAGGGGTTGTAGTGACAGGCGCTGCACAGGGTTTACCAATCAAATAGCCTTGAGCAAGATTTGCACCTCGTTCTCGCAGCCAATTCAATTCCTCAATGCACTCAATTCCTTCAGCAACGGTTTGAATATTTAACTTTTGAGTAATCTCTAAAAGCTTCTCGGTAATCGAAGCTTTGTAAAGGTCTTGATGCACATCTCGAATTAACTCCATGTCCAGCTTGATAAAGTCTGGACGTAACTGATGCAGCAAGTTTAGGCTGGAATAGCCAGAACCAAGGTCATCAAGAGCGACTAAAAACCCAGCATCCCGATAGTATTTAAGCACTGTCTTCAGGTGGGTTAAATCTTGAGGATTGTCTGACTCTACAACTTCAAAAACAACGCGATCGTGGGTAATTCCGGCAGTATCAATGGCCTCTACCGTACTACGTAGGCAAAAAGCTGGGTCATAAAGTGACGTTGGTGCAAAATTGATGAAGATGTGCCCATTCACTTGATGGCGGCTGAATTGAGTGATTGTGCTGAGACGAGCAACTTGGTCGAGTTGTGGTAGAAGTCCGGCTTCAGTTGCTAACTCCAGGATAGATGTCGGTAGCACTAAATTGCCTTCTTTATCCAGCCCTCGCAAGAGCGATTCATATCCAAAAATTTGCGATGTATCGTTAATTGAAACAATTGGTTGAAAGTAACTGGTGAATCGTTCTGTTGCCAGCATATCAATCAACCAATCGGATTGGTTCAACTTAATGAAGCGTTGTAATGAGGCTATGTCACTAAAATCATGGAGTTGAGGTTGGAAAGTGCCTTGCATGAAAAGGACTTGCGTCTCTTTTAATTCTCTTGGTGCAAGTAGTTTGGCCAGGTTACGGGCAATTTCTAGAGACTGTCCGGGTCTACACTCCAAACTCAAACCTGGTCGCTCGTGCATCAGTTCATACTTAAAGGAAAACTGCTGTAGGTAGGAGGTGACTTTTATCAGGGTATGTGAAACGGGGAACCAGAGAAAGAGCCTACCTGCTTCCTTAGTCCGGCAGCGTGCAACATTGCGACAAGCACAGGTTTTGGAGATAGGACATATTTGGCTCATAGCTAAATAATTTGCTCAATCCGATTTATTCTATTATTCCCATTATTTTTACTGTAAAAGATAAACTACACTTCAAATATATGAAGATTTGATGAGTTAAGTAAGCTGCATAATTTAGCTGAGTAAGTGACTTGGCAACACATACTAAAATTTATACTAAAAGACCAAGTAATTGCCGATATATTTTGTACAATCAAGCAACAGAACGAGGAGTTATATTAACAATTTAAGTTATAAAATCAAGGCAAAATCAGCTAGATTAGGAACAGCTTTTAACTAGATTAATTCAGAGTAAATATATTTTTGTTAAGAATGAATCTATCTAAATAGACATCTTGCAAAAGTAATACCAATTGGAAAAAAGAATGTGACAAATAGACCATTTGTAGAGACGCGATGAATCGCGTCTTTACCAAGGATGTGTTGCAATCATTAATTGAATTGGTATAACAAATGCCAAGATGTTGGGGAAAGGTTAAAGGTAAAGGGGAAATTCCATCCCTTTTCCCTTTAACCCTTCCCCCCACTTCTGCAAGAAGTCTAATAAACAATAAAATATTTGAAACAAGTTAATAAATTAAGCCATGAATCAAAAGCCCTCACCCTAAATCCTTATCCCAATGTTGGGAAAGGGACTTTGAAATTGGCTCCAATATACTTAGATATGCCCACTTCTACCAATTAGAGTTGCAATTTCCTTGATTAATTCGTCTGGTTCGACGGGTTTGGAAAGATGCTTTTGAAACCCTGATTCAAGTGCTTGTTGTTGATTGATTTCTCCAGCATAAGCAGTTAAAGCGATCGCCGGAAGTTGTTTGGCTTGGTTTGCCTGCAATGCTTTAACTTGGCGCATTAGCATATAGCCATCCATTTCTGGCATCCCAATATCACTGAGCAGCATATCTGGTTCTGACTCTGCCAAAATTTGTAATGCTTCTTTTGCTGATGTCACTGCTGTCACCATTGCTCCAGCCTGTTCTAGTACAAATGTGTGGAAGTCACGGGTATCATCGTCATCATCTACAACTAAGATTTGGATGCCTGCCAGGATTTCAATCGGAGGAGAAGGATTTAATGCAGCAACATTTATATCTTGTTTTGGGGTTAAATCTTTTTTAATTAGTGGTAGCCGGACTCGGAAAATAGCTCCTTGCCCCTCACCTAAACTTTCTGCCTGAATCGTGCCGCCATGTAATTCGGTCAAATGACGCACAATTGCTAACCCTAACCCCAATCCACCAAATTTTCGGGTTGTCGTGCCATCAGCCTGACGAAAATATTCAAACACATAAGGTAGAAACTCAGGGCTGATTCCCTTACCTGTGTCGCTGACGGTAATCTCAGCTTCCGCATCAACGCACTCTAGTTGAATATCAATTTTTCCTCCTTCCGGAGTGAATTTAACGGCATTCGATAAGAGATTCCAAATAACTTGTTGTAAACGACCAGAATCACCCAAAACTTGCCCGAAAGAAGCATCCAGCATCGTCTGAATTTGAATATTTTTAGCTTCTGCTGCCAAACGCACTGTTTCCAATCCCGCCTCAATCACAAGTACTAGGTTGACAGGTAACATCTTCAGGTTGAGCTTGCCTTGTAAGATCCGAGAGACATCGAGCAAATCTTCAATTAGTTGAGCTTGTAATTGAGCATTCCGCTCGATAGTTGCGATCGCTTTCTTCAGAGCTGCGGCGTCAAACTCACGAGTCTGCAAGAGTTTCGCCCAACCAAGAATCGGATTCAGAGGCGATCGCAATTCATGGGAAAGTACCGCCAAAAACTCATCTTTAATCCGGTTGGCTCTTTCGGCTTCAGTTCTGGCAGCTTGCTCGAGTTCTAGGAGGCGATCGCGTTCGGCTTCTGCAACTTTGCGTTCGGTAATGTCAATGACTGAGCCAATGTAACCTTTAAACTCACCGTCCACTCCAAACCACGGATTCGCGGCATCAATGCAAGAACGATATTTGCCATCTTTGCGCCGCAAGCGGTACTCCAAACGGAAGGCCGAGTAACTGCTACTAGCTTCCAGAAAAGTATTCCTGGCGTCATTATAGTCTTCTGGATGCACAGCATTTAACCAACCAAATCCCAGACCCATTTCCTCGCTCTGACCTGTAAAATCGTACCAGCTTTGACTGAGATAGGTGCAGTGGCTATTGGTGTCTGTCACCCAAACCATAAAGGGGGCATTGTCAGCCATGTTGCGGAACTTTTCTTCGCTTTTTCGAAGGGCTTTTTCTGCTTGTTTGCGATCGCTAATGTCTGTAACAAAAATGCTGACTCCTTCTGCAAAGGGGTAGATGCGATTCTCAAACCAGCGCTGCCAAGGCGTATAAAAGTATTCAAACTGAACAACGGTGTTTTCTGCCTTCGCCCGATGAACCTGGGTATGAAACTCGCTTTTAACCATATCGGGAAAAACTTCCCAAACAATCTTACCTAGCAACTCTTCTTTGGGGATGCCAACAATTTCTGCTACCTGTTCATTGACAAAGCTATAACGCCACTCTCGATCCAATACAAAGAACTGGTCTTGGATGCCAGCTATCACAGTCTCTAGGTGTGCTTTGGCAACCTCAGCTTCAATTCGCAACCCTTGCTCGCGTTCCATAGCCTCTTGGCGGAGACGAGCCATTTTTAGGGCTGCCTCTACCCGCGCCAACAATTCACGAGCAGAGAAAGGTTTAATCAGATAATCATCGGCTCCCGCTTCTAATCCTTCCACCCGTGCCTCTTCCCCTGCCCGTGCCGACAACAGGATGATTGGAACTTTTTGCGTCAGCGGATCGGCTCGTAATGCTTGCAGCAGTCCAAAGCCATCTAATCCAGGCATCATCACATCTGTCAGTACCAAATCTGGGACACGTCCACGAGCCGAATCCAAAGCAGCTAAACCATCCGGCACTGATTCCACCTCATACTGCTGACTTAATAGCCGCTTAACATAATCGCGCATATCTGCGTTGTCATCAGCCAAGAGAATCCGAGCAGAGGGAGCAGAAGGGCAAAGAGGCAGAAGAGAAAATACTTCCTTCTCCCCTACTCCCCTGCTCCCCTGCTCCCCTGCTCCCCCGCCCCCCTGCTCCTCTGCTCCCCCGCCCCCCTGCTCCCCTGCCTCTTCCGGTAGCCACCGCAGGGCTTCTTCTAGATAAGGTGTTGCACCTAATGCGGTTGAAGCTAAAGTTCGCGGGGCACTAATCCGGTCTGGAGGCAAATGAGCATATCCTGTTGGAATTGACACAGTAAAGCAACTGCCTACTCCGAGAAGACTGGTAACATCAACTGTTCCACCATGCATTTGCACCAATTCTTGCACCAGTGATAATCCAATTCCTGACCCTTCAAAAGTTCGTCCTTGCGCCCCTTTAACGCGGTGGAATCGTTCAAAAAGGTGGGGGATTTCTTCTGCTGGGATACCGATTCCTGTGTCTTTGACTGCAAACTCAATACGGTCATTTAACCACTGCAAACTGACTGCAATTTCTCCAGCCATCGTGAACTTGAAGGCATTCGAGAGCAGGTTAAGAACAATCTTTTCCCACATCTCCCGATCGACATACACTGGTTCTGGCAGGGAAGGACAATTAACTGATAGCTGCATCCCTGCCCGTTCTACTGCGGAACGAAATACACTAGCTAGTTCTGCGGTGAAGGTGGCAAGGTTAGTGGGTTCATAAGATGCTTGAACCCTTCCGGCTTCAATGCGTGAAAAATCTAGCAAGCTGTTGACCAGTTTCAGCAGCCGAAGTCCGTTGCGTTGCACCATTTCTAGCTGCTCTCGTTCTTTGGCTGGAAGCAGTGTGGCACAAGTGGTTAAGGTGTCCTCTAATGGCCCCAACATCAGAGTCAATGGGGTACGGAACTCGTGGCTGACGTTGCTGAAAAAGACGGTTTTGGCGCGATCGATTTCTGCCAAGGCTTCAGCGCGTTTGCGTTCTTCCTCGTAAGCTTGGGCGTTAGCGATGCTCGCTGCAATTTGAGCCGCAACTAAATCAATGAATCCTTTATAATTGTCGTCGAATAGCCTGAAGGGGTTCAAACCAGCGATTAATATACCAGCTTTTCCGCTTTGACCGGATGCGGCAATGGGTACTGCGATCGCTTGATGGGGCGATCGCTGCCAAACACCGCAAGGTAGACTACTAAAAGACACTTCCAAATCGGAAATCAGTTTGGCTTGATGCGTTTTGCTCACTTCCGCAAAGGGCCAAACACAATCAGCATCGAGAGCCACTGTTTCTGGAACTGCTACGTGGTTTTCCCCAATGCGGCACGTTCCTGCCAAAAAAACTTCCTGCTTATCGGGATCGACCAGATAAATCATTGCGAAAGGGAGATCGTAAGGGTTGCTCTCCAGACAACTCGCACTTAGCGTACAGGCTTCATCGAATGTCCGCGCGTCTGCTGTCCTTGCCGCGAGTTCGCGCAAAAGTGCCAACTGACGCTCGCTGATAATTCGCTGCGTGTCCTCTGTGTTAGCGCAAATGATCCCACCTGTGTCGCCCTGGTCATTAGGAACCGGGCTATATGAAAAAGTATAATAAGTTTCTTCTGGGTAGCCATTGCGCTCCATAATTAGCAGTAGCGCTTCATCGTAAGTACCCTCATTCTTCAGCATCGCTGATTCAGCGCGAGGCCTAATCTGATCCCATATTTCCCGCCACACGTATGCAGCTGGCTGTCCAAATGCTTCTGGATGTTTGCCGCCAATAATAGTTTTGTAAGCGTCATTGTAAAGGTTAATTAGTTCCTCGCCCCACCAAACAAACATGGGTTGACGGCAAGTTAGCATAATTCGCACGGCAGTCTTCAAACTCTGCGGCCACTGCTGTGTTGGGCCAAGGGACGTTTTTGACCAATCCTGTTCTCGCATCCTAGCCCCCATTTCACCTCCACCGATAAGGAAATTTACGTTGGCGTTGCTTGCTAACGTTGATTCGTTCTTCATCAATTCCTCTCGATTGGTCATGTGGGGTTACAGGCTACATCGGTTTGTCTTTTAGAAAAAATCCTCTATAAATTAGACCTTTACGCTTCTAAACACTTATTTTAGAGGATATTCAAAGTCATATACAGGGTGATATACCAACTCTGCTGTGATTTTTCAAAGCTTTTAAATTGCCTTTTCGGGGCAAGTTTCTACTTTGGCTATTTTTATTTTCTCCTTTATATCATCGATATTTCAAGCTACCAAGGGCAATTCTCATTAGACAATCCATAATGTTGTAACGGCGATGGCTGCGCCAACGCCAAGGGCGATCGCTAGCCACAAGCATTTGGCACGCTGTAGGTTAAGTAAACGGGTTTTAATGGGTAGCGCTAAAATTCCCCTGCCGACGAAACTTTGAAGGAGGGGAATTAAAGCATTCTAAGTTAGGACTACCCCTTTTAAGGTGACTGATAAAATCTCTCTTTTTCTCTCTGTGCGCTCCGCGTCTGTGCGGTTAAAAAGTAATTTATGTAACTACTCTAGACGCAGAAAACACAGAGTAAAAAGATTAAAAAGGAATTTTTTGACCAAAATTTTTACCCACCTTGAAGGGCTAATCCTATAACTATTTAAATTGTTTCTGTAAACATACCGGTTCGGGCAAATTCTTCTTCTTCAGGGGTGAAGAGTGGAGGTTTATCCACAAGGCTAGGCTCAAAGTAGTATGTTTCTTGGAGAAACTGCCCGATAATCACAGCTTCCTCTAAATCCTTGATGTGGTTCTGTGCAACTACACACGCTTCCTTGAGGTTATTCGCATCGCCTTTCTCCAACAGCTTTGGCAATTCTGTTTTTACCCCTGTCAGCCGTGCCAATGGCTTGAGAATTCCGTAGATGTTGTAGATCCGAGCAGTTTCTATGCTGGTGTATTTGAGTGCATTCGCTCTTGCTAACTCAGAGTCAAGGCTGGGCCAAAAACGGGTGGTGTAGAACGCTTTCTCGTCCTTGTGATACCATTCTTCCGATCGCGCAATGGAAGAAGAAACGGTGTTATGCAGTTTCCAGAAGAATAACCGCAGGGAGGAACCATCTACCACGGTGGATAGCTTTGCCTCCATTGACACTTCAAAGTCATTCAGGTTCGGATCGCGCCCAAGTATAAGGTACTCTACAGGATACATATCCACTTCCTTATTTTGCACAACATACATATTCAGGTGGTGTCGGCAGTAAGGACAGGGGTACATTGTGGCAAACAGTTGGAAGAAATCTTTGAAGATTGCGACTGCGGCTTTTTGCTGTTCTGGTGTCTTGGTAGACACAATCTCAGCTGTGGTATGGAAGAAGCGCCACACTGCCGGGCCAATGTAGTAGGGGAAGCTGACTCGCATTTGGGAATCCTTCACCTCAGTCCGATCTAGATAGACATCAATGAATGCTACATACTGCGATAGCGCTCCTGATTCTCGCCCAAATTCTAGGCGTTCGCGGCGTTTCTGGACTCCATTCAGGTAGTGATGCGTTAACCGCCATGCTTGTTTGAGGATCAATTTCTGTTTGGGAGTGCAACGGGGAAAATTTTCGGCAACATCCGCCCCGTAGCGGCTAAATTCTCCTGAGTTTTTTGTACGCTGATACCATTCATCCAAAGCTGCCTCATCGGGTACGGTGTTACTTTGGATATCTGCTGTGCTAGAAACACTAAACGCTGCCAACAACTTCGGCATAAAGTCTTCATACCAATATACTACTGGCATGATTGCACCATCTATTTCCTCAGTTGCCTGTCCGAGAATGACGCGGTTCCACTTGTGCAAATAGTCTTTTGGATTTGCCTGAGATTTAGTTGGTGGTGGAGCCATTTCTTCGTTCAGTTCTATTCCCCTGAGACGATTGAGTTCGTTAATGGCCAGCACGCCTTCGACGATGTCACCCAAGCTAAGACTTTTCTTTTTGATCGTAATTGCAAACTCGACTCCGGCAGCAAACTTTTCTTTGACATTGGCAAATTTACTCCGTGCTTCTAAAATCGCTTGCTGTTCTGCCAACATTTCTGGTGTCTTTGCCACTGTTTGCCAGTTCTCAATCCGCTCCTGTAATCGAGCATATTCATCGGCAATCGATTTAACCACTGCATCCAGAACGGGGTAGCAATCCTCGGATACTATACCTAATGCTTTGTAAAGTGCGATCGCCTGCTTAACAAACTCCACAAAATCGGTAATTCTGTATGGCAAGTTTTTCACCCGCAAGTGAGTTTCGTGGTTGGCGGAGAAACTCTCACGGAAGCTGCGGTAGGCTGCTCCTTGAATCAAACGAAACAAACCAATCTGCATTTGCAAAGGGGACGTACCGCTTTTTTTCTGATTCGGTGAGTTTGGTTGTTGCGCTAACTGTTCTCTTAGCTGTGCCAACTCTGGAGTCGTTGCTTCTGGCGTCGGCTGGGTGCTAGCTGCTGCGGCCTCATTGGAAGTGGCAACTGTCTTGAGCGAACTGTTCAGGGAAATCGGTGAGTCTTGATAGCCAGTTTTGCTCTCTGACTCCTCCGGTACTAGCTGACAGAATTCCTCAAAGTCAATTGAGCCATCGCCATCATGATCTACTTCCTGCAACATCTCTTTCAATTCAGCGTCTGTCAGCCCAAACTGACTCATGACTGTCCGCAGTTCAACAGCAGTAATTTGACCGCTACCGTCTTCATCAAAGGCACTGAAGGCTAACTTCAGGCGGCTTTGGCGATCGCCTACTTTCGCTATCATCAGCGTTTTAAATTCTTCAAAGTCGATAGTGCCTGACAAGTCAACATCAATCTCCTTAATCAAGTCACGTAGCCCCGCTTCCGTGGGATTTTGCCCTAGCGATCGCATTACCTCCCCCAGTTCCTCGGTTGAGATCGCTCCGTTGCCGTCTACGTCTAATACTTTGAAAGCTTGCCACAATTTTTCTATTTCTTGTTCATCAATCATGGTTTTGTTCCAATTCTATATGTGTCACCAATAAGTTTCTTACCATGTTTTCTAACAGCTACTTCAATGCTGTCTTATTCTGTTAAGTAAATAACAAGTATTAGTCACAACGGAACTTAGTCTCAACGATACTTGCAGTTGCTTTGTAAATTGGTCAGTTGCTTATTATTCCAACAAATGCAATTTTACGGGTTTAATTGCAAATGTTTCTAGATAAACTAAGTAAGTCAGCGAGAATAAAGCAAACTATATTAAGTAATATAAAAAATCTGAAGATTATTTTATGGTAAGTCTTTCAGCCCTGATTTATTCGCGTAGCATCTCGCAGAGACGACTAAAATCATCACTACAAACCTTTAATTATTTACGCTGCTATACTTCTCAAAAGTTTTTTATATCCCCTTATAAAAACTCCTTTGCCTTATTTGCAGTGTTGGGAATAGGGCAAATTTCTATTTTGCTGAACACTCCATGCACGATCCCATTGGCAAAAATTAACAAAGCTCAAACGTTCGTCCAGAAAGCTCAAACATTCGTCCAGAAAGTTCAAACATTCGTCCAGAAAGCTCAAACATTCGTCCAGAAAGCTCAAACATTCGTCCAGAAAGCTCAAACATTCGTCCAGAAAGCTCAAACATTCGTCCAGAAAGTTCAAACATTCGTCCAGAAAGTTCAAACATTCGTCCAGAAAGTTCAAACGTTTATCCTAGAGGATAATTTACTAGATGCAAATCCTATACTCGATTCGGCATAACCACAGTCAACAACAAATATCTCTGTGTCTAATCCCCGATGCCCGATGCCCCATGCCCAATCCTTTGTATTTGCGATCGCAAACTAACTTAACCTAAATATATACCTTTAGCAGAGGTAAATTCAAAGGCTATGTTCGATATTTAAGTAAATAGTAGGTATCAAGAACAACTGAACTCAGTTTTAACCCTATTTGCGATCGCCTTGTAAATTTGTCATTTGCTTATTCTTACAACAAATCTGGCTTTACAGGATTGATTGCAAATGCCCCTAGATAAAGTATCAAAAGTTTTCTGTTTTTACTTATATAAGCTCCTTTGCCTCATTTCAACTCTTTTGAAATGAGGCATTTTCTATGTTGCTACACACTCACAGGTAATTTTGTCATCGGGAATAGAGGCAAAATATTAGTACTGTAATGTATTTTTCTTAACTTAGTATATTGACTTATGCTTCATCTTTGTTTTGCTAGCGATCGCTTTTAGGAAAAAGCTTTAATCTAGTAATCAATTCGATTAGTTAAAAATACTGAGGTCGATTAAGTAGCAAATTTGATTCAATTAATCAAACAAACGGTATTGTAATTGTTCCCGTTTGCTTATTAGGTGATGCTACTTACAGACTGGAACCAGATTTTAGACAACATTTTGCCTGATGAGAGTAGTGAGACGCTGATCAGTGAGATATTTGTAAGACCTCTAATAAACGCACTTGGATTTAATGATAAAGAACGTTTTCCACAATTTCCTACAGGACATGGGACAGTAGATTTTGCTGTTCGCAAAAATACTGGTGGTGATATTTTTTTATTCTCTAAGAGCAATCCCTATTTACTTGTTGAAGTCAAAGCACGAGCAACAGGAACAGGAGCTAAATTTAATTTATCAGAAGGCACTCCTCAATACATAAACACTATAGAGCAAATAAAACAATATCTACTTGATTCTAAGTGCAACACATCTCAATGGGGCCTTATTACTGATTCAGTTTATATCCAGTTATTCCGGCGACATGGAAAAATTATATTTCCTGCAACTTCAAATAGTTTAATTAAAAAAGAGAATATTCATACTATCGTTTCCGATGTCAAACATTTAATTGACAATCCGCCCAAAGCCTTAACTGTTTGTGTTTACAACAACAAAGGAGGTGTGGGGAAAACTACGACAACTGCCAATTTAGCAGCCACTCTTGCACAACAAGGGAAGCAAGTTTTAGTAATTGACTTTGATCCACAGCAAGGAGATTTAACTAAATCTCTTGGTCTAGAAGTAAAAAAAATTAGTTTATATGATTGTCTATCCGATAGAAACTTAAACGTTCACGATACAGTTCAAGCATTTAAAGTCAAATTTAAATCTGGTCAAGTGTTCCAATTCGATGTTATTTCCGCAGATCCAAAACTGCTAGATTTTACAGAGCAAGACTTAGCAACAAGAATTGAAAAGGGGGCTGCTAGGTTAAAAGATACTCTAAAACCTTTGGTATACGAATATGATTATATATTCATAGATTGTCCGACAAACTGGATGTTTTTTAGTCAAAGTAGCCTCTACGCTTGCGATGTCGTTTTGATCCCTACCAAGCACAATAATTTAGCATCCCTAAATAATGCAGCTAAAGTAATTAAAGAGTTAGTACCAAAAATTAAGGCAGCTAGACAAGATGGTGGCCCAATCGCCTTACCTATATTTTTTAATGGTGAAAATATCACTCCTCCTCAGCTGAGAATAGCAAATCAGGAAATTGAAGCTATTATTACCAGAGAAAGTAAAGCATCTAATTTCAATTTACGTCCTTATTTTTATCCTAATAACCATACAAAAATATTCAGTCTGCCAAGTTATGCAATTGTAGCAGGTGCAGCCTTTGCTCGAATCCCAGCAGCTTTTACGCATTGTATTGCTACAAATTATTATCTCGATCTAGCTAAGGAGTATTTTATTGTATGAGTGATTTTGATAATATTGGCAAACTAATGCATCTGAAGTTAACTGATCTTAAACCTGGAGATCAGTTTTCCGAATCGGAATTTATCATCAAAGCAGCAGCAGAGTCTATCTTAGAAGCTGATGGACGGAATTGGATTCCTGTTATTGTTAAAGAAATTGGTGACTATCAATATCAAGTTGTTAGTAATCATTTTGTATATGCAGTTGCTCAACAAGCTAAGTTAGAGCGAGTCTGGTGCATAGTCATTTCACCAGAACCTCAAAGTATTGAGCAGGCGAAAATTTTAACTAGAGAAGTTTTACCTAAAGTAAATTTGAATACAGCATCACGAGATAGTATTCTAGCCGCACTTAAATACTTAATCTCAGAACCAAGTAGTGCCTTAAAGGGTGTAGATCCTATTGTTGCCACAAACCGAATTGCAGAGTCTAATCGCAAAACTTGGTCTAATTTCAACCCTATCCTTACCTTGAAATGTGGAATTACTAAAGGCAAAAAGTTGGATGCTCTTGCAAAAGTATTTTTTCTGTCATCATTACCACCTTCACCGCCGTCACCACTCCCAGAAATTGTGAGTATTAAATCTGCATCAAGAGATGAAGTGTTTACTCGTTTGATTTATTTATCAAAATCTAAAATAGATGGTTTTGAAGCTATTGATATAGAAAAATCATCTGATATTATATTCAGTGCTAGTAAAGGCAAATGGAAAAGCTTAAATCCTATCTCTAAACTTGAATGTGGCATTGATTCTACAAAAATCAAGACTCTTAAAAAAGTGTTTAGTCTCTAATCTCATCCACTAATTACAGGAATCACGGATACTACTTTCTCAGCTTCATCTACCGTAATTTGCGCCAGCCCAAATTGTTCAATAACTGCTGCATTTGTCGTCAAATGCCTACTCACTTCAGCCACTCGATACTGACTTTCTTGTGAAGCTAAAGCAGCTGGCAATAATAACTGATCTGCTAAATGTTCATCCACTGGTGCGCCGGTGTGATGAAACTCAAGTAGTTGCTGACAAGCAATCTCTGCAACTGTTTCCGCCGACAACCGCAAACGCCCAAATCCACCAAAGCCAGTTAAGCTATTCTGATACTCAGCAGTGAGGAAAATACCTGCCCCAGGTGCCACACCTCTTTCTCGTAAAGTCTGTACAGTAACCTTTAAATGGGCTTCCCGTAACAAATTCTCCGCACGATTCGCCATTCGTTGCGGAATATGGGAAGGCAATTCCGTCACCACTGCTAGTCCTCGCACCTGTTGTAAATCGCCCCGTTCCAACAAGTCGATCCCACCGAGTTTACCACCGCCATCTACTTGTAACTCTACCTCGCCCCCACCTTGGGGATACCACCCCCAAGCGCCTAACTTGACTTGGGCTTCTACACCCATGCGTTGCAGTATGGGCAGATAAACTTGCTCAATGTACGTCGCTGTCGGGCTAAAGTTCACATGAGTTCCACCCTTTAGTGTCACCAGAGAATTGCCAGATGCTAATGCCAAAGGTAAGAGAATTGTCTGTAAAACTAGAGCGATCGCACCCGCAGAACCACCTTGTTGTGCTTTACTAACATCAAAGGTATAAATTCCAGCTTGCACAGCACTACCTGGGATGAATTCCAGCAGCATTGAACCCAAAGCATCACCTCGTAGTTGGGCATTACAAATTCTCGCCGCCGCCCGAACTGCTGTTAAGTGTTGTGCTGCTAATCCTGGCTTTTTGCGTCCAGCGCGAATGCCTGTAATTCGTATGGGTTCACCGGTGATGGCGGCTAGGCTTAAGGAAGTGCGAAGAACTTGTCCGCCTCCCTCTCCGTAGGAACCGTCAATTTCAATCATGGGCGATTATTGGAATGTTGGATTTTGGGTTATCCGAAAAGAATTCAGGAGTCAGTCGTCAGAATTCAGAATTGAATTGGAGTCCGACTGGGGAATGAATAAATGGTAAAACATCACCAGCCGATCTTTCCTGCGGAAGCGGCCGCTTTGACTTTCCGCGCTTATCTCCCACTTTCTTATTCTGATTGCTGAATTCTGAATTCTTCTTCAACCCCACGGCTTTTGAAATCAAACCACAAATTATAAACGCCTAACAGCTAGCTTTTTGAAGCGAAGTTACACAAATATACAGAAAAAATTCTGATACAGCAGATTTCAAGTTAGTGAGGTACACAACGATTCGTTTGCTACCCAGGTATAAAGGGTATTTTTCTCCTGAATTCTGAATTTTGCTGTATGTGTTTCTGTAGTTTGCTAATTTTGAATTTGGAATTGAAGAACCTTGCTTTTACCGGGGTTCATCAACCCATAAGGATCGACTATTTCTTTAAATTTTAACTGCTCAGGATCGATAACTTTTCTACCGCTGTCTTCAATAATATACGTATGAGGATTTGCAATACTCACACCCTGTTCTTCGTGATAGCGGATAATTTCATTGAGGCGTTCTTCTGTGGTGTAGCGCACAAGTTGCAAAGCGCCAGGAACTACGACACCATTCACCCGAAAAAATTCTAAATGCATCATTACCTCATCGCCGAAGTAATTATACATCTGCTCTACTACTTGCAAACTGCAATCTCTAGGAAAGAGACTTTGTAAGTATGTAATATCAGCATCTACACTCCGGGCAAGCAAGGTAGTGTGGTTCCAGCTAAATTCCGCTAAATGTGTACCTTTGTCTGCTTCCTCGGCTGTTTTTTTATAAGTAATCTGGCCGCCGTATTGCTGCACCAAAGCCGGTAAGAATTCCAAACTCGGTTCGGAAATTATCAAAAATACTGAGTGAGTTCCTTCAGGAATATACTCTTGTACTGCGTGAAAATATTGGGAAATTGGGGATGCAAAGACAGAAATCAACTTCTTAATCATGCCATCAGCATTGCCAATTGCCTGACCAAACTTTGCTGCTGTCATAAAGTCGTCAAAGGTGACAATGACTTCTGCCCAAGGATAAGCTGGCCCTAAAGGAATTTCGACTTCAGTGATAATCCCATTAATTCCCCAAGCATGATTTACCTTTTGGACATCATCGCCGCGTAATGCGATCGCACGGGGTTCATCTTCTACAGTTATCACCCGCAATGCTAAGATATTACCGCGATCGGCTAACATACCATATTGGATCGAGCCAATACCCCCACTTCCCCCAGCAATAAATCCGCCAATTGTCGCTGTGCGGTACGTAGAGGGAGCCATACGGATTTCCCAGCCCATTTCTCGTGTTTTTTTATCCAAAGCTGCCAACTTCACCCCAGCTTCCACCCGCGCCATTCCCGGTTTCACCCAAAGAATCTCTTGCAACCGCGTCATGTCTAAAATTACGCCACCATGCAACGGTACACATTGCCCATAATTCCCAGTTCCCGCACCTCGCACAGTTACAGGTATACGATGTTTTGCACACGCAGCTGCAACTTTTAAAACCTCTGCTTCATTAGCGGGACGCACGACGATATCCCCAACTTTTCCCTCTAGTTTCGACACTAACACAGGGCTAAAAGTGTGATAATCCTGGGATAATTTTGCGACTTGGGTAGAATCGGTAATAATTTCTATGCCTTCTAGAGAATTAATCAGAGCATCTAATTTTGTCGTCATATATATCCTTTTTTAACGCAGAAAAACACAAAGGTTTACGCAAAAGAACGCAAAGAATTCACTCCTCTGCGAACCTTTGCGCTTCCCTCAGCGCCCCTCTGCGTTTTAAAATCTTAACTCTCATCTTTCACAGAACTTTCATGCCACTTACTCAAAAAGTCAGATAGCGCACTCAAGCAGACAAAAATCAATACTTAGTTTCCTGTGTCTGTGCGTCGATAATTACACTCCAGTCATCGTTTGTCACAGCAGCTTCAAGTTGACGCTGACGTTCGGCTTCACTCGCATCTATTGTTTCTAACTCTTTAGAAAGGGTTGTATCAGCCATTGCTTTCCGCAGTTTTAGCTTTTTCTCCTCGTAGGCTTGAAGTTGAGCTTCTGACATTACCGCCTTAGTCGCTTCACCTACCGTACTAGCCCACATTTCGCTTTCAGTTGCATTACCAGGTGGCGTACTTTCGAGTTCTGCTATCCATGCATCTCGCAAATCTTCCATTTCTTGACGTTTGGGAAACTTGAATGCTTGCACGCGGACAAAAGCACACTTTTGCTCGCCATTTTGGCGAACATGGCCGTTTAGGGAAAGCAACACATTCCGAGAATAGCCAATGTACTGCGTGCGACGTTCTACATCTAATACTGCATAAACTCCGGCAATTTTAGCGTTCTGAGCAGCCACACTCCAAGCCTCAAAGTCAATGATTTCAGTACCATTGTTTGCCAGTTCAGGAGTTATACTCACCTCAATGGCGGCGTGTTCGTTGTCAGAACCATACAAAAAATCATGCAGCCCACGGTGGTTTATGGGGACATTTTGATGTTCAATTGGCGGATTGTGCTGAGTTTCCATTGCAGTCGATCTCCAAGTTATTAATTAGCGATGTCTACGATAAACTTCTCTACGAGAGGTTACACCAATACTTACGCAAGCAAATATATGCCCTTAAAATATTGAAGCTTAAATCTACTCACATCTCCAAATCCTTGTTCTGAAAAAGCAAAAACAACTATTAAACTTCTTATGAATCAATTGATACCTAAAAATTGGATGTTCATCAAACAGCGGCTTACCCCTTATTTATTTTTATTACCCGCCTTAGTTCTTTTAGGTTTAACTGTCTTTTGGCCTGCATTGCAAGCGTTTTACCTCAGTTTTACCAGCTATGAAGACATTGCCCAGCCGCCACAATGGATAGGTTTCGCCAACTTCCTCAAGCTTTGGAAGGATGCAGTTTTTTGGAAAACCTTGGAAAACACTTTTTTATATCTTGTAGGTGTAGTACCAATTTTAGTAATTGCTCCCTTAGTACTGGCAATTTTGGTAAATCAGAAACTGCGGGGAATGAATTGGTTTAGAGCAGCGTACTACACTCCAGTGGTAATTTCAATGGTGGTTGCGGGAATAGCTTGGAAATGGCTGTATGCAGAAAACGGATTACTGAATCAGTTATTTAAAGCTTTAGGTCTTTTTCCAGAAGGTATTCCTTGGCTAACTAGCCCAGCAAAAATTTTTGGCATTGTACCAATTTCTCTTGCCAGCGTCATGGCTGTCACCGTATGGAAAGGATTAGGTTACTATATGGTGATTTATTTAGCGGGGTTGCAATCAATTCCTGCTGATGTTTACGAAGCCGCAGCCATTGATGGCTCTGATGGTATCAGCAAACATTGGGATATTACCATACCTTTAATGAAGCCATATTTAGCCCTAGTAGCAGTAATTTCGGCTATTTCTGCGACCAAAGTCTTTGAAGAAGTCTACATTATGACTCAAGGAGGCCCACTCAGTAGCTCAAAAACGATAGTTTATTATTTATATGAGCAAGCCTTCAATAACTTGGAAATTAGCTATGCTTGCACGATTGGACTAGTGCTATTTTTAATAATTTTAGGATTGTCAATTTTGCGATTAGCTATTAATCAGCAAGGTGATGATATCACAATTTAATAAATTTAGAAAAATCATCTTCCCTCAGCCCCGATAATCTGAAAATATTCAAATATCGAGAGTGCATGAAAACAGACACGATTTTTTACACCTTATTCCAAACTCTTCCAGGTGTATTATTTGAACTTTTGGAACAATCGCAAGCTTTAGCATTACATTACCAATTTACCTCAGTAGAAATCAAAGAATTAGCACGTCGTATCGATGGCTTATTCTTACCAAAACCTGACTACCCAGAAGACACAATCTATTTTGTTGAAGTACAGTTTCAGCGCGATGATGATATTTACTGGCGAATAATTACAGAAGCTTTCCTCTATATAAATCAATATAAACCTCAACGTCGCTGGCAAGCAGTATTACTTTTTGCTCAACGTAATCTCGACCCAGGTATACCATTCATTTATCAAACATCATTAGCTCCACAGCAAATTCGTATAATTTATTTAGACGAATTAGATAATGTACCATCATCTTCGATTGGGCTAGGCGTAATTAAGTTAGTAGTTGCAGCCGAAGATCAAGCCGTACAGCAAGCGAAAAACTTGATAAAACAAGTGCAACAAATCGATGAAGCTAACCGTAGCAATCTTTTAGAATTAGTAGAGAGAATGCTTATCTACAAATTTGTAAACAAAAGTCAGCAGGAGCTAGAAGCAATGTTTGGATTAACCGATTGGAGACAAACTAAATTTTATCAGGAAGTCAAGGAAGAAACAAAGCAGGAAGTAAAAGAAGAGGTTCGCGAAGAAACAAAGCTAGAGACTATACCCCGTTTACTTAAGTTGGGTTTAAGTATAGAGCAAATTGCTGAAGCATTAGAATTGGATGTTAAACAAGTACAACAAGCTATTGAGAAGCAAGGAGAAGAGGGAACAGGAAGTAATTCGTAATTGAAGAGATTTATTTAAAATCGCTTTTGATATTCCACTACAGCACGACTGTCATCGGTTAAGTTAGTGGAAGCACGCACGCGAAATTCATTGTTTATTCGGTAATTAATACCCCATTGGAAGGGGTCGTTTGTTGTCAAAATTTTGATACTGGAAACGGATATTTTGGAAGAAATATCAACCCCAGCCTCTGCTGCTAATTCTAAAGTTGAATTGCTTCTTCCCGCTTCGGGATTCTCAGAAATAACGGTAGGAAATATCCGTAGTTCACTTAAGCCAAAGGTACTCCCAATCTGGTTAAAAGCTGACTGAAAATTGTTAAACACAGCCGAACCTGCGATGTTAATCAGACCTAAAGTACTGTCTGCACGTCCTTGGGTGTCTACAAATCCGCCTCCTAAAAGAGCAACAATTTCAGTTTGACTACGTGACGGACTACTTGTTAATTCTAGATTTTCATTTAGTTTGCTAGCTAAACCGTTGATAGTGGCTTCGACTCGAACACTCTCTAACGCTGATAAACCTGTAGAATTTACCCGGCTGAAGTCATTACTTTGAGTTACATCCAGTACTTTGGCAAATAGCCGAATATCTAAGTTGGGGTCACGGGGTTGAGAAGGACTAAAGGTTGCAGTGTGTTTATAACCACGAGCAAGATTAAATTGGGTAGTAAATAAATTTACCCCTCCTTTTTCTAACTGGATGGTGCCATCGGGTATAGGCTGATTGATTAAGCCGTTAACTATGAGATTACCGCTGGCGCGGAAGTTGAGAATAGGGTCGCGGGTAATTTGGACGTTTTTACCTAATTCCAAATCTAAATTATTAAATCTGGCGTTAGTATTTCCTGTCCCATTTCCAATTTCAGATTTGCTCTGCTTATTGTCTTTTGTGGGTGATACGCCAATACTACCATTTTCAGATGTCGTGGCGTTAGTAGATTCTGCCAGCAATACCTTACCATCAAATAAATTTACTCTACCGCCAATTATGGGATTAAGGGCAGAACCAGTAATCTGCAAATTACCACTAGCGCCTCCCTGATAAAGTCCCTTAAGATTCAACGCTAGCTGATCGAGATTAACAGTCAGGGGATTTTTGATAGTTACATTCTCATTGTTGAAGATGGGAATTTCTCCAGCAGCTTCTACCTTCCCACGACTAAATCTACCTTGAAGATTTTCTACTAAGATGCTGTCAAAATTAAACAGAATTCTACCTGTGACGCGTCTCAGCTTACCTGGCAAAGCCTGGGCTGAAAAAGTAGCATTATTGACAGTAGCAATTCCATTTACTTCGGGTTTTTGCAATGTCCCGCGCACCTTGAGGTCTACTTCTCCTTCACCTTTCTCAAATAACACTTGATTAGTCAATGCGTTTAACAGCCCCAATCCCTCGTTTTCTAACTTCATATCCAAACTGATTTGATCGCTGTCTGGTGCGACGGAAGCAAAAGGCAATTTATAAGGGATGCTGCCAGTAATATCAACAGGTTTTGGCCCAGCAACTGCTACAGTACTACCAAAGTTTAAGCGTCCATTGGCATAGCTGAAACTTGCTGTTGCTGACTGTATTTTGCTCTGATTTAGTATTCCTTCTGTGATTTGCAATTCCCCTCTAGCTTGGGGATTAGCAATGCTGCCTGCTAAAGCTGCTGTACCGTTAAGATTACCTGTGATTCCAATTGGTAGTTTGACAACATTATTCAATAGTTGTACTGGAAAATTATTCACCCGCAGCTGACCAGATTGTTCATCACCACCAACGTTACCTGTAAACGCAATCAGTCTGTTTTGAGACTCAATTCGTAATGGTCGCAAACTTAAAACACCGTTCTCAAAGTTGCCTTCGGCAATCACTTTGTCGGCAGTATAATAACGATTTCGTTCTTCCTTTTTACCCCAGGCAAAGTCTTGTCCATTCAAATTAAAATCCACTGATAATCCATTGGCTGTAGCTGTATTTACAGCCACTTCCCCATTGAAAGTCCCCTTTAAGTCTGCCAAATCTGGTATGGGAGTGGAATTAAGTCGCTGTTCTTCCTGTTCTGCCACCAAAGCTTCAATTTCAGAAAACCGTTGGATTTGAGTTAATAAGGGTTCATTTGGCGTTCCTTGGGGATTGGTAGTCAGATCCGCTGCGGTGCCGTAGATTTCTGCTGAACCACCTGGCAAATTTTGTAAATCAAATACCTTTGCTACAGCTAGAACATCTTGGATCTCACCCTGCTTGACGTTCAATTTACCTTGTAATTTAGGCCCTTTAGGGCTTTGAGCCACAGTACCAACAAGGGCGTAGCTACTTTTTCCTTTGACAAATTCGCTACTAGTGAGTGTAGCTTTACCGTCACCGTAGCGGAATTGAGCAGCTATTCGATCGCCTTTAACCCGGCCAATTTGGGGATTAGCGATCGCTAAATTTCCGGTTGTTGCCAATGTCTGCTGATTAAACAGCAAATCCCCAGTTAACAATCCAGCTATCTTACCAGCACCCAAGCGAGTAATTGGTGGCGGAGTCAAATTTAATATTTGTAAGGGGAAATTGGCAAGTTTCAGTGCCCAATCATTTCCTTGAACATTACCTGTGGCTGATGCTTGCTGCCACTTGACTAAGAAAGATTTCGGGTGATTATTGGCATCTAAATTGAAGTTCAGGCGATCGCTATTACCTGCCAAGTTTAAACTCAAACCGCGTCCCAGTTTTGAATCGATGTTTCCAGTTAACAACGGTTCAAAAGCAATATCTTGAACAACCAAGTCTCGTAAGTTGATTTGCCCTACTACATTTGGTAAGGGCAGCTTACCAGTGATTTGACCATTAAAATCTACTCTCCCCGCCACAGCAACTTGATTGGGAAGATTGATTGGTAACTGTTTTAAGTTGTAATTCTGCGCTTGGACATTGAGATTGAGGGCAGTAATTTCCGGTATACCTGCTTGTTTTGCATTGGCTAATATGTTACCAGTCACACTTAAACCGGGAGCAGTTGCTCGCTCAATGGTCAGCCTTTCACCACTCCAAGCGATCGCAGCCGTCAAGGGTTGCTCTAAACCAGGGATACCTTGAGATAATTGCACCTGTCCAGCAGCACGCACATCAGCTAATCTAGACGATCCTAGCGTACCGGCTAATTGCAACTGACCGCCAAACTGTCCCCGCAATTGCTGATTTAACCGATTTAATTCCACACCAGCAGCATCAACTACAGCTTGATAGCGACCATTACCCACTTGGATATTAGAGGCTGTAATAGTTCCACCCGCAACATCCAGCCGTCCCTGACCGTTAGCTTGGATAGTTTGTGGTTGGAAGGATTCAACAGAACCCGCCACGTTTGCTTGACCAGTTAACGTCCCTCGAAACTGTGGTGGTACTGCTGCTAACTGTTGTAACGGTACATTAGTTGCCTGAACTTGTGCCTGGTATACACCATTACCCACTTGGATATTAGAAGCTGTAATAGTTCCACCCGCAACATTTATCCGCGCCTGACCCATTGCTTGAATAGTTTGCGGTTGGAAGGATTCAACTGAACCTGCCACGTTTACTTGACCAGTTAACTTCCCTCGAAACTGCGGTGGTACTGCTGCCAACTGGCGCACAGGTACATTATTAGCCTGAACTTGCGCCTGATAGACACCATTACCCACTTGGATATTAGAGGCTGTAATAGTTCCACCCCCAACATTTACCCGCGCCTGACCGTTGGCTTGAATAGTTTGCGGTTGGAAAGACTCAACAGAACCCGCTACGTTGAACTGACCATTTAATGCTCCTTGAAATTGCTTTGGTACTTTTGCCAACTTTTGCACAGGCACATTCTTAGCCTGAACTTGTGCCTGATATACACCATTCGCCACTTGGATATTAGAGGCTGTAACCGTACCCCTGCCAATATCAAGGCGACCCTCACCACTGCCACGGAAGGTTTTCAGGCTGAAATCATCTCTGCTACCTGCGATTTGAAATGTTCCCGCCAAAGGATTATCTAAAGCTGGGGGAGACTGTTTCAATATTTGTCCCAACCGCACACCATTAGCTACCAGTTGAGCCGAGAAGCTTTGGTCTTGCAGTTGGATATTAGAAACTGCAACTGTGCCACCACCAATTTGAACTCCTGCACCATCACTGCGAATTGTGGCAATTTCAAATGGTGCTGTGCTGCCTGAGAGGATGAGACGACCATTGAACTGTGCCCCAGCCAAAGAGACATTTTGCAGTTGACTTTTGTCTACAAAAGGTTCTAACTTCACCCCAGAGGCAACAGCCACAGCTTGCCAACGCTCATTGGCATAACTACCAGTTGCCCGAACTGTCCCACCACTCACATTCAGAGCCACATTGCGGAAAGATACGTTGCGATTTGGAGCGATCGCAACTTCACCAGTTCCGGGGTAAGTTCCATTGGGAGCTTGGAACTGTACCACAGTTTGGACATTAGTAGGAGCGCCAGTTAGTTGAGCTGTACCAGAGACATTGCCGATTTGAAACGTAGGTGTTGTTTCGTAGACTTTGGCGATCGCATCCCCTGGAACATTCTTGGCAGCGAAATTTAAATCCAGTCGCGGACTTTTACCAAGTCTAATTGTACCAGCGCCCGTAATCTCACCACCAACTTTGGCTTTACCTTGAATATCTTTTAAGGTAATTAAAGAAGAACTAGTAACAAGCTCAAACTTACTACTGATGCTATTAAAATCAACTTTATCAATCCGAGCAGTTTGAATCGTGGCAACTGAGCCGGAGAGAATTGGCTCTTTAGTCGATCCGGTAATTTGCAAAGAAGCTTGTACTTGTCCAGCGATCGGTACAGGTAATTTTACCTTAAGAGTCTCCTGGGCATTCGCCAAACTCACTGCATTTACACGCGCTGCCAACTTCAAGCCTGCTTTAGAGTCGATGATTCCCGTAGCCACTAAAGGAATTTTGCCGTAGTTGCTAGTAACATTATTTAACTGCAACTCCGTTCCTTGGAAGTGGAGGTTTCCTTGGCTATTGCTCAACAGTTGCGGGACTTTGGGTATTTGCAGCGTTACCCCTTGCACATTAGCGTTGCCAAACAATAAAGTTTGCTGTCCTGGTGTCAACCGAACTAACAAATCGCCATTGGCTCGACCCGCCTGTAAGTTCACTGGTAACTTAATCAACCGAGTAATATTCTCAGCCAAAAAATCTTGTGCTTGCACCTGGAAAGTCCCTGCTAGCACCTTAGAACGTGTCTCTCCCTGAATGGAAATATTGCCACCACTGTCTGCTTGACCCCCGACTTCAAACCGTATCAACTGGTTATTTGCCAAAAGTTGAGCAGATCCATTGAGTTGAGAAAATAGCACCGGCAATTGCCGAGTGTTGTTAGCAGTAGCAGAGCGTTGAGCCAGCGCTGAATTAGAAGTTGGGTATTCTCCCTTGCCCCCCTGCCCCTCTGCCCCCCTGCCCCTCTGCCCCCCTGCTCCTCTGCCCCCCTGCCCCTCTACCCCCTCATCTCCCTCTACTCTCTCATCCGGCATCAAGGCCAGCTTGGCATTCCGAAACCGTAGGTAGTCCAAATCGGTTTTAATTGCACTGCTTCCACCTGACGAAGTGATGGTAGTGGAAACCCAACGCCCTTGGTCATCCTGGTCAATGTAAATATCTGGGTTGACTAAGGTTACATCTAGCTTTAAATGGCGATTAAAAATTAGTTGTAACAGATCGAAACCCACCTCTACAGATTCGACTGTAGCCCGGTCTGCATCTGTGGGTGTGGCTGGGATAGCTGAAGCCCCAAACTGTACTCCCGTCAACGAAAATTGTGTAACTCTTCCCAGGTTTACCGGACGGTTGAGTGTAGTAGTGAGACTTTGTTGTGCTAACGGCGTTAACTCTGTTTGGACAAAAGTCCACAACCGCCAAATTCCAACGAGAACTCCTAACAGCAAAAGTCCACTCAAGGCAATGCTACCCCGGCTCAACACCAGCAACCACAAATGTTTGCGGATAGGGGAGGGGGAATGAATATCTTGATTGGTAGATTTAGTCATTTGCTTTCACTGTATTAATTGCCGGATGTCGTTGGCACACACAAGCATTAACTGGCACATTGGTTCAGTATGCCATTTCCAGGATACGCCAACTAAACCCAAGACCCCATTGGTTGAGTTACGGTATTTTGTCGATCCAATACTTATGCTTAATAATATTGGCGTTTTCAGGAAAATCTGAATAGAGTGAAAATTATTCCTGTGACTTTCCTTGAGGCACAATCTCGAACTTTAATATGAATAAACCTTAAAAAGGACAGATGATTACACCAATGCGTGTTTTTGTGTTAATTTTTAACGCTCGAACGGAAAATGAGGGGATTCACACGATTCGGGAAGGCGATCGCAATAAAATTCTGATGTTCGAGTCAGAAGATGATGCGACGCGCTTTGCCCTGATGTTAGAAGCTCAGGATTTCCCCGCACCCACGCCGGAGCCGATCGATGCTGAAGAAATCAAGGAATTTTGCGAAAGTGCTGGGTATGAATGGGAAATCATCCCAGAAAACAGCAATTTAGTTGTAACTCCCCCAGAACTTAACGTCGAAAAAACTGACTGGCAAGAAGATGCCCAGAAGGAGGATACTGTTGAAGACACTTTCCCTCTCAATCAACAGCCGCTAGAAGAACCAGATTTGTCTGATTCTGAATTAGAGAAAATTCGCCGCAAATTGGAAGGATTGTTGTAAGTAGTCATTAGTCATTAGTCATTAGTCATTAGTCATTGGTGATTAGCCATTGGTCGCTAACTGACTAATGACAACGGACATAGATAGATGCCCAAAGAAAGGGCGGCGTAGGCTAGAACAAAAGACAAATGACAAATGACAAAGGACAAATGACAAATGACAAATTTGCAAGAACGCGGGCATCTTTTAACTGAGCTGGTCAATCCTAATAGTCTGAACTTAGACCAGCTTAGTTCCCTAGAATTGGTGGAGTTGTTTAATGACGAAGACCAAAAGGCCGTCGCAGCTGTTGCAGCGGCAAAAATTCAGTTAGCAGAGGCAATTGAGCGCACCGCAGAGCGTTTGCGCCACGGAGGGCGCCTATTTTATATCGGTGCGGGTACAAGTGGCAGGTTAGGGGTGTTAGATGCTGCGGAGTGTCCACCTACCTTTTGTACACCCCCAGAGTTGGTACAGGGGATTATTGCTGGTGGTGCTGGCGCACTAGTACGCAGTTCTGAAGATTTAGAAGACAGCATTGAAGATGGTGAAGCAGCGATCGCAGGGCGGCACATTACCCAATTAGATGTCGTAGTTGGTATTACCGCTGGTGGCACAACACCTTATGTCCACGGTGCGCTTCATGCTGCTCGTCAGCGAGGAGCTACAACTATTTTTATCGCCTGCGTTCCTGCTGAACAAGTTAGCTTTGATGCCGATATTGACATTCGTTTATTAACAGGGCCAGAAATAATCGCCGGCTCAACTCGCCTGAAAGCTGGTACGGCGACTAAATTAGCTTTAAATATTCTTTCTAGCGGTGTGATGGTTAAGCTAGGCAAAGTTTATGGCAATCGCATGGTGGATGTAGCAGTAACAAATCAAAAATTACGCGATCGCGCTTTGCGAATTTTGCAAGACCTCACAGGTTTAAGTCGGGAAACTGCTGGTTTTTTACTAGAACGTAGTGGTAAATGGGTTAAGCTGGCGCTATTGATGCACTGGACTGGTTTGGAAAAAGATGAAGGCGATCGGCTGCTTTCAGAACACCAAAGTAATCTCAGGGCAGCTGTTGTCAGCTATCAAAACCACAAGCAACTTTGAATAAATTTTCTAAATAAATACTTTGTAATCTGGCTGCTACTTGTTTTTGTAGCACGCCTTTTTTTAAGAATAATATTACCTAAAAAAGTTGACATTAATTCTAATAATTAAGAATGGTAAACTTCAATAAATATTTTTAACCTCTATTGTCAATCTCAATAATTTAAAGCACAGCTTTCTACTTTTTTAAACAAAAATTCAGAATTTATACGGATATGATTCTATATGAAAATTATTAAAATGATATATCAATACACTATGATGTCAACTATGGCAACCTACTTTAGTCATAAATATTAGCAGAAAAGTAAACTCTGCCAATAAAGACTTTATGCTAGATAAATTGTTTACTAGTAATAGTTTTGCCATTTTTACATCTGCCTTGCTTTTATATAATCTTGATTTAGACTGCTATATACCAAATCCATTTGCACTGATTCACATATCTGCCAATCGCTATATAGCTAGAACACTCTGACAGAAGTGTTGCCTACCTTTAATAAGTGACTTCAGAAACTTGTCTGATTAATTGAGATGGTAGGTAGATTTACGCTGTGCTTTACTAGTATCGGTTTTTAATAGCTAGCTTTTTAATAAAAGGAACAAACTATGCCCCATCAAGAACTTATTTCGAATAACCTAGTAAATGAATTTAAAACTTGTACTCAGTTGCAATACAATGGCAAGTTAAATATTAAGAGTTCCAAGGGCAGCCAATGGACTTTTTACTATCGATTGGGACGGATAGTTTGGGCAACAGGCGGAACTCATCCCTTCCGACGTTGGCGCAGACATATAGCCCAGAATTGTCCCCAGATTGATATTGATAAGTTGCAGTTACGCGTGGAAGACCTATCAATTGATTACTGGGACTATAAACTGATAGAAGTATTTTATAAAAAACAGAAAATTCAGAGAGAACAGATTCAATCTATTGCAGAAAATACAATAGCAGAACTATTATTTGACCTAGCTTTACAAGGAAACTTTGCTTCTTTAACTTGCAATCGCAACCAAGAAGTTATCTTAGAAACCCCAATGAGCTTCACGAGTTCAGAAATGTCTGTAAAGCACATGCAAGACTCATGGAAAATTTGGTCAGAAGCAGGTTTAGCAAATTTTTCTCCTGACTTAGCACCAATTCTACGGCGACCAGAACAACTTGAGCAGATGGTAAGTCCATCTGTCTACAAAAACTTTGTGAATTTAATCAATGGCAAATTCACTCTGCGAGACTTAGCCATGAAAATGAAGCAAAGTGTATTGCCACTGACCCGTTCATTGCTTCCTTATATCCTTAAAGGAATCATCGAATTAGTAGAAGTACCAGACTTGCCTTTGGGAATTACTGAAGTTAACAATAACTCTACCACCACACAAGCAAAAAAGCGCATTGCTCCACTAGTAGCTTGCGTCGATGATAGCCCTCAAGTATGCAAAATGGTAGAGGATATTGTCACTTCCAATGGATTTAGGTTTGTCAAAATTCAAGATGCTGTACAAGCTCTACCAACTCTGATTCAGGATAAACCAGACCTGATTTTTTTGGATTTGATTATGCCAGTTGCTAGTGGTTACGAAATTTGTACTCTGGTCTATATACCAATCAAGATTATGTAGAAGCTGTAGTTATTGACGATATCAATCAGATTCAACTTACCCCTTATCAAAAGCAACTGCTAGATAAATTTCAAATTAAAGCTAGTTTGAGTTTACCGATTGTAGTAGAAGGTAAAGTTTGGGGCTTATTAGCAGTTAATAATTGCTACTCAAAACGGCAGTGGCAAGAAGTAGAAATTAGCCTACTATCTCAACTGACAACAGAACTAATTTACAAATTACAAAGCTTTGAATTTCAAAAAGAACAGCAACAGCGGCTACTAGCAAAAAAATCGGTAGCTAAAGTCATCGACAAAATTTTGCGGATATCAAATGTCGATAAGCTTTTTCAAACAACCACTCAAGAAGTACGCCAATTACTAAAATGCGATCGCGTCGGTGTCTATCGCTTCAAACCTGACTGGAGTGGTGAATTTGTGGCTGAGTCAGTGGGTAATGGCTGGATAAAAATGGTCGGCCCTGATTTTTACATGGTCTGGGAAGATAGCCACTTACAAGATACTCAAGGAGGACGTTATGCCAAGGGTGAAAGCTTTGTAGTTAATGACATTTATCAAATGGGCCATGCTCAATGTCACATTGACATTTTAGAGCAGTATGAAATGAAGGCTTACATCATTGCACCCATATTTGCTGGAGAAAAATTATGGGGTTTGTTGGCAGCTTATCAAAATTCTGGGCCTCGTGATTGGCAACCTTGGGAAGAAACCTTTGTAACTCAAATTGGGTTGCAATTTGGTGTAGCTATCTCACAAGGGGAATATCTCGAACAAGTGCAGACAAAATCTGACCAACTAGCTAAAATAGTTGAACAAGAGAAAGTTTTCACTAAGATAGTCAACCGCATCAGACAATCTTCAGATGTAGAAAGCGTCTTCAAAACAACCACTCAAGAAGTGCGTCAATCACTACAATGCGATCGCGTCGCTGTCTATCGTTTTAACCCTGACTGGGGTGGTGAATTTGTGGCTGAGTCTGTGAGTAATGGTTGGACAAAACTGGTAGGCCCTGATATCAAAACCGTTTTGGACGATACCTACTTGCAAGAAACTAAGGGAGGTCGGTATGTCAGAGGTGAAAACTTTATCGTTAATAATATCTATGAAGTAGGGTTAGCTCCCTGTCATATTGAGATTTTAGAGCAGTTTGAAGCCAAAGCTTACATGATTGTTCCGATATTCTTCGGGGATAAATTGTGGGGATTGCTGGCAGCTTATCAAAACTCTAGCTCCCGTGAATGGCAAAGCTGGGAAGTGAACTTTTTGATTCAAACTAGCTTGCAATTTAGTTTAGCTAAATCACAGATAGACTATTTGGAATTAGTGCGAGTCAAATCTGAGAAACTAGCTCAAATAGCAGAACAAGAGAAAGCTGTCACCAAGATCAGTAACCGCATCCGCCAATCTTTAGATGTAGAAGAAATCTTCAAAACAACTACTCAAGAAGTCAGGCAATTACTGCGATGCGATCGCGTTGCCGTGTATCGCTTCAATCCTAACTGGAGTGGTGAATTTGTCGCCGAGTCAGCAGGTCATCTTTGGGTAAAACTGGTAGGCCCCGATATCAAAACCGTCTGGGAAGATACCCACTTACAAGAAACTCAGGGAGGTCGATATGCCCAAGGGGAAAACTTTGTTGTAAATGATATCTATCAGGTAGGTCATTCTCCTTGCCACATTGAAGTTTTAGAGCAATTTGAAGCCAAAGCTTATGTAATTGTTCCTGTATTTGCTGGCGAACAATTGTGGGGATTGCTGGCAGCTTATCAGAATTCGGGAACTCGTTATTGGGAAGAATCGGAAGTTACTTTGTTAGCACGTATTGGCAGCCAGTTAGGACTGGCATTACAACACACCGAATATTTGCAACAAGTACAAGCGCAGTCAGCAAAATTAGCAGAAGCAGCAACACGGGAAAAGGCAGCCAAGGAGTTACTCCAACAACGATCGATTCAACTCCTAACAGCCCTTAGACCCGCTCTCAACGGCGACTTAACGGTACGCGCACCGATTACAGAAGACGAGCTAGGCACGATCGCTGATGCTTACAATAATACTTTGCAAGCACTGCGGCAAATTGTTGTTCAAGTACAAGGAGCAGCTCAACAAGTTGCCCAAACTTCTAGCAATAGCGAGTCTTCACTAGCGGGACTAACCAATCTGGCACAACAACAATCTGAGGAAATTACCGCAGCATTAGGCGAAATTCAACAGATGGTGGACTCTACTCAAGCTGTGGTAGCGAATGCTGAGTTAGTGCAACTAGCAGTGCAACAAGCCAATCAAACTGTAGAGTCTGGCGATACTGCGATGAACCTGACTGTCAAAGCAATCCAAGGAATTCGTGAAACCGTTGCTCAAACCAGCAAAAAGATTAAACGCCTTAGCGAATCCTCGCAAAAAATCTCCAAAGTGGTGAATTTGATTGGTAATTTTGCCACACAGACAAACGTACTCGCTTTGAATGCAGCCATTGAAGCTACTCGTGCTGGTGAATATGGCAAAGGCTTTGCAGTTGTAGCTGATGAAGTCCGTTCTTTATCTCGCCAATCAGCAGCAGCAACCATCGAAATAGAAAAATTAGTTCAAGAGATTCAAGCAGAAACCGGAGAAGTTGCAGTAGCGATGGAAACTGGTATTCAGCAGGTAGTAGAAGGCACAAATCTTGTTAGCGACACTCGCCAAAACTTAAATGCGATCGTTTCTGCGACTGCCGAAATTAGTCAGCTAATCGAGCGAATTACCGCAGCGACTCAAAAACAAATGGCGCAATCTGTAACAGTAACTAAATCAATGCAAGATGTCGCAGAAATTGCCGATAAAACTTTTGCTGAATCTCAAGAAATTGCTACCGTGTTCCAAGAGCTATCAGGAATGGCGCAAGAGTTATTAACAACTGCTAGTAAGTTTAAAGTGAAATGAAAAATAGTTAGGAGTTAGGAGTTAGAAGTTATTTGGTCAAAGCATTGATTATATAAATCACCATTTGATTTCCAAATATAAAAATGCTTTGACCTTAATTACTTATAACTTTTGAGTTAAAGATAGGAGAAGAGTAATTGGCAGAAAGTATTATTCAACAGAAAACTTTTCAATTGAGTTTAGAAATTATTCACCTATATATTAAACTGCAAGACAACGGGAATATGTGCTTTCTAAGCAATTACTATGAAGTGGGACAAGTATTGGCGCAAATGTTGAAGAGGCTAACGGTGGTCATAGTAAAAAGGATTTCTTGGCAAAAAAGTATATTGCATACAAAGAAGCTAAAGAAACTAAATACTGGCTACGTCTACTACAACAGTCCAAACTAGTAAATATTGATTTAACTAATGAACTAATCTATGCAGACGAAATCATTCGCATTTTGAGTTCAATAGTTAAGACAACTGAAAAATAAATTGGTCTCCCAACTTCAAACTCCTAACTCCTAACTCCCCACCCCACACTCCCCACTCCATAATTATGATTACAGATAACGAAATTCGCCAACAAGGGTACATCTACTTTCTAGCTGAAGCCCCAGAATTAGTCCAAATTATTGAACAAGAGCTATTTAGCTTGTCAGAAGATTATAGCATTGCTAAAATTCACAATTTAATGCGAGCCACTCATACACTTAAAGGTGGTGCAGCTAACGTTGGGCTAGAGTTAATTAAGACGATCGCCCATTTTTTAGAAGATGTATTTAAGGCTTTATACAATCCAAAAGTGGTAGTTGATGCAGAATTACAAACACTTTTATTACAAGCTTATGAGTGTTTGAGTATAGCATTAAATACTGAGCTAATAGGTAGTACTGTTAATGACGAAGAACTGCTTCACCGAGCGACTTCAGTGTTTGCAAATTTGCAAGAAAATCTGGGTGATGCATTTGGTGCTGAATCTCATATTCCCACTTCTGAAGAATTGGGATTTGATATTGTGCAATCTGTTTTTGAAGTAGGAGTAAAACAACGTCTAAACAGTATTGCTGACTTTATTAAAAATCCACCAAATAATGACGAATTTATCGAGTTTTTACACTCTCAAGCTGAAGTATTTCTGGGCTTGGCAGAATCTCTAAATTTACCTGGATTGGGAGAAATTTCCCAAACTATTCTCTCAGCATTGCAAGCAAATCCCAGTCAGGTACAGCAAATTGCAGAAATTGCCCTAGTAGATTTACAACAAGCAAAAAAATTAGTATTAGCAGGCGATCGCACATCTGGTGGAGAACCTTCTCTAGGTTTGCGAAAACTCACAATAGTGGACAATAATGAGTTATCTGAAGAATTTCCAAATAATTCATTTAATGATAGGTTTATTATTAACGAAGAACAATTTTATCATTTTCTCACTACATCTGATAATAAGAAGAGCGAATCGGTAAAACCAAAAACTGCCAAGTTTTATTTAAAAGTAATTCGCTACATTTATGGCTGGTTTAATCACCAGATGGAAATACCAGAGGCGGAACTCAGTTTGACTTTACTAGTTCCCAGGTTAGAAAGAAAAATTTTGCTTAATTATATCGAAAACTGGCTAAAAGACTTTCTTGATTTTGTTCAGGATGAAGAAGATAGTCAAAGTCTTTATATTTATCGACGTGGAATCATCTTAATCATCCTATTTGCAGTTGCAAAGTTTCAATATTCTCTGAAAGCATCTGATAGCTACCTTTCAGTAATTAAAGTATTACAAAACCAAATTCACAAATTAGCAAAAGAATATAAAAGTTATCCTCCTGTTACTAGCGAAGAGAAAAATTGGCTTGATAGTCCCAAGTTACAAAAACTATTAGCAATTAAAGAGATTGTATCTTCTCAATCAACTGATAACTTGCTAGAAGCAATATGGGGAGAAGAAGCTAGGCAAGACCTTGTTGTTGAAGTTGTGACGATCCAGACTGATGATTCTTCACCAAAGCTTGATTCATTAACTGTCAGCGATCGGGTAGTTGTAGACGTTCCTGAAACAGCTATTGAAGTCACGCCTGATATAGCGACGCAAATCAACAAAGAAATAGAAGATAAATCACAGTATGTTCAAACTAAAAACTTTCGCCAACCTTCATTTATTCGGGTAGATACAGAGAGACTGCAACACCTCAATTATCTGGCAGGAGAATTGCTGATTTACCAAAAACGGCGTAGTTTACAAGATGAACAAGTCAAAGAAATAATTGAGCAATTAGTACAGCAACTCACTAGACACCAAACAACTTTAAATGAGTTACGCGATCTACCTTTACAAATACAAAACATTACATCAGAACAAACGCAAAGTTTTGCAGTGGATTTTGACTCTCTAGAAATGGATGTATATACAGAGTTTCACATGACATTGCATGAAGCCATAGAAGAGACATTGCAACTACAAGAAACCACAGAATCTCTTGACCTGCTTCTGACACAAGCTACTCAAATTAGTGATAAAAAAGAGAATTTAACTCTTAATATTATAGATAGCGTAGTCGAAGCACGAATGTCGCCTTTGGGCAATATTCTGAATCGTTTCCCCCAGATGGTAAATAAGTTGGGGAATGTTCATGCAAAACTTGTAGAATTGAAACTTACTGGTAGTGAAGTACTAGTAGATAAAGCGATCGCAGAAAAGCTCTACGATCCCTTATTACACTTAGTACGTAATGCTTTTGACCACGGTATTGAAGCTCCCCAAGTTCGCCGAGAGCTTGGTAAACCAGAAGATGGTTTAATCGAAATCTGCGCTTATCATCAGGGTAGCCAAACTATTATCGAAGTTCGAGATGATGGTCAGGGATTGAATTTAGACAGAATTCGTAGAAAAGCTGCTGAACTTTATCCCATACAAACTGAAGAAAAAACTAGAAACTATGCTTCTAGTCTGGCTGAACCTGAACTTTTAGATTTGATATTTTCGCCTGGATTTTCTACTGCAAATAAAGTAAGTGAAATTTCTGGGCGCGGTATGGGTTTAGATATTGTGCGTACTCAGATGCACGCGCTCAACGGCTCGATTTCAGTTCAATCCTTACCCAACCAAGGAACAATATTCATCCTCAAAATTCCTTTTTCTATGACTACAGAAAAGTTAATGCTAGTTCGAGCCAAAGGTGTTGTTTATGGTCTGATGTTGGACAGTATCGAAAGAATATTGATTCCCTCTGAACAACAGATTAAAGAAATTGAAGGAAAAAAAGTCTTGTATTGGAATATAGATAATGATGAGACTATGGTTAGCCTTCGTCAACTTTCAAAGTTGATTAATTATAATAGTTCATTCATTAATAATGAGACTTCATACAACACTTCAAATCCTCAAAACCCAAGCATAGCGAATAATCCGGTGCTTTTACTACAGCGAAATCAGGGAAAGGTTGCTTTAGAAGTTGACCAAATAATCGGCGAACAAGAACTGGTAATCAGACCTTTAGGAAATGCGATCGCACCGCCAAAATACATTTATGGTTGTAGTAGTTTAGCTAATGGTAATCTCATCTTAGTAATTGATGCTTTGTTGCTGGTAAAATCTAGCGAAATCCAACAAACAACACTTGATATCAGGGCGCTACCAGTAGCTTCTCCGTCAAATAAAAAATCCTTGCCGATATCAGGACATACTTTTTCATCTACACCATTACTTGCGGCATCGACTTCCACAACAACTATAGAAACCCAACCCAGTTATTCTCAAGAGCCAGATTATAAATCACCAAAAGTTGTTTTAGTAGTAGATGATGCAATTAGTCTCCGGCAAACTCTCTCTCTGACTCTACAAAAATCTGGCTATCAAGTAATACAAGCTCAAAATGGTGTAGAAGCTTTAGAAAAATTACAGTTACATCCTGAAATTAAAGTTGTCGTCTCCGATTTAGAGATGCCACGAATGAATGGTTTTGAGTTGTTGAGCAATTTTCGCCAATACACCAATTTAGCAAAAATACCTGTAGTAATTCTCACTTCTCGCAGCGCTGAAAAACATCGCCAGCTTGCTAAAGAGTTGGGGGCAAAAGCTTACTTAACCAAACCTTTTTTAGAACATGAGTTTATCTCTAAAATTAAGGAGTTAATTAACAATAATACAGATGATTTAGATCATTTAATCATAGTGAAAAATAATTAACAATTTTTAATTACGAATTACGAATTATCAGGTAAATTATTTGGATCTACACCTAAAGAACGTAAATACTCGGCTAATTGTTCAGCCCTTTGCCGTTCTTGTTCAGCCCGCGATCGCTCTTGTTGTGCCTGTTCTGCATCTGTAAAATAGCGCTTTCCTTGCTCGTCATACCAACATAAAAACTCCTGTTGTATCCCGCCAATTACAGCTTGGTGTCGCCCTATACCTAAACCCACCTCTGGCATCAAATAAGGTTCACCTATTTGTAATTGGTAGTGTCCATCGAGCAACTTATACACTTCAAAGGGTTGATGTTGGTCGCGTCGCCAAAACTCAGGGTTATAAATTACGTAGTACAATACACCGAGTTTTCTGTATATATCTAGCTTCTCGTCGTATTCACCTCCTGGAGTATGGGATACCATTTCTAATGTAAATATTGGAACTATCCCATTTTCTTCCCAAACTGCGTAACTTTTGCGTGATTTACCACCCTTTTTCCGTTCTACTCCCAGACTTAAAAAAGCATCTGGGACTACAGGTACTCTGGGATTTACTCCTGTGGTGTGATACACTCCCATATCTACTCCGAAGTACCAATCCATGCGATTTGCCCAAATAGAGTTAAGTAAGAAGAGTAAAATATTGGGCAAAAAGTTTTGATCTTCGTTATCCACTGGCGTATCGTCTGAACAGGGAAGTTCGTCAGTAGTTGGTAACGCATTCTTGAGATCGGATGAGAGCATAACCGTTGTCTCGCTGGCGTTTGATGCCTTTATTATAAATGAGCGAACAAAAGTTTAGCGTTTGGGTGTAGCTTCCCCAAACTTGATTAAAAGTGCGATCGCAATACTAACAAGCAAAATTAACGTCATACTCAAAGCTGAACCAAATCCCCAATTTTGCGTAGCTCCAAGAAACTGATTATAAACTAACCGCGCTGCCGTCATACTAGAAGCACCACCGAGTAATTCTGGATCGACAAAATCCCCTAAGCCTGTGATGAATACAAGCATGGAAGCAGCTGCAATTCCTGGAAAAATTTGCGGTACGGTTACTTGAAAAAAAGTTTCCACCGGATTTGCACCTAAATCAGCCGCTGCTTCTAGCAACCGCTTGTCTAGCTTTTCGAGAGAAGCATATAAAATCAAAACCATATAGGGTAATAAGCTGTAACTCATACCAATCAATACAGCTTGACTATTGTTGAGTAATTCCCAAGTAGGCAAGCCTAAATTGCTGAGTAAACTGTTCAGTAAACCAGTAGGACGAAGAATTGTAATCCAAGCGTAAGAACGGAGTAACGAAGAAGTCCACAAAGGTAGAACAAAGGCTAATAGCAGCAAATTTCGCCAACGCTGCGGCGCTATCTGAGCAATCCAATAGGCGACGGGGAAGCCTAAAATTAAACAAATTATCGTAGTGCCAAACGCAAAAAATAGCGATCGCCAAATTACTTGCACGTAAAGGGAGTCAAATATTCGGATGTAGTTTTTGAATCCGTTGGGATTGACCAAATCTCCCGGTCGGATATCTGCAACTAAACTTAACTCGAAAATTATCAAAGTTGGCAGCACCAACAAAAGTAATAACCAAATCCCAGATGGTGCAAGCAATACCAAGGGTTGCAGCCAATTTCTAATGGGGTGCTGCAATTCTTCTATTTTAGAAATATCATTTTTTTCCAAATTAATCACTCCTAACTCCTAACTTTTTTAACTGCTAGTTAATTGAGTCCAATAACGATCGTAAACCTCTTCAAATTCTCCTACAGGTGTAACACGTTCACAATTTTTTAACAGTGACTCTGGCGGAAACAAATTAGTGTTGTTTTGGATTGTTTTTGGTAATTGCTCAAATCCGGCGTTATTAGGCGTAGAAATATTTAGGCGTTGAGTGATTTGGGCTGCGATTTCTGGTTGCAAAATCATGTTAATCCAAGCATAAGCTCCGGCTTGGTTAGGGGCTGTTTTAGGAATTACAATAGTGTCTGTCCATAATGAAGAACCACTGCGAGGAATCACATATTTGAGTTTAGGATTTTCTTGAGAGATTTTTACTGCATCTGCCGAATAACACATCGCCAGTAATAAATCTCCTGCCAGAATTTGATTTTGCCAAGCATCTGTGTCAAAACGGGCGATCGCAGGTTTTAGAACCTTCAATTTTTCATAAGCTTGTTTAATTTCTTGCTCATTTTTTGAGTTATAAGAATAACCGAGCATTCGTAAGGTTGCACCCATCACTTCTCGAACATCATTGAGCAAGGTCATTCGCTGATTAAGTTGCTCTTGATTTTGCCAAAGGTAATCCCAGTCTTGTGGTGCATCTTTTATTTTTTCGGAATTGTAAAGTAAACCTGTTGTTCCCCAGTTAAAAGGGATACTGTAGCGGTTATTGGGATCGTAACTAGGATTTTGAAACCGGGGAAATAAATTCTCTAGACCGATTAAGCGATCGTGATTTATTTCTGTTAACAAACCTTTGTCTACCATCTTCTGCACCATGTAATCAGATGGGTTGATGATGCTGTAAGTGCCGCCACCTCCAGCTTGCAATTTAGCCAGCATGACATCATTGGAATCATAGACATCTGCCAGCACTTTTATGCCAGTTTGAGCGTTAAAAGTTTTTAATAATTGGTTGTCAGTATATTGCGTCCAGGTAAAGATATAAAGTTGGTCGCGCTGACTATTGGTATTAGAATTAGCACGTACTTCAGCCAGCCTCCAGCCACAACCACCTAAAGATAAGCTAGAAAGTGCTGTCACCCCTTTTAAAAATTGGCGTCTGTTAGTCATTAAGTTAATAGTTAATCATTTTTTGTATTCTTGCCGATTAATTCTAAATATGCCTTTAATTGGAGTGTCCATAGGTAGTTTAAAGATTAACTTAAGTGTATCTACCTGTGCAACTGTTAATAAATTACTCCTGTTAGCTAGTGTTAGGCACGGTTTTTAATCAAGCTTGAGTTATAAAAATTAACAAAGCGAACGAGCGATTGTCAAATTATCAAGGGAACCCAGAGTGGCAAGCTGAACTGCACTTCTGTACTAGCAAAAATCCCAGGGTTTGTCCTTACCCTACCAGTTAAAAGTGTGACAGTAGTTTTGGATTCATAACAGTAAGGAGGAATCATCCAAATGTCTATTTGGCAAAACTTTCGCTCTCAATGGCAGCGAGTTCGATATTGTCTAATTTTTCTGGTCGCCCTCTGGTTGAGCTTAGGTATTCCAGGTTGCAGTTTCTCTCCACCCAACTCTCAAATCTCAGCACCCCAGCCCACCCAGATCGAGCAAACTGCACAACGCTTTGACGGTGTAACAATTAACGTTATCACTCAAGATGAAACCGTTCGTACAGGTACTAAATGATAATAATGGATTGGTTCTCCAGCGAAGCGATGTCTACGACGGGCTACGCCTACGCACTTTAGCCTTTTATAAAATTAATCAAGATAGACTTGTAGCCATTCAAGCAGCTAGCAAAGATATTCTGCGTATCCATACAGTACGCGAACGATTATATCAAGGATATATTTGGCTTAATTGATTTGTATCAACAGGAATATTCTCATCCCAGTGAAATCATTCAAGATGAAATCGAAGCAATTGACCTCGATTACATCCGCGAAGACTTACCGAAGTTAGTGGGTTCTATGCAAGAAGGTGTGAAGCGAATTCGGGATATTAGTACTTCTTTACGAACCTTCTCTCGTGCTGATAGCGATCGCCCTATTGCTTGTAACATTCATGATGGTATCGACAGCACTATTTTGATTCTCAAACATCGCCTCAAAGCTTCAAAAACTCATCCAGAAATTCAAGTTATTAAAGAATACGGTCAGTTACCATTAGTAGAATGCTTTGCTGGGCAGTTTAATCAGGTATTTATGAACATTTTAGCAAATGCTATTGATGCTTTGGAAGAGTCAAATCTTGGGTGTAGTTTTGAAAAAATAAAAACTAATCCAAATCGCATCACAATTATTACTAAAATTAGTGAAAATCAACAAAAATTAATTATCACAATTAAAGATAATGGTCGGGGAATGAATGAACAAATAAAATCAAAAATATTTGACCATTTATTTACTACAAAAGCGGTTGGTAAAGGTACAGGATTGGGAGTCGCGATCGCTCGACAAATTGTCGAAGAGACCGACAACGGAAAATTGCATTTTCACTCAGTTCTGGGTAAGGGGACAGAATTTATCATTGAAATTCCAGTATAATTTTTAGCTCTTGCTAAACAACTTCAAACATCTGGGAATACTAAATCTGGAGTCTTAAAGATTTAGCAGCATGGTTAGCACTTTTGTAAATATTCCTGGATATAAGGTTAGCGAAGAACTCTACAATGGTTCCAGAACCCTAGTTTATCGAGGGTATCGGGAAGCTGACTCCTTACCAGTAACGATCAAACTGCTGAAAAATGCCTATCCCAGTTTCAGCGAACTTTTGTCGTTTCGCAATCAGTATGCCATTGCGAAAAATCTTAACTCACCGCTAATCGTCCAAAGCTACAGCCTCCAAGCCTATCAGAATGGCTATGCGCTGGTAATGGAAGATTTTGGGGGAATTTCTCTTAAAGAATGGGAAGTCAGCCAAAGCCAACAATCTCTACAAGAATTTTTAGTTCTTGCGATCGCACTCTGTGACACCTTAAATTTACTTTACCACGAGCGCATCATTCATAAAGATATCAAACCCAGCAATATATTAATTAATCCCGAAACCAAACAAGTTAAATTAATCGATTTTAGTATTGCATCTTTATTACCAAAGGAAACCCAAACCCTCGTCAATCCCAATGTGTTAGAAGGGACACTTGCTTATATTTCCCCCGAACAAACAGGCAGAATGAATCGAGGGATTGACTATCGCACAGACTTCTATTCACTCGGCGTAACTTTCTACGAATTACTTACAGATGAATTACCATTCCATTCAAACGACCCGATGGAGTTGGTACATTCTCATATTGCAAAAATTCCAAAGAAATTGAGCAGCAGAACCGAAAAAGAAATTCCCCAAGTTCTTTGCGAGATCGTGATGAAATTAATGGCAAAAAACGCCGAAGACCGCTATCAAAGTGCGTTGGGACTGAAGTTTGATTTAGAAAATTGTTTAACTCAGTTACAAGTTTCGGGTAAGATTGAAAGCTTTGAAATTGGACAACGGGATGTGTGCGATCGCTTCATCATCCCCGATAAACTTTATGGCAGAGAAGCCGAAGTCTCAACCTTACTGCAAGCATTTGAGCGAGTCAGTCTTGGTGCAACAGAAATGATGCTGGTAGCTGGGTTTTCGGGGATTGGTAAAACTGCTATTGTCAACGAAGTGCATAAGCCGATTGTGAGACAACGCGGCTACTTTATTAAAGGCAAATTTGACCAGTTTAACCGCAATATCCCGTTGAGTGCCTTTGTGCAAGCCTTCCAAAATTTAATGGAACAACTGTTGAGTGAAAATGATACTCAGCTGGCGCAGTGGAAAGAGAAAATCCTCTGTGCTTTAGGTGAAAATGGGCAAGTCCTAATTGAAGTTATTCCCGAACTAGAGCAGATTATCGGCAAACAACCAGCAGCCCCAGAACTCAATGGTAGCGCCGCCCAGAACCGCTTCAACTTGGTATTTGTGAAATTCATTGCCGCGTTCGCTACACTAGAACATCCGTTAGTGATGTTCCTCGATGACTTGCAGTGGGCAGATTCAGCCTCACTGAAGCTGATGCAAGTGTTGATGAGTCAAAGGGAGGTAGATTCCCTGCTAACGATTGGGGCATACCGAGATAACGAAATCTTTCCCAGCCATCCCCTAATGCTGACACTGGAGGAGATGAAGAAAGCTGAGGCAACTATCAGTACCCTTACCCTCGCCCCGTTAAGTCAATCTCAGATCGATTGTTTGGTTGCCGACACCCTCAGTTGTTCCACAGTTCTAGCAGAACCCCTAGCAGAGTTAGTCTATCAAAAAACCAAAGGCAATCCCTTCTTTGCTACCCAATTTCTCAGAGCTTTGCATCAGGAGAACTACATTGCATATAACCTGCAAGTTGGACACTGGCAGTGCGATATGGTGTCGATAAAATTGCTCTCGCTTACTGATGATGTGGTTGAGTTCATGGCGCGGCAATTACAAAAGTTGCCACAAGCCACTCAAGAGATACTGAAGCTGGCTGCTTGTGTGGGGGCACAGTTCGAGCTGGAAACATTAGCGATCGTTTCCGAACGATCGCCAACCAATGCAGCCACAGCATTGTGGAAAGCTTTGCAATCAGGCTTGATTTTACCCACGAGTCAAATTTACAAGTTTTTTCAGGATGCCCAAAAGTCCCAGACAGGGGAGACAGTTAATCCGACCTATCGCTTCCTGCACGATCGCGTCCAGCAAGCTGCCTATTCTCTGATTCCTGACGACCAAAAGCAAGCCACCCATCTCAAAATTGGGCAATTGCTGTTGCGAAATACCGCACCTGAAGCCATAGAACTGAATGTTTTTGATATTGTTAATCAGTTGAACAATGGAATTACTCCGATCGATCGGATCGGCGATCGCTATGAGTTAGCACAGTTGAATCTGATTGCTGGCAAAAAAGCAAAAGTTTCCACAGCTTATAAGGCAGCCATTAAATACTGCACAATTGGGATGGAAATGCTTCCGGAAGATAGCTGGCAGACTGCTTACGACCTCACGTTTCAGCTTTATCGGGAATGTGCAGAGTGCGAATACATCACAGGGCGCTTTGACAAGGCAGAACAACTTTTCCATCGGGCATTACAGTACGTTGAGAATAAATTCGAGCTAGCAGACATTTATGGGCTGCAACTAGCCCTGAGATCCAATCAGGGAGAGAATTTACTCGCCGCTTATGAGGCTGCATTGAGTGGCTTGAGCGTTATGGGTATGAGCATTCCGGCAACCGATGCCGGTCAGCAAGCGCTGATTGAAAGCACACTCAAGCAGATCCACATCAAACTGGCAACTGTGCAACCCGCAGATTTATTCGATCTGCCTGCAATGACCGATCCAGCCAAGAAGGTATGTATGTCAATCCTCCCCGATTTATGGGGGGCTGCTTATGTCGGTGGCAATCAAGCGCTAACAATTCTCAGCATCCTGTTAATGGTTCATACTTCATTCACCTATGGCAATGCCGAAAGTTCGGGCTGCGCTTACTGTTTGTATGGGATGATGCTGACGATTCAGGGAGACTATCGAAGTGCTTATGAGTTCGCTACCTTGGGGCGAAAGCTCGATTGCCAATTCAATAGCGCCAAGTTCATTCCCAAAACCAATAACGTTTTTGGTCATACAATCAATCCCTACAACAGACCACTGGTTGAAAACCTAGCAGTTTACCAACAATCTCTTCAGACCAGCTATGAAACAGGTGACATTGGGTTTGGCATTTGGGCAGTAATATGTCTGATTTGGACAATGCTGTTGAAGGGCGATTGCTTATCAGAGGTGTATGCCGAAACCGAGAAATACTTGAGCTATGTGCAACAAGTAAATAACGCGAACATGACGCTGACATTTAACCTCCAGCAGCAATTTCTGTTGCACTTGCAAGGTTTGTTGGCAGAACCCGATCTGCTGGTCGATCGCCGCGATCGCCAGATTGTCTGTCTTGATGCTTGGCAGAAGAATAATTTTGAAGCTGGGATCAATTGGTATTGCTTCTTGAAACTCCAGCTATTGTACTTCTACGGTCGCTATGCTGATGCCCTGGAAGTTGCTGCGATTGCTGAAAAAACCTTGGCTTCTAATCTTGGTCTGTTTCCGATCATTTTATTCCACTTCTATTACCCGCTGAATTTAGCCGCGCTTTATCCCAAAGCAACACCAGAGAATCAACAGCACTACTGGGATGTGATGCAGCAGCACCGCAAGCTTCTAGAAACCTGGACTGAGACCTGTCCAGAGAACTTTTTGCATCAATCGCTGTTGCTTGGGGCTGAAATGGCAAGAGTTTCTGGTAATTACGCAGATGCGATCGCCTGTTACGATCGCGCCATTATCGCAGCCAAAGAAAATCACTTTACCCAAATTGAAGCACTCGCCAACGAACTATCAGCAAAGTTTTACCTGGAATGGGATAAGGAGCGGATTGCTCAGGAGTACATGATTCAAGCCTACTATGGCTATGTTCGTTGGGGAGCCAAAGCCAAAGTCGCTGATTTAGAAAAACGCTATCCTCAACTACTTGCTGCGATATTACAGCAAACCCGTTCTCCCCTTTCCATTAACGAAACCATTTTCGCTTTGGGGAGCGTTACATCCACCTGTTCGGCCACTTCTAGCAGCATCTCTGATTCCCTTGATTTAGCCGCTATTTTCAAAGCTTCCCAAACTCTCTCAGAGCAAATCGAACTTGAAAAACTGCTTTCATCATTGCTTAGAATCGTCATCGAAGATGCAGGGGCCGATAAATGCGTGTTTATGCTGTTGCGAGACGATCGCTTGTTGGTCAAAGGGTTGATTGTTGAGGGGTCACAACCAATCGTATTGCAGCGCATTCCCATTGAGGAAAGCCAGGATATTCCCCTGAAGCTGATTTACAAAGTCTTGCACAACAGGCAAACCGTTGTCCTGGTGGATGCGACAGCAGATCCGACCTTAGCCAACGATCCGTATATTGTTCGTCAACAGCCTAAGAGTATCTTGTGCAGTCCAATTTTACATCAAGGCAAGTTGATGGGCATTTTATATCTAGAAAATAATTTAGCAACGGGAGCATTCACCAGCGATCGCGTCGAACTGCTGAATTTAATCTGCGCTCAAGCCGCCATTTCTCTGGAAAATGCTCGACTCTACGAACGTTCTCAGGAATATGCCCAACAGTTAGAGCGATCGCTGGTCGAATTGAGTGCGAGTAACTCTCGCTTTGAGAAACTTGTAGACAACGTGCCTGGGGTTGTTTATCAGTACCAGATATCTGCTAATGGTGCAATGTCTCTCACCTATATGAGTAGAGAATGTTATGAACTATACGAAATTACAGCCGAACAAGCGATCGCTAATGTGCAGCTGCTCTTGGAGAGAATGCATCCAGATGATGTCGCAAGTTACCAGCAGTCTGTTATTGACTCAATGCAAACCTTAACTTCTTTTGACTGGTCAGGGCGAATTATTACACCATCTGGGATTATTAAATGGATTCACTCCCAAGCCCGAATAGAACAAAAAGCCGATGGAACTATAGTTTGGGATGGATTCTTGTTGGATATTAGCGAACGCCGAAAAATAGAACTTGCTTTAGAGGAAAAATCGCTCTTATTACAACAGGCGCTAACCGATTTGCAAAACGCCCAATTACAAACGATCCAAAGTGAGAAAATGTCTGCTTTGGGTAACTTAGTTGCTGGTGTTGCTCACGAAATGAATAATCCTTTGGGCTTTATTGCTGCTAGTCTGCAACAAACTAAACCCGTCATTACCGATCTTACCGAACATCTGAAACTGTATCAAAAAACTTTCCCAAATAGCAGTGAGGAAATTATTGACCATGCCGAGCAAATTGATTTGGAATACAGCTTAGAAGACGTATCTAAGGTAATTGAATCTATGACGATGGCGTGCAATAGGCTGAAAAAAATCAGCACTTCACTCCGCACTTTTTCTCGTGCCGATAAAGACTATAAAGTGCTATTTAATATTCACGAAGGTATTGATAGCACCATTCTCATTCTCAAGCATCGTCTCAAAGCTAACGAACAACGTCCAGCCATTGAAGTTGTAACTAACTACGGTATTTTATCTCTAATTGAATGTTTTCCTGGTCAATTAAATCAGGTGTTTATGAATATTCTCGCTAATGCTATTGATGCTTTAGAGGAGTCGAATCTTGGACGCAGTTTTCAGGAAATTCAAACAAATCCTAATTGCATTACAATTAATACTTCACTGGCAGATAGTGTTGTAAAAATTGCCATTGCTGATAATGGTAAAGGAATAAGTGAATCAGTTAAACAAAAGATTTTTGACCATTTATTTACTACAAAAGCTGTGGAGAAAGGAACGGGGTTGGGGTTGGCGATCGCAAAGCAAATCGTTGAATCAACCCACAGTGGCAAATTGAGTTGCAACTCGATTCTCGGTGAAGGTACAGAATTTATCATTGAAATTCCAGTATAATTTTTAGCTCTTGTTGTTAAACAGCTTCAGACATCTGGGAATACTAAATCTGGAAGTCTCAAGGATTTAGCAGCATGGTTAGCACTTTTGTAAATATTCCTGGATACAAGGTTAGCGAAGAACTTTACAATGGTTCCAGAACCCTAGTTTATCGAGGGTATCGAGAGACTGACTCATTACCTGTAACGATCAAACTGCTGAAAAATCCTTATCCCAGCTTCAGCGAACTTTTGTCTTTTCGCAATCAATACACCATTGCGAAAAATCTCAACTCACCGCTAATCGTCCAAAGCTACAGTCTCCAAGCCTATCAGAATGGCTATGCGCTGGTAATGGAAGACTTTGGGGGAATTTCTCTCAAAGATTATTTCACCTCTATAGAAAGGCAATATATCTCGTCTCTACAAGAGTTTTTAGAAATAGCGATCGCACTGTGCAATACCTTAGATATATTGTATCGGGAGCGGATTATTCATAAAGATATTAAACCTGCCAATATTTTAATTAACCCCGAAACCAAACAAGTTAAATTAATTGACTTTAGTATTGCATCTTTACTACCACGAGAAACGCAAACACTGGTAAATCCCAATGTCTTAGAAGGGACACTTAGTTATATATCCCCAGAACAAACCGGCAGAATGAATCGGGGGATTGACTACCGAACTGATTTTTATTCATTGGGTGTAACTTTTTACGAATTACTCAGTGGAGTTTTACCATTTGAATCAAACGATCCGATGGAGTTGGTACATTCTCATATTGCAAAACTTCCACCACTTTTAGGTAATAGAGAAGAGATTCCCCAAGTACTTTGTGATATTGTCAGTAAATTGATGGCAAAAAATGCCGAATCCAGATATCAAAGTGCATTGGGACTGAAGTTTGATTTAGAAAATTGTTTACATCAACTACACGTTTCTGGTATAATTAAAAGCTTTGAAATTGGGCTTAGGGATGTTTGCGATCGCTTCATTATCCCTGACAAACTCTATGGACGAGAAGCCGAAGTATCAGCTCTATTGCAAGCATTTGAAAGAGTTAGCCTTGGTGCAACAGAAATGATGCTGGTAGCTGGGTTTTCGGGTATTGGAAAAACTGCGGTTGTCAACGAAGTTCATAAACCAATTGTGCGACAACGGGGTTATTTTATCAAAGGGAAATACGACCAATTTCAACGGAATATTCCCTTCAGTGCATTTGTGCAAGCCTTTCGAGATTTAATGGGGCAATTGTTAACTGAAAGCGATGCACAGATTCAGCAATGGAGAAACCAAATATTAGAGGCTCTTGGAGAAAATGGACAAGTAATTATTGAAGTTATCCCCGAATTATCAAGAATTATTGGCGAACAACCACCCACTATAGAATTATCAGGAACGGCGGCGCAAAATCGATTTAATTTATTATTTAAAAAATTTACCCAACTCTTTACCAGTGCTGAACATCCCTTAGTGATGTTTTTAGATGATTTGCAATGGGCAGATTCGGCATCACTGAACTTAATTCAGCTATTAATGGCTGATACAAAGCATCTTTTATTAATTGGTGCGTACCGTGATAACGAAGTTAATCCAGCACACCCATTAATGTTAACTTTGAGTGAAATTCAAAAAGAACTCTTCACGATTAATACAATTACTTTAGCACCACTGAATCATATAAAATTAAATCAGCTAGTTGCTGATACACTGAAATGCCCAGAAACTTTGGCATTACCCCTTTCTCAATTAGTCTTTCAAAAAACTCAAGGAAATCCGTTTTTTGCCACCCAGTTTCTCAAAGCATTGCATCAAGATGGATTAATTCAATTTGATTTTGAATCAAGCTGTTGGCAATGTGATATAGCCCAAGTGAAGCAAGAAGCACTTACAGATGACGTTGTTGCTTTTATGGCATTTCAATTGCGAAAACTGCCACAATCAACTCAACAGGTCTTGCAGTTAGCTGCTTGTATTGGGAATCAGTTTGATTTAGCAACTTTGGCAATTGTTTCAGAACAATCAGAAATAGAAACGGCGGCGGATTTGTGGAAAGCATTACAAGAAGGGTTGATTTTACCGAAAGGTGATATTTATAAATTTTATATTGGGCAAGAAATTGCACATACACCGCAAAGTCAAGAGACTGTTACATACAAATTTTTGCACGATCGCGTTCAACAAGCAGCCTATTCCCTAATTCCCAACGACCAAAAACAGGCGACTCATTACCAAATCGGCCAACTGCTGCTGCAACAGATTTCCGCACAAGCTAGAGTTGACCGTATTTTTGAAATCGTCAATCAATTAAATCACGGAACTGTTTTAATTACCCAACCAACAGAACGAGAAGAATTAGCTGGGCTCAATTTAATTGCCTGTCGCAAAGCCAAAAGTTCAACCGCCTATCAAGCAGCGCGTGAATATGTCACAGTGGGATTGTCTTTGTTAGAAGAAAATACTTGGCAGCAGCAGTATGAAATGACCCTCGCCTTGTATGAATTAGCTGCGGAAGTGGCAATGCTAAATGGTAACTTTGAGGCGACAGAACAGTTTATTGATATTGTTATTCAACAGGCACGCTCCTTACCTGAAAAAGTCAATGTTTACTGCATTAGAATTCAATCTCATATTTCCCAAAGTAAACTGACATCAGCGATCGCGATCGCCCAACCAATCTTACAACAGCTTGGTGTCACCTTTCCTGAAACACCGACACCATCAGATATTCAACAGGAAATCCAACAGATTGAGGAACTCATTGGAGATCGGGAAATCGCTGATTTGGTTCACTTGCCTGAAATGACAGATGCAGAAAAACTCGCTACTCTTAAAATTGTCAATATCATTATCCCAGCCGCTTACCTCACTGGCTCTGCGCTGTACCCATTGCTGAATAGTTTGTCCGTTAAAATATCAATTCAGTACGGTAACACATCGACTTCTGCTTTAGGCTATGCAACCTATGGCAATATTCTCTGCAATTTCTTACAAATAGATACAGGATCGCAGTTTGGTTCCCTGGCACTCCAGATTATTTCAAAACTCGATGCCAAAGCAAGTAAAACAGATGTTTTGATGATCTTGGGGATATTTATTGTACCCCGCAAATCTCACATTAAAGAAACACTACCCCTCTTGCAAGAGGGTTACACCAGTGCCCTAGAATTTGGAAACCTAGTACTTGCTGGATATAATGGGCACACTTTTTGCCTCAATTCTTTTTGGTGCAGTCAACCCCTGGCTACCTTAGAACAGGATATTTGCGCCTACTGTTATAGTTTGATGCAATTAAATCAATTGACAACCGCAAATTATTGCCGGATTTATTGGCAACCTGTTTTAAATCTGCTAGGTCTTGCAGAACATACCACCCTTTTATCTGGGAAAGCCCTTGAAGAAACGGAATTTCTCCAGCAGCTACAGTCTGCTAATGATGGATATGGATTGTATATTTTCCATTTGTATAAACTGATGCTTTGTTTCTTGTTTGGAGAAATTGAGCCAGCGAAAAATCATGCTATTGAAGTCAGGCGCTATTTTATGGCTGGTGCAGGATTAGTCAGCGAACCAGTATTTTATCTTTATGATTCTCTGCTAACTTTGGCACAATTAAATCCACAGTTAGATGAAGCATCAGAAGCATTGCAGAGTGTAATAGAAAACCAAACCAAGTTACAGCAATGGGCGTATCATGCACCCATGAATTATCAACATAAGGTTGATTTGGTAGAGGCGGAAAAATGTCGAGTGTTAGGACAAAAAGCCGAAGCAATCGAGTTATACGACAAGGCGATAACTCTAGCCAAAGCTAACAAATATATGCAAGAAGAAGCACTTGCTAACGAACTGGCAGCAAAATTTTACCTAGATTGGGGCAAAGAGCGCATAGCTGGGGAATACATGACGAACGCTTACTATGCCTACGCTCGTTGGGGTGCAAAAGCCAAAGTCGCTGACTTGGAGCGATGCTATCGGCAACTTCTCGCCCCCATCCTCCAGCAAACTCGTTCTCCCCTCTCCACTTACGAAACTATCTTCTCATTGGGGAGTACCTCCACCAGTTCTCTCACTTCCAGCAGTAGCAGCATCTCTGCTACTTTAGATTTAGCTGCTATTCTCGAAGTTTCCCAAACTCTTTCTAGCGAAATCGAACTGTCCAAACTGCTTTCATCGTTGCTTTCAATCCTCATCGAAAATGCGGGGGCTAATAAATGCGTGTTAATGCTCGTGCGATCCGATTCGCTACGCGACACCAAAGGTGAACGCTTGCTGATTAAAGGGTCAATTACTCTGGGTTCAGAGCCAGTCGTGTTGCAGCGCCTTCCCATTGAGGACAGCCAGGACATTCCTCTAAAGCTGATTTACAAAGTCTTGCACGACAGGCAGACTCTTGTGCTGGTTGATGCGACGATCGATCCGACTTTAGCCAATGACCCGTATATCATTCGTCAGCAGCCTTATAGTATCTTGTGCAGCCCGATTTTGCATCAGAGCAAGTTAATGGGCATTTTATATCTAGAAAATAATTTAGCGACGGGGGCGTTCACGAGCGATCGCGTCGAACTGCTGAATTTACTCTGCGCTCAAGCGGCAATTTCTCTGGAAAATGCTCGACTTTATGAGCGATCGCTAGAATATGCCCAACAGCTAGAAGCAGCTTTACAAGAACTCCAGGGCGCTCAATTACAAATAGTGCAAAGTGAAAAGATGTCTGCATTGGGTAACTTAGTCGCAGGGGTGGCTCATGAAATGAATAATCCTTTGGGTTTTATTGCTGCTAGTCTCAAACAAGCCAAACCAACGTTTACCGATCTTATCGAACACTTGAAACTATACGAACAAAAGTTTCCTACTCCCGGAGATGAAATTACAGACCATGCTGAGGAAATTGACTTAGATTATAGTTTATCAGACTTGCCCAAGATGATTGATTCTATGTCTATGGCGTGCGATCGCCTCAAAAACATCAGCACCAGTTTACGTACTTTCTCTCGTGCCGATCGAGACTACAAAGTACCATTTAACATCCACCAAGGCATTGATAGCACCATTCTCATTCTTAAACATCGTCTGAAGGCAAATGAACAACGTCCTGCCATTGAAATTATCACAAATTACGGTGATTTACCTCAATTAGAATGTTTTCCTGGTCAATTAAATCAGGTATTTATGAACCTTATTGCCAACGCTATTGATGCATTAGATGAATCTAATCAGGGACGCTCTTTTGAAGAAAATCAAGCTCATCCTAACTGGATTACAATTACAACCTCAGTTGAAAATAATCTAGTTAAAATTGTCATTGCTGATAATGGTCAGGGGATGAATGAACAAGTCAAATCAAAAATATTTGACCATTTATTTACGACAAAAGCTGTCGGAAAAGGAACGGGGTTAGGACTCGCGATCGCTCGTCAAATTGTTGAATCAACCCACGGTGGAAAATTGAGTTGCAACTCTGTTCTCAGTGAAGGTACAGAATTTATCGTTGAAATTCCGGTATAATTTTTGCTTTAGTTGTTAAACAGCTTCAGATATCTGGGAATACTAAATCTGGAAATTTTAAAGATGAGCGCTGTATGGTTAGCACTTTAGTCAATATTCCCGGATATCGCATCAGTGAAGAACTATACAATGGTTCCAGAACCTTAGTTTATCGAGGGTATCGAGAGACTGATTCCTTACCTGTAGTAATTAAACTGCTGAAAAATCCCTATCCCAGTTTCAGCGAACTCTTGTCTTTTCGCAATCAATACACCATTGCGAAAAATCTCAACTCACCGCTAATCGTCCAAAGCTACAGTCTCCAAGCCTATCAGAATGGCTATGCGCTGGTAATGGAAGACTTTGGGGGGATTTCTCTCAAAGATTATTTCACCTCTATAGAAAGGCGATATATCTCGTCTCTACAAGAGTTTTTAGAAATTGCGATCGCTCTCTGCAATACCTTAGATGTACTCTACCGAGAGCGGATTATTCATAAAGATATCAAACCCGCCAATATTTTAATTAATCCCCAAACCAAACAAGTTAAATTAATTGACTTTAGTATTGCATCTTTGCTACCACAAGAAACGCAGACAATAATCAATCCTAATGTATTAGAAGGGACACTTACTTATATTTCCCCCGAACAAACAGGAAGAATGAATCGGGGGATTGACTACCGAACTGATTTTTATTCTCTAGGCGTCAGTTTTTATGAATTACTTACGGGAGAATTACCATTTGTTTCAAACGAGCCGATGGAATTGGTGCATTGTCATATTGCAAAACTTCCACCCCTAGTACATGACATTAACCCACAAATCCCATTTGTACTCTCGGAGATTGTCAGTAAATTGATGGCAAAAAATGCCGAATCCAGATATCAAAGTGCATTGGGGCTGAAGTTCGATTTAGAAAATTGTTTACATCAGTTAGAAGTTGATGGTAAGATTGAAAGTTTTGAAATTGGGCAACGGGATGTGTGCGATCGCTTCCTCATCCCGGATAGGCTCTATGGACGAGAAACCGAAGTAGAAAACCTACTCCAAGCATTTGAGCGAGTCAGTCTTGGTGCAACAGAAATGATGCTGGTAGCTGGGTTTTCGGGAATTGGTAAAACCGCCGTTGTCAACGAAGTTCATAAACCCATTGTCCGTCAGCGCGGTTATTTTATCAAAGGCAAATATGACCAATTTCAACGCAACATTCCTTTCAGCGCATTTGTGCAAGCCTTCCGCGACTTAATGGGTCAATTGCTCTCGGAATCGGGTACACAAGTGCAAACATGGAAGACTCAGATTTTAGCAGTAGTGGGAGACAATGGACAAGTCTTGATTGATGTGATTCCTGAGTTAGAACGCATCATTGGTAAACAGTTACCAGCAACAGAACTATCAGGAAGTGCCGCCCAAAATCGCTTTAATCTCTTATTTCAAAAGTTTGTGCAAGTCTTCACTAGCATTGAACATCCTTTAGTCATGTTTTTGGATGACTTACAGTGGGCAGATTCAGCATCACTAAAATTGCTGCAATTGTTGATCGAAGAAACAGGACATTTATTACTCTTGGGTGCGTATCGGGATAATGAAGTGTCACGAACTCACCCGTTCATCCTCACCGTGGATGAGATCGTCAAAACTGGGGCAGTTGTCAATACGATGACGCTGCAAGGGTTAAGTCTAGTGGATATGAATCAATTGGTAGCGGATACCCTAAATTGTCATCCGATCCTCGCTCAACCTTTGACACAATTGGTCTATCAAAAAACCAAAGGTAATCCCTTTTTTGCCACACAGTTTCTCAAGGCACTACATGACGAGCAGGTGATTACCTTTGATTGGAATATCGGACATTGGCAATGTGATGTTGCTCAAGTCAGAAGTTTAGCAATTACCGATGATGTCGTCGAGTTTATGGGGCTACAATTGCAGAAGTTACCCGAAGAAACTCAGGCAATACTGAAGTTAGCTGCTTGTATTGGAGCGGAGTTTGATTTGGATACATTGGCAACAGCTAGTGAGAATTCGGCAGAAGTTGCAGCCAGAGCATTATGGAAATCTTTGCAGTCAGGCTTGATTATTCCCACTACGGAAATCTATAAGTTTTTTACACAATCGGATACAATATCAGTTTCTCATGCAGCAGCTAATTCTACTTATCGGTTTTTGCACGATCGCGTTCAACAAGCTGCTTATTCCCTGATTCCCGATGACCAAAAACAAGCAACTCACCTCAAAATTGGAAAATTACTACTGCACAGTTCCTCAGAAGTATATCTGGAAGAAAAACTGTTTGATATTGTCAGGCATTTAAACCAAGGAATTGAGCTAATCGCCCAACCGCAAGAACGGGAAGCCTTAGCCCAACTTAATTTAAAAGCTGGAGTGAAGGCGAGAAATTCTACAGCTTATACTGCGGCAAGAGTTTATTTGCAAACAGGGATTGAAATACTGACAGCCAACTGCTGGCAACATCAGTATGAATTGACTCTGAATCTCTATGTTGCTGCTACCGAAGTTGCCTATTTGAATGCTGATTTTGATGGCATGGAAAAAATGGCAGCACTGGTGTTACAAGAAGCTGAAACGATTTTAGACAAAATAAAAATATACAAAATTCAAATCGTCGCCCAGACAGCCCAGGGCAAGATATTAGAAGCCATTGCAGTCGGAAGAGATGCACTATTTCAATTAGGGGTTGAACTCCCCACTGCACCTGACGAAGCCAAAATTGCTAAAGCCCTGCAAACCGTAGTTAGTCTTCAAGGTGATAGAGGAATTGAGGAATTAGTCGATCTACCTGTAATGAGCGATTGCCAAACTCAGGCAGCTATGCAACTCTTAGGATTATTATTTTCACCGATTCTACAGGCAATGCCCGGATTAATGCCCATACTGAGCGCAACAATGGTGAGTTTATCACTTCAGTTTGGGAATGCACCAGGATCGACGGTGGGGTATGCGATTCACAGTATGGTGTTGTGTGCCTTTTTGGGAGAAGTGAAAACAGGGTATAGCTTTGGGCGATTAGCAATGAACTTGCTTGACAGATTTAATGTCGGGGAATTCAAGTGTAAAGTTCTAGTTCTGTTTGCGGCTTGGGTTCAACATCATCAGGAATCTCTAATGGCAACGATGTTGACGATGAAAGATGGCTATGCAACTGGTATGGAAACAGGTGATTTTCTCAACGCTGGCTATAATTCCCTGAATTGCCTAATTACCAAATTTTTTGCTGGGGTAGAACTGGACATTTGGGAACCGGAAATAGCAACTTACAGGGCTGTCTTAGTGCAGGTAAAACAACATTCTGCCCAAATTTATTTGGATATGATGCAACAGACTGTGCAGAACTTGAGGGAAGCCCGTATTCTGCCGGATTGCTTAATTGGCACTGCCTACGATGAAACGGCGATGCTGACTAAGCACTATCAGGACAAGGATCTCTCGGCGATCGCTCTTGCTTACACTTACAAACTGATGCTGGCATACTTTTTTGGTAATTACACGACTGCCCTAGAACATAGCGCCCAAGCCAAACAGTATTTAATGGCAGTATCAGGGATGATTTTTATTCCCATTTTTCATTTCTATGCAGCCCTGACGTATTTGGCACTCTTACCCACACAGCCAGAGTCGCAGCAAGGCGAACTTTTGTCTTTGGCAAAAAACCATCAAACCACTTTGCAACAGTGGGCGCAAAATGCTCCGATGAATCATCTGCATAAATGGTATTTAGTTGAGGCAGAAAAACATCGGGTTTTGGGGAATAAAGCCGAAGCAATTGAACATTACGATCGCGCCATTATTGGAGCCAAAGAAAACGGTTATATTCAGGAAGAAGCCCTGGCCAATGAACTAGCCGGAAAATTTTACCTCGACTGGGGTAAACAGCGCATTGCCCAGGAATACACGATCAACGCTTACTATAGCTATGCTCGCTGGGGTGCGAAAGCTAAGGTTGCTGACTTGGAAAGACGCTATCCCCAATTACTTGCTTCCATATTACAGCAAACCCGTTCTCCTCTCTCAAAGAACGAAACTATCTTCGCATTGGGGAGTATCGCATCCACCAGTTCCGCCAGTTCGAGCAGTAGCAGTGTCTCTGTGGCTTTAGATTTAGCTGCCATTCTCAAGGCTTCCCAAACGATCTCAGGCGAAATCGAATTAGAAAAACTGCTTTCATCGTTGCTGAGAATCGTCATCGAAAATGCCGGAGCCGAGAAGTGTGTATTAATGCTTATGGAGTCAGATAAATTACTGATTCAGGCATTAGCAAAGCTGGGGCTAGAGAACAATGGAAATACCAAAGTTGACTTTTCGACAACGCTGACTAACCCCCAGCCCTTTGAAGACTCTATTGATGTACCAGTTAGCTTAATTAATACTGTCAAACGCAACCTCCAATCAGCAGTGATTATTGATGCCACAGTGCATCCGCAATTAATTTATGACCCGTATATTCAGCAACAGCAGCCCAAGAGCATTCTGTGCAGTCCGATTTTGCATCAGGGTAAGTTACTTGGGGTGTTGTATCTCGAAAATAATTTGGCAACTGGAGCATTTACCAGCGATCGCATCGAACTCCTTAACTTGCTGTGCGCTCAAGCGGCAATTTCTTTGGAAAATTCCCGACTTTATGAGCGATCGCTAGAAAATGCTCAACAGCTAGAGCGATCGCTTGATGAGTTGAGCGCCGCCCAGTCTAACTTCCAAGCTTCTCAGCAAAGACTCCAACTATTGGTTCAACAAACTCCATTGGCAGTGATAGAGTGGGATACCAATTATCACGTTACTGACTGGAACCCAGCAGCAGAAAGGATATTTGGCTATACCAAACAAGAGGCTTTGGGTTGCGGATTCAAATTTATCATTCCTAAAAAGATTCAAGCACAAATGGAAGAAATTAGCGTTGATATTGCATCGCAGCAGGGCGGTAATTACAGTCTCAATGAAAATATCACCAAGGATGGTAAAACTATTTTTTGTGCTTGGTATAACAATCCGCTTGTGAGTGCGGATGGCGAGCTAATTGGAATTGCTTCACTGGCAGATGATATTACAGATCGCAAACTTGCTGAACTTGCCTTACAACAAAAATCACTTGATTTACAACAAGCTCAATTACAAATAGTGCAAAGTGAAAAAATGTCTGCGTTGGGTAATTTAGTAGCTGGTATAGCTCATGAAATGAATAATCCTCTTGGTTTTATTGCTGCCAGTCTCAAACAAGCTAAACCTAGCATCGTTGATATTGTTGAGCACTTAAAATTATATGAAGAATGTCTACCATCACCGACTGATGAGATTATCCTTCATGCTGAAGAAATAGACTTGGAATATACCTTAGAAGACTTGCCCAAAATGCTTGATTCTATGTCTATGGCGTGCGAAAGACTAAAAAATATTAGCACTAGTCTCCGCACTTTTTCCCGCACAGATCGAGATTATAAAGTGCCATTTGACATTCACCAAGGTATTGATAGCACAATTTTAATTTTGAAACATCGTCTCAAGGCAAATGAACAACGTCCCGCCATTGAAATTGTTACCAACTACGGTAACTTGCCTCAAATTGAATGCTTTCCTGGTCAATTAAATCAGGTATTTATGAATCTTTTAGCGAATGCCATTGATGCATCAGAAGAATCTAATCAGGGACGCATTTTTGAAGAAATTAAAGCTAATCCTAACTATATTACAATTACAACCTCAGTCGAAAATAATCTAGCTAAAATTTTCATTGCAGATAATGGAAAGGGGATGAGTGAAGAAGTCAAATTTAAAATATTCGATCATTTGTTCACTACGAAAGCTGTTGGTAAAGGCACAGGATTAGGGTTGGCGATCGCTCGTCAAATCGTTGAAGAAACCCACAGTGGAAAATTAAGTTTTAATTCGGTTCTGGGTCAGGGTACAGAATTTACGATTGAAATTCCGGTATGAATCTCGGACACTCCTTGTTCGCACCGCGTCTCATAGAGAAGGGATGGGATTAGCGCCGATTTTCTTTGACTCTAAATCCTGAAAATTTCAAGTTGTGGAGCGACGGGTTCGCTTTATATCTGGGAACACTATATCTGGAGTCTTAAAGATTTAGCAGTATGGTTAGTACGAGAGTCAATATTCCCGGATATCAGGTTAGCGAAGAACTCTACAATGGTTCTAGAACCATCGTTTATCGAGGGTATAGAGAGACTGACTCATTACCCGTAACGATCAAACTGCTGAAAAATCCTTATCCGAGTTTCAGCGAACTTTTGTCGTTTCGTAATCAGTACACCATAGCGAAGAATCTCAACTCACCTCTGATCGTCCAAACCTATAGCCTAGAACCGTATCAAAATGGTTATGCGTTGGTAATGGAAGATTTTGGGGGGATTTCTCTCAAGGATTGGGGATTAGGGAGTGGGGAGTGGAAAATTGGGCGAAACCTAGAATCTTTGATGGACTTTTTAGAAATAGCGATCGCACTGTGCAACACCTTAGATATATTGTATCGCGATCGGATTATTCATAAAGATATCAAACCCGCCAATGTTTTAATTAATCCAGACACCAAACAAGTTAAATTAATTGACTTTAGTATTGCATCCCTACTACCACGGGAAACTCAAACACTGATGAATCCCAATGTCTTGGAAGGGACACTTGGTTATATTTCTCCCGAACAAACAGGAAGAATGAATCGGGGGATTGACTATCGGACTGATTTCTATTCTTTAGGTGTCACTTTTTATGAACTACTTACGGGTGAGTTACCGTTCCATTCAAACGATCCAATGGAGTTGGTACATTGTCATCTAGCAAAACTTCCACCATCCCTTCAGGAAGTTAAAAATGAAGAGATTCCGCAAGTGTTGTCAGATATTGTCATGAAATTGATGGCAAAAAATGCTGAAGACCGCTATCAAACTGCATTGGGATTGAAATTTGATTTAGAAACTTGTTTATCTCAACTCCAAGAAACTGGTGAAATTAAGCATTTCCCAATTGCTCAACGGGATCTGTGCGATCGCTTTATTATCCCTGATAAACTTTATGGACGAGAAACAGAAGTAGAAACTCTACTGCAAGCATTTGAGCGCGTTAGTACAGGCGCGACAGAAATGATGCTGGTGGCTGGTTTTTCGGGTATTGGTAAAACCGTTGTAGTTAACGAAGTTCATAAACCAATCGTTAAAAAACGCGGTTATTTTATCAAAGGGAAATATGACCAATTTCAACGAAATATTCCCTTTAGTGCTTTTGTGCAAGCCTTCCGCGATTTAATGGGGCAATTATTAACCGAAAGCGATGCTCAAATCCAGCAATTTAAAACCAATATTTTAGCAGCTGTAGGTGATAATGGACAGGTAATTATTGAAGTTATCCCCGAATTAGAAAGAATTATTGGTCAACAACCACCTGCTACAGAATTATCAGGAACTGCCGCCCAAAATCGGTTTAATTTATTATTTCAGAAATTTACCCAAGTCTTTACCAGTGAAAAACATCCATTAGTGATGTTTTTAGATGATTTGCAATGGGCAGATTCAGCATCTTTGATGTTAATACAGTTATTAATGGCTGATACAAAACATCTTTTCTTAATTGGTGCTTATCGTGATAACGAAGTCAATTCAGCACATCCATTAATGTTGACTTTGAATGATATCCAAAAAACAGCAGCCACAATTAATACGATTACCTTAGCACCTCTAAGTCAATCGCAAGTAAATCAATTAGTTACTGACACACTTAAATGTACAAAAGATTCGGCATTACCTGTTTCTCAATTGGTATTTCAGAAAACTCAAGGTAATCCGTTTTTTGCCATACAGTTTCTCAAGGCATTACACCAAGATGGATTAATTGAATTCACCCCCCCTGACCAAGGGGGGGCTACAGGGGGGTGGCAATGTGATATCACCCAAATAAATCAGCAAGCGGTGACAGATGATGTTGTTAAGTTCATGGTATTTCAATTACGAAGATTGCCTCTATCAACTCAAAATGTATTACAGTTAGCCGCTTGCATTGGCAATCAATTTGATTTAGCGACCTTGGCGATTGTTTGGGAGTCATCAGAAATTGAAACAGCTGCTAGTTTATGGAAAGCTTTACAAGAAGGGTTGATTTTACCAATTAGTGATGTTTATAAATTTTATCAGGGAGAAAATCACGATAGATTGGCGCTGTCAACTGGGAATACCAATAAACAATTAGCCAAATATAGATTTTTACATGACAGAGTACAACAAGCTGCCTATTCTCTAATTCCTGATAACCAGAAACAAGCAACTCATCTCAAAATTGGTCAATTACTTCTACAAAATTCCTCTCAAATAGAACAAGAAGAAAAACTGTTTGATATTGTCGGCCATTTGAATTTAGGGCAAGAGTTGATCGCCCAAACAAACGAGCGAGAAGCCTTGGCTCGGCTTAACTTAGCAGCAGGAGCTAAAGCCAAAAATTCCACCGCATACACTGCGGCCAGAGTCTATTTACAGACCGGGATTGAGCTGCTCACAGTGAATTGCTGGCAAGATCGATATGAATTAACCCTGAGTCTCTATGTTGCCGCTGCCGAAGCCGCCTACTTAAATGCTGACTTTGATGGCATGGAACAGATAGCAGTACAGGTGTTGCAATCAGCCCAGACGATTTTAGACAAAGTTAAAATTTACGAAATTCAAATTGCTGCCCAGACAGCCCAGAGCAGACTGTTAGAAGCGATCGCAGTTGGCAGAGATGCTTTAAAACAATTGGGGGTTGAGCTACCCATTGAGCCAAACAATGCTGAGATTGGTAAAGCTTTACAAGTGCTTGCTAGTCAACTCGCAGGCAAACGAATTGAGGAACTAGCTGACTTACCAGTGATGACCGATCCCCAAGCACAGGCAGCCATGCAACTGTTAGGAATGTTGTTTGCACCTGTTTTCCAAGGAATGCCGGGTTTATTGCCCTTAATTAGCTCCACAATGGTCAGCCTATCGCTTCAGTTTGGGAATACGCCTGCCTCCACGGTGGGGTATGCGCTGCACGGAATGGTGCTGTGTGCCTTTTTGGGAGAGGTTGAAGGGGGCTACGATTTTGGGCAATTGGCATTGAATTTGCTAGATCGGTTCAATGTGCGGGAATTCAAATCCACGATTTCCATGTTGTTTGGTGGCTTTATTCAACATCACCAAGAAGCTCTCTCGGCAACGATACCGTTGCTGAAAGCTGGTTTTACCTCTGGTATGGAAACTGGTGATTTTTTACACGCTGGCTATAACGTATGTTGTTATAGCTATGCGGTATTTTGGAGTGGCTCTGAACTTAGCAATTTGGAATTAGATATAGCAAGCTACAACGCCGCCTTAACTCAGGCGAAGCAACATTCTGCCCAGACTTATGTGAGTATTATGCGACAGGCGGCACAGAACTTTAGGGAAACCCAAATTCAGCCCGATTGTTTGAGCGGCAGTATCTACGATGAAACGGTGATGATTCCCAAACATCGTCAGGCTAATGAACTCACGGTGATGGCCGAGTTGTATATCTACAAATTGTTGCTTGCCTATTCTTTTGGTGATTACAAAGCTGCGATCGCTTACATTGAGGAAGGGAAAAAGTATTTACTTGCAGTATCAGGATTGATTTTTGTTCCGATTTCCCATTTCTACGCAGCCCTGACGCACCTAGCTCTATTTTCCACCCAGCCAGAAATTAAACTTTCCGTAATTCTTGCCCAGGTAGAAATCCATCAAACCACTCTGTACCGTTGTGCGCAAAATGCTCCCACAAATCATCTGCATAAATGGCATTTAGTTGAGGCTGAAAAACAAAGAGTTTTGGGCAATAAAGCAGAAGCACTTGAAAATTACGATCGCGCCATAACTCTAGCTAAAACCAACGGCTACATCCAAGAAGAAGCACTTAGCAATGAATTAGTAGCCAAATTTTATTTCGATTGGGGTAAAGAAAGAGTTGCCCAAGCATATATGCAAGAAGCATACTACTGTTACGCTCGTTGGGGTGCAAAAGCCAAAATAGAAGACCTAGAAAAACGCTATCCCCAACTACTCCAATCAATTCTGCAACAGCAACGAATCAACTTCAATACCTTAGAAACTATTAGCTTTCGTGGCACTTCCTCATCTACTCGCACTTCTACCACTGGCAGCACTAGTATTTCTCATACACTAGATTTTACCTCTGTCCTCAAAGCCGCTCAAGTTATCTCCAGTTCTCTGGAATTAGATCAACTCATTGCTAGCTTGACCCACATTATCCTAGAAAACTCTGGCGCCAAGAAAGCTGTACTAATTCTTCCCCAAGATGAGGACACTGCCGTGCGGGGGGAACCCTTGTCGAGGAAAGTGTCTAGCGATCGTTGGCAAGTTAGGGCAATTACCTTTATCAATCATGACCAAATACAAACTATTCTGGAGCCACAATCACTCGCTACTTGTCAAGAGATTCCCGCAAAAATCATCAATTACGTCAAAAATACTCAACAAACAGTTGTTATAGACAATTGTGAAACAGATATTATTGGGTTGATTGGGGAATATATGCACCGAACACAACCCCAGAGTGTATTATGTACCCCAATTATTAATCAAGGGCGTTTAGTAGGGATTCTTTACCTAGAAAATCAACTGACTCAAGGGGTATTTACTAGCGATCGCCTTTCTGTTATAAATTTCCTCTGCACTCAAGCCGCAATTTCTTTGGAAAATGCCCAGTTATATAATCATCTCCAGGAACGAGAAAAGTTCCTCAGTAGTATTTATGAAGGTGTTGGCTGTCTGATCTGTGTGATTGATGTCCGGGATAATGGTAAGTTTGAGTACACAGGATGGAGTAAATCGTGCGAATTAGCAGTTGGTATACCTGCTTCCCAAGTACTAGGTAAAACTCCCCAAGATTTACATGGTGATGAAAGTGCAGCAGTATCTCAAAATCATCTGCGTTGTTTCCAAAGCGGAATACCCATCACCTATGAAGAATGTCTAACATTTCATGACCAGAAAAGTTGGTGGTTAACCACACTCAGTCCATTAAAAGACCGGGCGGGCAAAGTTTATCGCATAGTTGCAACAACTATTAATATTAGCGATCGCAAACAAGCTGAATCAGCGGTGACAGAAAAATCTCAAGCACTCGAAACAGCCTTAGAAGAATTACAACAAGCCCAATTACAAATTGTTCAAAGTGAGAAAATGTCTGCACTGGGTAATTTAGTTGCTGGCGTAGCCCATGAAATGAATAATCCTTTGGGCTTTATTGCTGCAAGTCTCAAACAAACTAAACCCACTATTGCTGATGTTGTGCAACATTTGAAACTTTATCAAGAAAGTTTTACTAATCCGGGTGCTGAAATTATCGATCATGCAGAAGAAATTGACTTAGATTATAGTTTAGGAGATTTACCCAAGGTAATAGATTCAATGGTGATGGCGTGCGATCGCCTGAAAAATATCAGTACTAGTTTAAGAACTTTCTCCCGCGCTGATAAAGATTACAAAGTGCCATTTAAAATTCATGAAGGGATTGAAAGTACAATTTTAATTCTCAAACATCGCCTCAAAGCTAATGAGCTACGTCCAGCAATTGAAGTAATAACCGATTATGGCAATTTGCCTCAAGTTGAATGTTTTCCTGGACAATTAAACCAGGTATTTATGAATATCCTAGCTAATGCCATTGATGCCTTGGATGAGTCGAATGCTGGGCGGAATTTTGCAGAAATCCAAGAAAAGCCTAACAAGATTACAATTCAAACCTCATTGAAAGATAATCAAGTGAAAATAACGATTGCTGATAATGCTAATGGCATGAATGAAGCAGTCAAGCAAAAGATATTTGACCATTTGTTTACGACGAAATCTGTGGGAAAAGGGACGGGTTTAGGATTAGCGATCGCCCGTCAAATTGTTGTGGAAAAACACGGAGGTTCAATACACTGCAACTCCTCCCCAGGAAAAGGTACAGAGTTTGCGATCGTAATTCCAGTGCGGCAATAAACAGTGCTGAGTAGACCAACTTTAGCTAAGAAGATTCTGTCACCCCAGTTGCTCATGGGCACGTAGCATTCACGCAGGAAAGGCATCTTGGCGGTTCGATAAATTAAGCTTTTGAGCAATTTTTGCGTAAGTCCTGAGTCAGGCAGGACTGGCTCAACCCTAGCAAACAGTACTAAATAAAGTAAATCGGAGTTGAACATGTCTACTAACAACATCAATCAAGAGATATCGCTTTTACGTCAGCAAAATGCCCAATTGCTGCAACAGCTAGAAGCATTGCAAGACCTTTATTCAACTACGCTGTTAGTCGAACAACATCAAATTTGTGAATTAGTTACTGATGAAGTCCCACAGGATTTACAACTGATAAAATTACAGTCGAAATTGGTAGATAATTCTACCTTTGTAGAATCAGCAAAGAAAATTCGCGGACAGCATCACCAAACGGCGGCAACTGCTTTGGCTGAGAGTGAAGCTAAGTATCGCCAACTCGTGGAAAATATCAGCGATCTGATTTTTTCCATGTCAGTGCAAGGTCTTTTTACTTATGTCTCACCACAATATAAAAATGTTTTAGGATGGGAACCTTCAGACCTACTTTGTCAACCCTTTGCCCCCTTGCTTCATCCTGATGATTTCCCTCTAGCCCAGAGAAAAATCCAAGAAATGGTGGAAACCAAGGGGCAGCGGATCGCAATAGAATTTCGCCACCTAAAAAAGGATGGAGATTGGTGCTGGATGAGGTCAGTGGCTTCGCCAATTTTCGACTCAGATGGTGAAATTATTGGTCTTCATGGCGCTATTAGCGATATCAGCAGTCGCAAACAAGCCGAAGAATTAATCAAAGCCTCGCAAGCAGAATTACTCGCCTTGTTCAACGCTATGCAGGATGTAATTCTTGTCTTAGATGCCGAAGGAAGATACCTCAAAATCGCTCCTAGCGGTGCGCCTTTACTCTACCAACCTCCTGCGGAAATGCTGGGCAGAAAAATACATGAGGTTTTACCCTTTGCTTGTGCGGACTATTTTCTCAACTCTATTCAACAAGCACTCTTAACTCAAAAAACTGTGAAGGTAGAATATAGCTTGCCTATAGGCGACCGAGAGGTTTGGTTTGAGGCGAATATTGCCAGCATGGACGAAAACACCGTTGTTTGTGTCGCCAGGGATATCAGTGAACGCAAACAGATGGAAGACCAACTGCGACAACAAACAGAAAATTTAGCACAAACTCTTCAAGAACTCAGACAAACTCAAGCACAAATGATTCAAGCAGAAAAAATGTCTAGTTTGGGTCAACTGGTTGCTGGAGTTGCCCACGAAATCAACAACCCCGTTAATTTTATTCACGGTAATCTCACCTATCTTGAAGAATATACTCAAGACCTGTTACGAATAATTCACCATCAGCAGCAATCTGGTGATAAGTTGGAATTTCAGGCTTTGTGTGAAGAAATTGACCTAGAGTACATCCAAAAAGATGTACCAAGAATATTGAGTTCGATGAAAGTTGGTACTAAGCGCATCCGTCAGATTGTGCTGTCGTTAAGAACCTTCTCACGCATAGATGAAGCCGAGTTTAAAGCAGTAGATATTCACGAAAGCATCGACAGTACTCTAATGGTATTGCAACATCGCTTCCAAGAAACAACAAAGCTTCCAGCCATTCAAGTCATCAAAGACTACGGCACATTACCTTTAGTGGAATGCTATGGCGGAGAACTCAATCAGGTGTTTATGAATATATTGGCAAATGCCATTGATGCTTTAGAAGAATGGAGAATTGAAAATGCACAATTAAGAATAGACAATTTAACATCTGGGTTGTTAACTCCCACGATCGCTATTCGTACATCAGTGATAGATTCCAGTTGGGTAAAAATTGCGATCGCTGATAATGGAATAGGTATGTCAGAACAGATTCAACAACAAGTTTTTAATCCGTTTTTCACCAACAAGCCTGTAGGTAAGGGAACAGGTATGGGAATGTTTATCAGTTATCAAATCATTACAGAAACACATGGCGGCAAACTGGAATGTCATTCATCACCAGCAGCAGGAACAGAATTTGTAATTACAATTCCAATTCAGCATTGATCGAACAAGGCAAAAGAAAGAAAATAAAGAACGGCTGTCAACTTCTAAATTTATTTATCGGGATTATCTTTTTACTTTTTAACCATGAATTTGTACTGGTTTACCGATGTTTTTTATGACCATTGACTTTTGATTTTTGATTTTTGATTTCCTCATTCGCGCAGCGTCTCGCAGAAAAGGGGTTGACTATTGACTAATAGCTAAACAATCAGTTTCTGCCCACCAGGCGTAAATAAGTGTGTCGCGGTCTGGTAAAGTGCCCAAAGTATTAGGTTGCAACACATTAATGCTAATGCCATTTGTTAATTCCATAACATAGTTAACGTGTGTGCCCAAATACATAACGTTGACAAGCCGTCCTTCAAAGCAGTTAACTGGCAAATTAGGTGGATAAAGCGAAAGCTGTATTTTTTCTGGACGCACACTCACTACTACAGATTGTGATAATTCAGTTGGTGTATCTTCAGCGCGGTTAATAACAATTGATAGTCCCATTTTTGTGGAAATTTTAATATTGGACGAGTCTACCGCGACGATTTCACCACTGAATAAATTAGTATCACCAATAAAATCAGCAACAAAGGATGTACAGGGACGTTCGTAAATTTCGCTGGGAGTGCCAACTTGTTCAATTTTGCCTTGATTCATCACGGCAATGCGATCGCTCAAAGACAATGCTTCTTCTTGGTCGTGTGTCACCATCACAAAGGTTAACCCCAAGTCTTTGTGTAAATTTGATAACTCAACTTGCATTTCCTTACGTAGTTTTAAATCTAACGCCCCTAAAGGTTCATCCAGTAATACCACGGTGGGACGGTTGACTAAAGCCCTTGCTAAAGCTACTCGCTGCTGTTGACCGCCAGAAAGTTGATTGGGAAAGCGCGATCGCAAACTTTCCATTTTCACCAGTTTTAAAGCTTCTTCGACTCTAGCTTCAATTTTCGATTTGGGTATTTTTTTTAACCGCAGTCCGAAGGCGATGTTATTCCAGACATTCAGGTGGTTAAATAGAGCGTAACTTTGAAATACAGTATTGACGGGTCGGCGGTAAGGGGGCACATTAGTCATGGACTGACCCTGAATAAATACCTTACCAGCGTCAGCAATTTCAAACCCAGCAATTAAGCGCAGTGTTGTTGTTTTACCACAACCGGAGGGGCCTAAAATACTAAAAAATTCTCCTTGTCTGACATCCAAATCAATTCCATTTACTGCTGGTTCTTGGTTAAAAAACTTGAAGACGTTACGCAGTTCCACATCAAGTGGCTGAAAACTTGTTATCCCCCTCTGATTTTGCATGACAATTTGAGCCATAATCCTCAGTAGAATGCCGCGATCTTTACGTTATTTTGTCAATTGCTCTAGTCTTTTGGGCAGACTATATTTGACACTTTGGTTTATTGTATCCGCCAAAAACAATTGTTCAAGAATATACTCGCCCGATTCTTTCGTACCCAGTAACAAAAACAAAAATATGGTAAATTTATATACTAAACTTTTTACTTAGGGATTCTGCGATTAAGTTAACAAACCTTAAAATTGTATATTAGCAATTGCTAAAAGTCTGGCTGGAATTGCGTTTATTCATTTTGAATTTTGAATTGATACTTATGTCTTTATTCCCATCACTCGGCAACAAAAAAGATACACGTACAGTTGGACGTGGTTTCCAATCAATATTTTTAATCGTATTTACCCTATTAATGGCCAGTGGGATTGAGGCTCGTTTGGCTTACTTGCAAATAGTTGAAGGGCCAAAACTCCGAGAACGAGCTGAAGCAAACCGAATTCGGATGATTCCCAAACAACCAGAACGGGGCAATATTTTTGACCGGAATGGCAAACTTTTAGCTAGCACTCGCTATCCTAGCTCTGTATACTTGTGGCCGATGGCACATACTAAGCCTTCCTGGTCTGTAGTCGGCCCGCGTCTAGCGCAAATTCTCAACATTCCCCAAGATGAGATGGAAAAGAAATTAGAACAAGCTGGTGCTAATTCTTCTTCCCTCATCCGGGTTGCTCGCGATTTAAATGAAGCAGAAATTACGGCATTAAAGGAGTATAAAAATGAACTCCCAGAAGTGGAGATCAATACAGATTCTGTACGTTATTATCCCCACGGCAAGGAATTAGCGCACGTACTAGGTTATACACGGGAGTTAACCCCCGACCAGTTAAAGGGCAAGAAGGAGTTAGGCTATCGACTGGGAGATGTCATCGGTCAAATGGGTGTGGAAAAGGCTTATGAGAAAGCTCTACGGGGCGAATGGGGCGGTCAGCAAGTGGAAGTGGATGGTGCGGGTAGACCAATCCGGGTTATAGGGGAGAAACAGGCAAAAGCTGGTAATGATTTGCACTTAACCATAGATTTGGATGTGCAAAAGGCAGCAGAAAAAGCTTTAGGAAATCACCGAGGTGCGATCGCAGCACTCGATCCAAACAATGGTGCTGTTTTAGCGTTGGTATCTTACCCCACCTTTGACCCAAATATCTTTTCCAAACAAAAACTCTCTCAAAAAGATTGGGAAAGTGTCCAAGGGAAAGATCATCCCTTGGTGAATCGCGCCCTGAGTGCCTTTCCACCCGCCAGTACTTTTAAAGTTGTGACTACGACAGCTGGACTAGAATCAGGTGAATTTTCTCCTGACTCAATACTACAAACCTTTGGTTCTCTTACCGTGGGTGGGGTGACATTTGGTGAGTGGAACCACGCCGGATTCGGGCCATTGGGATTTCCCAGAGCGATCGCTATGAGTAGTGATACTTTCTTCTATCAAGTTGGCAGAAAAGTTGGCGGCCCAACTTTAATCAAATGGAGTCGCAAATACGGGTTTGGTCAAAGAACTGGTATTGAATTTCGTGATGAAGAATCAGTAGGCTTGGTTCCAGATGAAACATGGAAGCAGAAAGCTTGGAAGATACCTTGGACTGTTGGTGACACCATTAATATGTCAATTGGTCAAGGCGCTTTACAAGTGACACCTCTGCAATCGGCGATTATGTTTTCTGTCCCTGCTAATGGCGGCTATCGAGTTCAGCCACATTTGCTTAAAGACAACGAAGAAGCAAAAAGTTGGCGAGAATCCTTAAATATGAAGCCGACAACTATCAAAGTTCTCCGCGACGGACTGCGAAAGGTGGTGAGTGAAGGCACTGGTAAGCGCTTGGACGTGCCAACAATTGCCCCAGCCTCCGGGAAGAGTGGCACTGCTGAAGCCGGTGCTGGTCGCCCAAATCATACTTGGTTTGGTGCTTATGCTCCTAGTAATAAGCCGGAAATTGTGGTTGTGGCCTTTGGGGAAAACTCTGGCGATCATGGCGGTACTGTTTGCGGGCCGATGGTTTTACAAGTACTAGAAGCTTATTTTCAGCACAAATATCCAGGTAAGTATCAAAAACCTCAGCCTGACCCATCAGAAGCAAAAACTCATAATTCAGGACATGGCACTGGAGACTAGTGTGTAAAACTAAAACCTAAAACAGAATTGTTTAAAAATAATCTTAATTTTGAAATCCTCTTTGTCTTATGAGTTTATTGAATCCATCTCCACTTGGCGGACAAAAAAATACACGTACAGTTGGAAAGAGTTTCCAGCCGATATTTTTAATAATATTTACTCTACTGATGATGACTGGTATCAGTGTTCGTTTGGCATATTTGCAAATTACTGAAGGAGCAAGCCACCGAAAACGAGCCGAGTCAAATCGAATTCGGATGATCCCCAAACAACCAGAACGGGGCAATATCTTTGACCGCAATGGCAAACTTTTAGCCAGTACTCGCTATCCTCGCTCTGTATATTTGTGGCCGATGGCACATACCAAGCCAGCATGGCCAGTTGTAGGGGCACGTCTATCTCAAATTCTCGAAGTTACCCAAGAAGAGATGGAGAAGAAATTAGAAGAGGCCGGTGCTAACTCTTCTTCACTGATTCGGGTTGCTCGTGACTTGAACGAGGCGCAAATCACAGCATTAAAGGAGTATCAAGCCGAACTTCAAGACGTGGAAATCTCTACAGAGGCGGTTCGCTATTACCCCCACGGCAAGGAATTAGCTCATGTATTAGGTTATACGCGAGAACTGACCGCCGAGCAGTTAAAAGAAAAGAAGCAGGAAGGTTACAGATTGGGTGATGTGATTGGTCAAATGGGAGTTGAAAAAGCTTATGAAAAAAGTCTGCGGGGTGAATGGGGTGGTCAGCAAGTAGAAGTTGATGGTGCAGGTCGCCCGCTCCGAGTTTTAGGTGAAAAACAGGCGGAAGCTGGTAACGATTTGCACTTGACTGTAGATTTAAATATGCAAAAGACAGCAGAAAAAGCTTTAGGCGATCGCGACGGTGCGATCGTTGCCCTTGATCCCAAGACCGGTGCCGTTTTAGCAATGGTATCTCACCCCACCTTTGACCCAAATATTTTCTCGAAGCAGAAACTCACCCAAAAAGATTGGGAATTTGTCCAAGGTGCCGATCATCCCTTGGTGAATCGCGCCCTCAGCGCCTTTCCACCCGCTAGCACCTTCAAAATTGTTACCACCACAGCCGGTTTAGAATCAGGTAAATTTTCTCCTAGCACAGTCCTGCAAACCTACGGTTCCCTGAGTTTTGGCGGCACCCGATTTGGTGAATGGAATCACGCCGGGTTCGGGCCATTGGGTTTTGTCGGAGCATTACAGTGGAGTAGTGATACCTTCTTCTATCAAATTGGTCGCGGAGTCGGCGGCCCAACTTTAATTGAGTGGACTCGCAAGTATGGATTTGGTAAAAGAACGGGCTTTGAGTTTGGCAACGAAGAGGCAAAAGGTTTAGTACCAGATGAGGCATGGAAGCAGAAAACTTGGAAGATACCTTGGACTGTAGGCGACAGCATTAATATGTCAATTGGTCAAGGTGCTTTACAAACGACACCTTTACAAGTCGCCATCATGTTTGCTGTGCCTGCTAATGGTGGCTATCGAGTCCAGCCGCATTTGCTTAAAGACAATGAAGAAGCAAAAAGCTGGCGAGCATCTTTAAATATGAAGCCGACAACCATAAGTGTTCTCCGTCAGGGACTACGGAAAGTAGTAGCTGAAGGTACGGGTAAAGCTTTGAAGCAGCCAACAGTTCCCGCAGTGGCTGGTAAGAGTGGCACTGCTGAAGCGTGGAAAGGCCGTGTTAAGCAAAATCACGCTTGGTTTGGAGCTTATGCACCTGCTGAACAGCCAGAAGTTGTGATTGTGGCATTTGCTGAACATTCCGGTGGTGGTGGTGGTAGCATTGCTGCGCCGATGATCTTACAAATTATGGAGGAATACTTTCAGCGCAAGTATCCAGGTAAGTATCAGAAACCAGCGCCTGAGAACCCAGAAAATAGCAGATAAAATTAAGCGTAGGGCATTGGGCATGGGGCATTGGGAAGAGGCAGAGGGGCAGGGGGAAGGGTGCAGAGGAGAGGAATTTTCCCCCTGCTCCTCTGCTCCCTCATCTCGATATCGCCAAACAAAAATCAGGTCAATTATGATTGACGACTATATTCGAGCTGTAATGACTAAAAACCAGATTCCGGGGCTTTCTGTTGCAGTCGTGCAGGAAGGTGAACCTGTTTTAGTTAAGGGCTATGGACTGGCGAATGTTGAACACTCTGTTCCAGCTACTGAAAATACAGTTTATGAAATTGCGTCTGTAGGTAAAACTTTCACCGCTACAGCCATAATGATGCTGGTGGAGCAAGGGGTAATTTCGCTAGATGATGCGATCGCAGACTATCTCGATCGTCTACCCCTAACGTGGCAAAATGTCACAATCGGGCATATTCTATCTCATCAGTCTGGAATTCCTAGCTATACCGATGCTCCAAACTACTGGGAAATTACTCATCTTGATTTATCTAAATCTGAAATTTTGGCTCTAGTTACTCACTTACCCCTCAAGTTCCAACCAGGTGAGTTTAGCGCCTACGACAACACAGGCTACTATCTACTGGGTTTGCTCCTAGAAAAAGTAACTGGACAATCTTATGGAGATTTGTTGCAAGAGCGCATTTTTGCTCCTTTGGGAATGAATGCAACCGTGATGAATAATCCCAGTGACATAGTGCCGCACCGGGCTGCTGGTTATCGGTTGCTAAACAGCAAACTCGTTAACAAACCTTACTACAGTCCTTCTGTTACCTATTCTGCTGGAGGTCAACTTTCCAGTGTAGAAGATATGGTGAAGTGGGAACAGGCGCTTTGTGGTGCAACTCTACTAAAGCAATCAACCCTGGATTTGATGTGGACTCCTCGTTTTCCCAATCAGGGCGATGATTGGGAAAAATTAAGATATGTTGCAGGTTTAGGTTGGTGGGTATTTAATTATGGCGATCGCCGAGTAGTTGGTCATAATGGTTCGATACTAGGATTCGCAAGTAACATTAGCCGCTTTATTGATGACAAAATTACCGTGATTTTACTTTGCAATCTCGATAAAATTTCCCGCCCAGATGCGATCGCTAAGAAAATTGCTGAATACTACTGTCCAGCCCTTAAAGAAGTGGTGCTTCAGCCTCCACTAGGGGAAAGGGAGTAGGGAAAGAGGGGTTAAAACCAATTACTCCTGACTCCTGTTTGCTGTCTTTTATGGCGATATCTTAGCGGGTTTCAAGTTTCTGGCTTTGTAGAACATTTCTAAACTATTGCGATCGCCTACAAAACGCCAGTGCCACGGCTCATAACTTACACCTTGAGCATTATCTTTGGAAAAAGACATTTCAAAGCTAAAACGTGCTGCATTTGCTTGCAGCCACCGATAAGCCTTGGTATTGTCAAAGTTTGTTTGAAGATTAGTTGCTGGCACCGATCCGTCTCCAACATCCACAGCATAACCCGTATGATGTTCGCTATGGCCAGGAGGAGCACTGAGGGCGGCTCGTTCTGCTGGCGTTTGATTTCGCTGCGCACCGACAGCAAAAAACAACTGCTCTTGGTCTTTGACTGAGCGAAAGCCAGAAATTGGCACTAATATTACACCTGAACTCCGGGCTGCTGCTACCATCTCCTCAAACTTTTGGGCAGCAGCTTTTCGCATTCTAATGCCCCTATTTGCGGAGATGGTTACTAGTTCTGACTCAGGGGCTTCTGGGTATGGAAAATGCCCTAATACAGTATCGCTGGAATTATTTGCTGCGGTCGTTGCAGGAGCAGAAGTAGCTGGTAAAGGTTGAGAATCGGCGGTTTTTTTGGGTGCAGTCACGAAAAACCACAAACCGCTAATTAAAGCTAGCAAGACAAATCCCGCAAATCCCCCAATCAAAATAATTCGGGGTTGCAACCAAATTTTAGGTGCTGCAACAGGGGTATCGCGTACAGCCACTGGAATATCATCACCAAGGTCATTCGATGAGTTTTGCGGTTTTCCAGAAAACCCTGCCTTATTCAAGGGTAAACTCCTGTTTTTGTGGAATAGCCATAACAGATTTTGCACTGGACAAAAGTAGACGTAACAGGTAGCATTTTACATCTGTGGTTCTTAGGCGCAATCTTGACAAACCTTTTAGAACTATACGTCAAGCTGGGAGGATTAGTCCTGGTAGGTTTTATCCTGGGACGCAAACTACCTGTAACAGTTCCTACACGTTTAGGACTGTTTCTTTTTTGGGTGGGAGTACCCATAAGCATAGTATCGTTTTTGCGTCAATCCAGCTTGTCAGGGCAAATTTGGGTTGCGCCTGCTATCGCTTACCTAGCTATTTTACTAGGAGCATTTTTTGCTTGGTTAGCCATTAAAGGACAAGCCTATTTTAGAAAGACTGTTTCCCAACCATCAACTCAGGCTAGCTTGATATTAGCCGCAATGTTGGGTAATACTGGTTATCTTGGCTTTCCCATTACCTTGGCAATGGTAGGCAAGGAATACTTTGCTTGGGCGCTATTTTACGATTTGCTAGGTTCATTCCCAGGAGCTTATGGCTTGGGTGTGTTACTAGCAGCGCGTTTTGGCGGTGGCATCCATAATCATTGGCAGATTGCTAGGCCCATCTTAATTAATCCTGCGCTGTGGGGTTTCGGATTTGGCTTGCTGTTTCGGCAGGTGACAATTCCCACAGTCGTGGAATTTTGGTTAGAAAAATTTGCTTGGAGTAGTGTAGCTTTATCCCTGGTATTAATTGGAATGCGACTGGCGCTGCTCAAATCTTGGCGTAGCTTACCACAAGCAGGGATGAGCTTAGGAATCAAAATGCTGCTAGTTCCCTTAATATTGGGTAGCATCTTACCCCTATTTGGATTAACTGGGGCGATCGCAAAGATAATTGTGTTACAAGCGGCTATGCCTCCAGCTTTCGCCACGCTGGTAATTGCTGAGACATTCAATCTCGATCGCGATCTGGCAGTTACTGCCTTAGCTGCTGGGGCTATAGTATTGTTGGTTACTCTCCCAGTTTGGCTGTGGCTATTTTGATTTTGGATTTATTTATTGTATTGCTTCTTTGGATGATGATGACTATTATTAGTGAGTATTTTGATGAACTAGAGTTTTGGGATTCTTGTTATTTTGATAAACCTATAATTAAGAATACTCATGAATCCTCATCCACAACTAAGACTAATTTGGAGGGTTTTGTTAGTCCCTATCAAATATATGTTGGCAATCGTTGGGGCAATATCTTCTGTTATTGGTTCCGGAGAATTGTCTGGCTATATGGCTGAACTTGTACGAGGAAAACCCTCTGCTGATGTGGGAGTAGTCATTTACTCATACAGTGATAGAGCTTTAATTTTGTGGTTGCTGACCTTTCCAATATTGTCTTATAATTTTTTATTCATCATTAAGCAAACATTTAGTAAAAATAGCAACCTTCCTTATTGGATTGGCATTATTACAGGTGTTTTATGTCTGCCCTACTACCTTATTCCCTTATTGTGGTAAAAGAATCGTTATACAGGGCTAGAGTACTGGAAAAACATATATTAGTTAGTTAAACTTCTACTGGATGCTGCCCATAATATGGTAAAGCCTCTGACCAATTAGGACACTTGCCCTCTTGCCAATCGAGATTAGCTAGTTCCAGAATACTTGTCACCGTTGCCGCCAACCCAGATTGGGCTTGAATCAACTGATAATTAGTGTTCCAATTCGCTAAAGTTTCTTGCCATGCTTCTGGTGTCAACACTCTATCTGACAAACACACTTTTAGTTTAGAAGTATCTGGCTGAAACTGATAAATAGCAGCAAAAATTTGACCTCGTTGTGCTGGCATTTCCACAGCAAAAGTTGTTAAATTTTGGCTTTTGCTGGCTTCTGACCAAGCTACCGCAGCCAAAGTTGAAATCGCAAATACAGGAATATCTAACTGTTGCCCTAAAGTACGAGCAGTAACAACACCAATTCGAGTTCCTGTAAAGCCGCCGGGGCCTTTTGCAACTGCGATAAAGGACAAATCTGCCCAAGTTTGTGGTTTAATAAATTCAATTAAATATTGATGCACTAAGCTAGATAAATCACGCCCCAAATTCCAAATTTGAGAGCGAGTTTCACCTGCAAAATTACTAATTGCCAAACCTAATTCAGGAGTGGTGGTGTGTAGTGCTAAAGCGGATTTATTTATTGCAAGGTCTTCTAGTTCCGTTGTCAAAGTTACTTAAAATATCTATTTTTATAGAGTTAACGTGATTTATTAAGCATATAACATAGCGGTTCTTAATTGAAAAACTACTGAGTAATAATCAGTCAAACGGTCTTGTTACAAGGTTTGTGAGAGCCAATGCTGTTGACTTTCTAATAGCGATCGCTGATGGAAAAAATCTCATTACAGCAGAGATCGTGTATTGTAACCATATCTGTTGTAGGGGCGCAAGACTTTGCGCCCCTAGCGCGTGGTCTATTTACCTGAAAATAACTGTAAGATACACCAATCATTTTCTATCAAGTCGGCACTAATTCACCAGGACGCAACTTCGACCACTTACCTGTTTCTCGTTTAAAGCTCAGACAACCAACAACATCCCATTCCATTTCAATCACATCATCTTTAGTCCGAATATTGACATTGATAGAAGGTTCATTGGGATCAAAATCTGGGGTTTCAGTCAAGTGAGGCTGTTGGTGCTGCCCTTCTACGGCATGATAGGTAACACAGCTGTCTACATAGTGGCAATTCACGCAAATACACATAATAGAACCAACTCCAGGGGCCTTTATTGTTAATCTAACGTAAGCCCAACTGTTATTCATGAGTTGCTGGGTTGATTTTTATTACAATGCACGAATCAATTCCTTCTACCCTCGCTCCCGAAAATTGGCCTTTCAGCTTGGAATTCTTGCCACAACCCGCTTACATGGTAGGTGGCGCTGTCCGAGATGCGATCCTTGGCAGAACTCGCGAATATCTGGATCTAGATTTTGTTATACCATCCGAGGCGGTAAAGGTAGCGAGAGCGATCGCTCATCATTACAAAGCTGGTTTTGTGTTACTCGATGCAAAACGACAAATTGCGCGTGTGGTTTTTCCCCACGCCACGGCTGATTTTGCCCAACAGGAAGGAAATAGTTTAGAAGTTGATTTGCACAGACGGGACTTTACGGTAAATGCGATCGCTTATAATCCCCATACGCAAGAAATTATCGATCCTCTGCAAGGTTATATAGACTTACAACAGGGCATTTTGCGAATGGTATCACCCGCAAACCTAGAAGATGACCCTTTGCGGTTAATGCGAGGTTATCGCCAAGCCGCCCAACTAGGTTTTACTATTGAGCCAGCTACCCAAGCCGCAATTCGTTCTTTGGCATCACATCTTAGCAAAGTTGCAGCCGAAAGAGTTAGGGTAGAAATTGGCTATCTACTGGCAAATTCTCAAGGTACTCCTTGGATTACAATGGCTTGGGAAGATGGTTTACTTGCCCCTTTCTTCAAAAATGCCACCCGTGAAAGCTTGCTCAAACTAGCAGCAGTTGACACAGCTGCCGCCTTACTCACAGAAAATTGGCAACAACTAGGCGTACAACTGCAACAATATGTCCGCGATAGTATTAAAACTACTTGGCTAGGTATTGCCAAACTTGCTTGTCTCGTCAATCCAGATCCAGAATTAGCAGAAATAGAGCTACAGGAACTAACTTATAGCCGTGCCGAAATCCGCGGTGTAACTACTGCTTTGAAACTGTTACCGCAATTTCAAGTAGTTGAGATGTCGTTGCGAGAACAATACTTTTTGTTTCATGATGCAGATATTGTGTTCCCCACTACGGCAGTGCTAGCTGTAGCAATTAATAATTTGGTAGAGGCAATATCTGGTGACAAGCCACTACACACAGCAGTGGAAACTAAAGCAATGAGCTACCAAGTCTTAGCACCTTTGATCGACCGCTACCTTAACCCTGATGATGCGATCGCTCATCCCACTCCTCTAGTAAGCGGCAAGGAGTTGATTACAACATTAGATATTCCAGCTTCGCCAATTATCGGTCAACTGCTAACTGAAATTGGGGTAGCACAAGCTGAGGGGAAAGTTTCAACTCCAACAGAGGCGATCGCTTATGCACGTCAGTTACTTGATGGTTAAATATACTTAATTAATTTATGGTAATGTAACAAAGGCGATGCCTACGTAATTTGGGCACTCTTGGCTAAGGCTGGTAAATCTGCAACTTTAAGTACCTTAAGTATCCCTTACTTACCATAAAATACCGATCTTTATAGCCAATCCTTGCAATCACATGCATCACTTATGCTAATATTTGCTTGATGTTATGACTGCTTTGCGATGTTATTTCCTAAAATTTAGCGCTGATGGACAACCGAACGAACTATATATTAACCTATTCATTTTTATGCTTTAGTTGGTCGTTCGTACATTCAATTAAACACTTGCTATAAACAAAGACTTTCAGGTTTTCCTAATGGGTGGAGTTTTTATAAATAGCTTTTCTTGGATAGGACTAACTGCTTATGAATGAACAGCCTTTAATTTTGGTTGTAGAACAGAGTTTACATGATTTAGAGCTACTTAATTCTCATTTAGGAATATTAAATTTTTCATGTATTTGTACCAAACAAGGGGTGAGGGCTGTGATGTTAGCACAAACTCATCAACCAGATTTAATTCTGCTAGATATGAAGCTATCTAATTTGAGTGCGAACCAAGTTATTGACGATCTCAAACATGACTCAAAAACTGCTACCATTCCAATCATTGCGGTCACACCTATAACAACGGTACAAGACGATCGCTCCACAATGCTCACAGCGTTTGATGATTGCATTACTAAACCCTATGATTTTAATCAATTAGAAGTGGTAATCAATCGCCACATCAGTCAGCTAATTTCCTAATATTTATCTTGGGAATAGGTTCGGGATTACGAACTTCAGGTAATTCTTTGAGAATTACAACAATCCCAGTACGACCTGTTATTAAATTTGTGTTTGTCATCAGGTAGAGGACAGGTTGACCAATAATTTCCTCAATCAAATTTTTTAAATCTGGTTTAATTATTTTTTCTAAATATAATCGTACTTGTTCAGCTAAAGTATCATAACCTCCTTTCAGTAAAGTTTGTTCAGCTTGGGTAACAGAGTTTTCTATAGAAATTACGATTTCTGTATCAAAAAAATGACAAATGATTTGGCTAGGAGACTTTCCTAACCTATCATTATATAAATTTATGATTCGCTGTGATATTTCTGTTTCTAATTGTCCGATAGTCGGTTGTATCATTAGTACCTACTATGTAATATTTATCGTTATAATCGGGAAATTAAAGTATCCAACATTATAGTAGATGATTATAGAATAGCTAAAAAAACTATTCACTATTTTATATAAAGTTAATGTATCAATGTGATGTATTTAGTATGTATTTATTTAAGAATATATGAAGTAAAATTTGTTAACTCACGATTTGTGCAGTGTTAGGTTAATAACTGGATTTGATCGTCATTTGATCGGGGTAATTAGCTTATTTTGTATTACATAAGCTTAGGCGTAGCCCACCGTGCCTGTATCTCACAACCCAGTACTTAATTAGCCATGTTTATTAAAATGGTCATCAATAACAGAGGCATATAGTACCACCTCGGAATGTAATGTACATTACAAGATTCTCTATACCTTCCGGTGCAGCTAGTAAGCAGATAAATTTAGGTTCTAGTAAAGAGTATATTAGCAACTAAGATAATTTGTGAAAAATCGATACAACATATTCGGCATTAATTCTTAGAAGCCGATCGCATTCTGTATGGGCAAAGCAACTGTGATTCTGTAATGTCATAACGCTTAGTAATTACTGGTAAATACCAAAGTGGCTCAACTGTGGCTTTGGTAATAACCAAATTACCCCCTGGTTTCATAATCTTGCCATCTACCTGCAAACAACCTTTGTCTACTGCATATTGCAGTTCTGGTATATTGATGTCGCCAAAGGGAGCTGCTAGCTACCTTAGTCAGTTTTATTTTTATGACTCTAAATATCTAGTGTGGTATTAGTCATATTGTTGAACACAATAAATCACACATAAATTTCATAATCAGCAATTAATCACGGTTAATTTAAAGATGACTTTAAAAATGATTTAATCGATGTATTTTGTGAGAAAGTTAATACAAAGGTATATTCACTGATCTCAAATTCATGGATTCTTTATTTATCAATTCCTTACTTGAAGAGTTGAAAAACCCGGATGCCACAGTGCGCGACAAGGCAACCAGAAAAATCTGGCGGATCTGGTTTCAGCAAAAGGGAATCTATGGGCTGGAAATAATTGACCGCAGTCAAAAGCTACTAGATGCAGGTGAAATTGCTGAAGCGGAAACAGCGCTGACAGCATTAATTAAAGACCAGCCAGATTTTGCCGAAGCTTGGAATCGTCGAGCTTTCCTCTATTACAGTATTGGTGATTATCAAAAATCTCTGGCTGATTGTCAGATGGTTGTACAGATAAATCCAATACATTTTGGGGCGCTTCATGGTATGGGCTTATGTTATGCAGCAATAGGAGAGTATAGTCAAGCTATCCGAGCTTTTCAACGTGCTTTAGAAATTCAGCCCTATTCCCTAGTGAATCAAAAGTTGATTCTAGAATGTACATTTAGATTCAGCTACAACGGCAGATAGGAGAGAACATCATACTGTTTTATGAATCTGTTATCATCCTCATCAACAACAATTCATCGCCTTACTCACCATAGTTTTATTCAATACGCTTCTAGCTGAATTAATAGCAGCGTTATTGCTGCTTGTACTAACAGCAACCAACTGTCAACTAACAATTCTCGGTTGAATAAAGTTAACTTTAGTACAAACTAGATAGCAGAAGCAGAACATGGTGGATTTTACTAAACGATGTCTACGATGGTTTACGCCCTTGCCACTGGTATTTACAAAGACTACGGTTTAGATGTAACTATCAAGGAGGAGTGGTCTCTAGGTTCTCAGTGGTACTCAATTGTTGATGGGGATACAGTAGATTTCTTTATGAGTTATGGTATGGATGCCGTGAATGCCATAGCCACAGTTTCAGCAGTTTTCAAGAAAGACCCCTGGCGTCTGATTGCACATCCCAACTCAGCAATTAACATTTTTGCCGATCTTATCTTTTTTACTCTGTTAAGCTAAAGGTTTTTCTAACTATAGTAATCCTAAATGAGTTGTCAAAATCGAGAGACTAAGAGGATATAGAGGTTTTGTATTATGTTGTTTACAATCCCAACGCCGGAGAAAACCACCTTTAGAAGTTTATCGCTTTGTAAATGGTGAATATGTATTGCAACCAGGAAATTTCGTTTGGTTATCAGAGATAGGTTTACCAATTGGTTATGAATGAGGAACCTATCAGGGAATTACGCGGGATTGGTTGTATTGGTATGACAAAGAATGAGTCAGATATTTAACACTAGAAGAACGAGCGATCGCTGCTGAAGAACGCACTCAAAGACTGGCAGAAGAATTACGAAGATTGGGGATAGATCCAGATTCTTTGAGTTGAGCGTAAATATAGGGCGATTACAGTTGATTTAGGTTGTGTTTGGCGAATACAAGCGTGCTTCGTTAATCTTATATTTGAGAAGTAGGATCTTAGCAGTTACTTTTACTAATGGCATTTAATTTTCTTAAAATACACGCATTGCATTATTTATCTAAATTACAATTTTCTAAGAAACACTATATTTTTAAAGTGATTTATAATGGCACATCCTAATATTTATCAAAGAAGGACTTATGTCAAAATATTACTAGATAAAGGTGTATATATCGATTTCAAAATGAAACTAGAAATTGGTATTATTTTTGCTTGTAGTCATAGTGCAATAACAGCCGATATTTTAGCTCTCACTAGAAATCCAAATTTGCCTACACCGCATGTCTCACAAAATATGAGAAAGAAAATTCGCCAACGTGATGGTATTTTATGCCAATATTGTGGAACTAAATCCTTACATAAAGAATATGTGGTCGAACATGTTATACCTGCCTCAAGAGGTGGAGTAGCAAAGCCTTATAATCTTGTAATAGCTTGCCAGTCCTGTAATAGTATAAAAGGAAAATCTGTTTGGATACCAAATAACATTGAGGCAATTACAAAAGATTATTCTGAATGGCGTATATATATTATGGAACTTGCTACAAACTATCAAAAAATTATATAAGTTCAACAATAAAAAACTTAAATATTTAAAAGATTAATATAAACTTTTTGACGGTAAAAATTAATATAATAATTATCTAACTATTTTAACTTTTCCCTGACATAAGCACGAAATGATTTGAGCAAAGCAATTTCTCTCATACTTTTACTTTGCTCAATAAATCTGCTTATCTCGCTCACTGATACTAGAGGAAAGGCAATACTAAAATTACACTTAACATATTGCCCCTCTATCAATTGATAAAATTTTAAATTTTGTCCATCATATCTCCAAAGTTCAGTTACACCCAACGCTGAATAAATTCCCAATTTGTTAACTGAACTACTGGTAATGTCAATCTCAATTGCTAAGTCAGGCGGCGGATCATTTTCTAAATCTAAAGTTTGCTTACCCCTAATAGCTAGTTCATTCTGGATATAGTAGCAAGTATCTGGTTCTATTCCCCGCTTTGATATTTTCCGCTTCAATGTTGTTGAACCAGCACTTCTAATTTCAATTCCTAATTCTTCAGCTAAGACTAGAATAAATCGGTCAAACTGAATTTTGGGGTTTTCGTGTTCAAAAAGTGGAGTCATGATTTCTAAAACACCGCAGTCATAAGCAAAGCGAGAACCTCTATCTTCACCTGTATCTCTCAGCAAGGCTTCAAAGGTTTCCCAGCTAATGTTCTGTAGCACTGTTCTTTGTTCAGCAGCCGTTGACTTGACAAGCATATTACAATACTTCTTCTGTCAGGATGTTAGATAAAATACCGATAATTTTACCTATGTCATTAATATAATATTCGCTCAAGTCAATTTCAACCATTTGACCAATGAGCTTCAAAACTTTAGTTTCTCCTATAAATAATCCAGATAATTAAATTGTGCCAAATATTAGCAATATATCTTGCTGATAATTGGCACAATTACTATCTGAATATTTTGTAAATTTAAGCAAGTAAACCCGCAAAAAAGTCCAGAGTTTCTTTCAGTGCTTTGATGAAAATATCAATTTCCTCGCGGGTGTTGTAGAAAGATAGACTTGCTCGTGCGGTTGCAGCAAGACCTAAGTAACGGTGTAATGGTTGTGTGCAGTGGTGTCCAGAACGGATGGCAACGCCTTCTTGATCTAATAATGTAGATAAGTCGTTAGCGTGAACTTCTCCGGCTGTGAACGACGCAAGAGCGGCTCTACCTTCACCTTTTGCATTTGGTTTGGGGCCGTAAATTCTAATTTGGGGAATTTGCTCTAATTGTTGGAACAAATAAGCTGTTAATTCTGCTTCGTAGGCGTGGATTTTATCCATACCGATACTGCTAAGATAATCTATCGCAGCACCAAGTGCGATCGCTTCTCCAATTGCAGGTGTACCAGCTTCAAATTTATGCGGTAATTCTGCGTATGTGGAATGGTCTAAATACACCTCTGCAATCATCTCACCACCACCAAAAAATGGTGGCATTGATTCTAGCAATTCCAACTTGCCATACAGAAATCCTATCCCAGTTGGAGCGCACATTTTATGACCAGAAGCTACCAACCAGTCACAATCTATTTTCTGTACATCGACAGGGAAGTGGGGAACACTTTGGCAAGCATCAACTAAGAATTTAGCACCGTAGCTGTGAGCGATCGCACCAATTTCTTCAACTGGATTAATGCAACCTAAAGCATTAGAAATATGCACCACCGACACTAACTTTGTTTTTTCGCAAATCAGCTTTTTAAACTGTTCCAAATCAAAAGTTTCTTCTGGTGTTAATTCTACAAATTTCAGTACTGCGCCCGTTTTTTGCGACACCAATTGCCAAGGCACAATATTACTGTGGTGTTCCATCACCGACAGAATAATTTCATCCCCAGGCTGCAAATTATTCATTCCCCAGCTATAAGCGACTAGGTTAATCGCTTCACTTGCGTTGCGGGTGTAGACGATTTCCTGACGCGATGCAGCATTGATGAATTTGGTAACTTTATCTCTAGCACCTTCATAAGCATCAGTAGCTTTAGCACTCAGAGAATGAGCGCCTCGATGGACGTTAGCATTATATTGCTCGTAATAATCCCGTAGGGTATTTAATACGAACAAAGGCTTTTGTGATGTCGCAGCATTATCGAGATAAACCAAGGGTTTCTCGTTGACTTCCTGATGCAATATCGGGAAGTCAGCGCGAACTTTATCAGCAAGGGTTTTGGTAGGAGTAAAAGTCATTGGTAGATTAGTTATTACTCATTAGTCATTAGTCATTTGTCACTCGTACTGAGCGAAGCCGAAGTATTACTCATTAGTCAGGGACTTGAGATTATTCACTGTGTTTAAAAGGATTTCTCGCAGAGAGGGAATCGGTATTTGGTTGATAACTTCAGCAGCGAAGGCGTTAATTAACAACTTCCGAGCATCGTTTTCATCAATTCCCCGACTTTGCAAATAGAATATTTCGTCATCTTCTAATTGGCTAACGGTAGCACCGTGAGCGCATTTCACATTATCTGCAGTAATTTCCAATTGGGGTTTGGTATCAACTCTGGCTTTAGACGATAGCAGTAAATTGCGATTCAACTGGGATGCATTTGTTAACTGCGCTAATTTGGGTACAAAAACTTTACCATTGAACACCGCATGAGCGCGATCGCCTACAATACATTTATGCAATTGGTCACTTGTACCGTGAGGATAGTTGAGTGCGATCGCACTGTGAGTATCAGACAACTGCTTACCAGAAATTATCGTCAACCCATTGAGAGTAGTTTGTGTCTGCTCGCCAGTTTGCAAAATCTCCAAATTATGCCGCGACAACTTAGCACCTAAAGTTATGGCATGACAAGTATATCGGCTATCACGAGCCTGTGCGATCGCAGTTTTCCCAATATGAAAAGCCTCTGCACCTTCTTGCTCAACCCTAGTGTGACTCACTTGGGCATTGTCACCAACCCAAACTTCCGTAACCGCGTTAGTTAAGTAAACTTCTTCCTTCGCGCCCTTCGCGCCTTCGCGGTTCGTATACTCCTCAACCAACGTCACTTGCGAACCACTTTCCGCCACCACCAAACAACGCGGCTGCGAAATCATCGCCGTTTCCCCCGCAACCGAAATAAACACCAAATGAATTGGCGTTTCAACTACCACATTCTTCTTCACCCACACCACAGCTGCATCAGTTATCCCAGCCGTATTGAGAGCAGTAAAAACCTCCTGCGCTCCCTCAGCTTGAGCTAAATACTGCTGTACAGCTTGATGCTCAACCGCAGACAAACCAGCCAAATTACTCACCACAATTCCAGATGGTAAATCTGAAACTGCGGATAACTCCGGCGCAAAAACGCCGTTGACAAATACCAAACGACTATTAGCTGCTTCTGGCAAAATATCCAATTCTACAGACGCGACAGACGCGACAGACGCGACAGACGCGAAATTTCGCGTCTCTACATTAAATTGCACCTTTCGTAGAGACGACAAATCAGTAAATCGCCATTCTTCCTCGCGGGTAGTCGGGATAATCGAGTGACGTACCCAATTCGCAGCACTTTGGCGTAATTCCTGCAACCAACCTTCTGTTTTAGTTGCTGTTACTTGATTTAACAACCCAGTCAGATAATCATCTCTATCTAACATTGATGTCAAACTGACTGCATTTGAATTAGGTATTGGACTAGGAGATACTTGAATATTCATTACACACCCACCTCAGCAGCCGCAAATTCTTCTAGCACCCAGTCATAACCGCGAGACTCTAATTCCAGCGCCAGTTCTTTACCACCACTTGTAATAATCTGCCCTTGTGCCATTACATGCACAAAATCAGGCACAATATAATCGAGTAATCGCTGATAGTGAGTAATCAAAATTGTCGAATTATCTGGACTTGCCAGTTGATTTACCCCATTCGCCACAATTCGGAGCGCGTCAATATCCAAACCCGAATCTGTTTCATCCAGAATTCCTAACTTTGGTTCCAGCAACGCCATTTGCAGAATTTCATTCCGCTTCTTCTCGCCACCAGAAAACCCTTCATTCAAACTCCGACTGAGAAAACTGGGATTCATCTTCACCACATCCAGCTTTTCCTCAATCAAATCGTCAAAATCAAAAGCGTCTATTTCCTCTAAACCTTGCGCCTTGCGCCGGGAATTGTACGCCACCCGCAAGAAATCCAAATTGCTCACACCCGGAATTTCTAACGGATACTGAAACGCCAAAAATACACCACTTCTGGCGCGTTCCTCCGGCTCCAACTCCAACAAATTTTGCCCCTGGAAAATTACCTCACCGCCAGTCACCTCATACGCCGGATGCCCAGCCAACACCTTAGAAAAAGTACTCTTACCAGAACCATTCGGCCCCATGATCGCATGAATTTCACCCGATCGCACCTCCAGATTCACACCTTTCAAAATCGGTGTCCCATCAACATTAGCCGTCAGATTCCGTACTGACAGCACAACTTCACTATTTTCAATAATCATCTTCTCTCCCTTCTCTCTTCGCGCCCTTTGCGGTTCGTCATTATTCCAAAAGATAAACACAGAACGCGGATGTCTCTGTGTTTATCCTTGCTGCCATTTATCCAACACTGCCTTCCAACTTCAAACTCAACAACTTATCAGCTTCCACAGCAAACTCCATCGGTAGCTGATTGAAAACATCCTTACAGAAGCCGCTAATCATCATCGAAATAGCATCTTCTGAAGAAATACCTCGTTGAGCAAAGTAAAATAACTGATCTTCCCCAATCTTAGAAGTAGAAGCTTCATGCTCCACCTTCGCACCGTTATTTTGCACTTGAATATAAGGGAAAGTGTTGGCATGGGCATTATCCCCAATCAGCATTGAGTCACACTGAGAATAATTTCTCGCCCCTTTTGCCGTCGGGTTAACTTTCACCAAACCCCGGTAACTATTACTAGAATTACCTGCGGAGATTCCTTTAGAAATAATTGTACTGCGGGTATTCTTACCTACGTGAATCATCTTACTACCCGTATCAGCTTGCTGCTGATGATTTGTCAGCGCCACCGAGTAAAACTCACCCACAGAGTTATCACCCACCAACACACAGCTAGGATATTTCCAAGTAATTGCTGAACCTGTTTCTACTTGAGTCCAGGAAATCTTGGAATTTACACCCTGACACAAACCGCGCTTGGTGACAAAGTTGTAAATACCGCCTTTACCGTTGGCATCGCCAGCGTACCAGTTTTGCACAGTGGAGTATTTAATTTCGGCGTTGTCGAGGGCAACGAGTTCCACAACTGCGGCGTGCAATTGGTTGCTGTCATACATCGGTGCGGTGCAACCTTCGAGGTAAGAAACATAACTACCTTCTTCGGCGACAATCAAAGTCCGCTCAAATTGTCCCGTATCACCAGAGTTGATGCGGAAGTAGGTAGACAGTTCCATTGGGCATTTTACGCCTTTAGGAATATAGACAAAAGAACCATCGCTAAATACGGCGGCGTTCAAGGCGGCAAAATAATTGTCAGCTATAGGAACAACGCTACCCAAATATTTTTTGATCAGTTCTGGGTGTTCTTGTAACGCTTCCGAAAACGAACAGAAAATAACGCCATCTTCCGCTAGCTTTTCTTTAAATGTAGTGGCGACAGAAACGCTATCGAAAATTGCATCAACAGCGACATTTGCCAACCGCTTCTGTTCAGATAGAGAAATGCCTAACTTCTCAAAGGTTTCTAAAAGGGTTGGATCGACTTCATCCAAGCTGTTTAGTTTTTCTTTCTTGCGTTTTGGCGCTGAGTAATAAATGATATCCTGATAATTAATTGGCGGATACTTGACATTCGGCCAAGTTGGTTCCGTCATTTTTTGCCACTGGCGATAAGCTCTGAGGCGGAAGTCCAGCATGAACTGCGGCTCGTTCTTCTTAGATGAGATCAAGCGAACAACGTCCTCGTCTAGTCCACGCGGAATAGTGTCGGCTTCAATATCTGTAATAAAGCCGTACTTGTAGGGTTGGTTGACTAAGGTTTTGACAGTGGCACTCATCAGTAATAATCTCTCGTGTTCTGAACTCTTTTAGGATGGGAGACGGGCTGCGGCTAACCGATTTCCATCTCCCGTTACGGAATGGTTACACGCCTGCTAGAATAGTGGTGGAGAGTAAAACAACAGCTATGTTGTTTAATCTATCTTCATTTTACGCTAAATTAACAACAACAATGTTGTCTAAGTCAAACAATTTTGGGTTTTAGATTTGCAATTTTAGATTCAAAAAGACTACAAAGGTGCTTGGCTCAAGGATTTTAGATTGACAATAGCGTAGCGGGGCATATACCAGAAAACTTTTTTAATCCAAAATCGTTCGACTGAGCGAAGTCGAAGTCCAAAATCCAAAATCGGCACAGTCAAATTTTCCAAGAAATTAATTTTTGGGGCGTTCGCTGAACGTCTCGCACCACATGAAGATGGCGACTACCCACCAGTCCTCAACCAAGCAAGATATCCTAGAATATCTGCACAAACACGAAAAAGCAACGGCTTTGGAGCTAGCTGAAGTTTTAGACGTTACCCCTCAAGCGATTCGTCGCCATCTCAAAGATTTGGAGACGGAGGAGCTAGTTTTGTATTCGACATCAGTGCAGGCGGCGGGGATGGGGCGGCCGCAGCATCTTTATCAACTGAGTCGTCAGGGACGCGATCGCTTGCATCGAACAATGAGCGATCGCTTTGGTGATGCAAGCGGAAATTTTGCGGTTTCGTTGCTAGACACCTTAGCCGAAACGGTAGGACACGACCAATTTAAATCGATTTTAGAGAAACAGTGGCAGCGCAAAGCCAAAGAATACCGCGATCGCGTCGGTAACGGTTCGCTGCGAGAACGTGTAGCCAACTTAGTAGAGTTGAGAAAAGCAGAAGGCTTCATGGCAGAGTATCACGCTGTTGATGTGAATGACAGCTTTGAGAGCGATCGCTTTATCTTAATGGAGCATAACTGCGCCATTTCCAACGTTGCCGAGTCTTTCCCCAGCATTTGTGGTCACGAATTAGAAATGTTTGCAGCCGTCTTACCCGATTGTACCGTAGAACGCACCCACTGGATTATTGATGGCGAACACCGTTGTGGCTATTTGGTACAAGCTCGTCATTAGTCATTAGTTATTTGTCATTTGTCCTTTTTTTAATAACTAATGCTCAATGCCCAATACTTCTCTACGAGAGGCTACGCCAACGACTTCGCTCAGTACAAGTGTCCAATGCCCAATGCCCAACTAACTTTGAGATAGCATTTCATTTTTTCATTTATGGATGTATCACCACAGCAACCATCAACACAATTTTTAACCCTGGAAGAGTCAGCAAAAGTAGATGCGGCGTTGTTGTCTTCCCCAGAAAAGTTTTTAACAAGACTGACAATTTCATCACTGAAGCTTTTGAAGCATATTGCCCAAGAGTATGGTGTCGCTATTGAAGATTTGACAGCGCAGCAAGTAATTGCCTGGTTTGAAAAAGATGGAAAAATTCGTCGTGAGCAGGGAATTGAAGGTTCATATCTGAAATGGTGATCTGCGGTAGTAAAGTTTTCGTTACATTTATTTAGAAAAAAATAACTATACAAAATATCGCGCTTTTAAAGAACAGAAATGTTTTTTAGAAGCGTGATATTCACAGATAAGATATGTTGACAATTTTGCCTAAAGTCCAATATTGAATCTAGAACCTTTTAAGCACCCGACGATGAGTCTATTTATTTTTGTGACTTTGCCGGCCGGCCTCAGCATGTTGTTCTCGTGTACCTCCTTGAGTACCCTTCTCTTCACTATCGCCATCATCACTATCTTGATTCCGACCGCCGCTGTGAGAACTCTTGCCTCCCTCACGACCGATTTCAGCCATGTGTTCTCTATCCTGACTTACAGCTTTACCACCTTTGTGTCCAGCCTCACGAGCTTCTTCAGATGTAAAATTTTTTACTTTTTTAGCAAGCGAAAACCTGGTCTAGGTTTTCTATTTCATCAATTAATTGACCTTTTTAAATTAGCTAATCAAATATTCGATATTCACGACTCTTTGGAAAGAAACATTCAATACTGATACTTAACTTTGGATATACAACTAAAGGTATCAGTAAAGAGTAATTTTACGATATAAGAATTAATCGGACACTAGAAACGCCAACCTTAAATAATAAATAAAAAGCACCTTGAAAAAGGTGCTTATATTTGAAAATAAATAACATTTTATTTGTCAAACAATTAATTATTTAAGCATTGTAAGTGTTGGTACGAGGACTACGAGCGCCAGTTACAGCTCCAATCATTGAGGCTATTAAACCCAACAAAGAACCAAACACAAACCACCACAATCCCGAACGCAAATTAGCTGCCGCTTCACGAGTTTGTTGGGCACTTATGTTCGCTTGTGGTACATTAACACCACCTTGCTGTTGTACCTGGTTTATGACTTCTCCTGCGTTAGAAGCAGCAACGCCAAAAGCACCAGTTACTCCACTTGCTAAAAGCCATGAGCTAACTGCCAAAGTCGTTGCCCAAAGAATTGCGCCGTTAAGAAGAGCTGTATTGCGGTTCATCGGCCCACAAGCACGGGCTGTTACCCAACCACCAGTAAATAGGGAAATTAGTAAAGCGATAGTTGACCAAAGCCCCGCATTACCCGCAGCGTTAGGAGCAATTGTTCTGGGCGCACCTGAACTTTCAACTGTGCCTGCCGCAACCGCAGCAATGATAGAACTCAAAATTAATTGTGTAGCCAAAGAAACCAACAAACCAGCAATAATTGGCCCCCAGCGAACACGGTCGTGATATTCGGCTACTCGACCTGTTGCCACAGTATCAGTAGATATAACGTCATTGCCTGTCCGATTTACGTATGACATCGTTTATGTTCTCCAGTGCTGTTTCAGCAAAGTTTTTGCTCAGGTATATTCATCTTTATGCTTCAAATTAAATAACTAAATGTTCTATTTTCATCTCTATCGATAGAAAGATTTAATGAGTCTATCTTTAGTCAGAAAAAATAGATTTGCTTTCACAACTTTTAATATAATTTAGTACTTATTTATGCATTAAAAATTTTTTCTAAATTTTCCATATAAATAAATAAAAATTCTTAACTTAAGATTGCAAATATTAGCTAGCTATCATCTATTAGATAGCTATCATAGACCAGCTTTAGTTATGTATGAACTAGACTTAATCTAATTAAAACTTTGTAATGATTGTCAAAAGCAAAAATCATCAAAAACTAACGTATCCTCACAGCAGTGCCTGTGGCAGTAATCAGCAAAAGCACTCCTGACTGGTCAATATTTATTGTGCCAGTATCAATTTCAATCCCAATTACAGCATTTGCTCCTAAACGTTGTGCGCGTTGTTCTAATTCCTCTAGTGCCTTGCGTTGACCCTGCTCAAATAAACGCTCATAGCTACCGGTGCGTCCACCGATAATATCTCGAATACCAGCTAAAAAATCCCGCAAGAAATTGCTGCCGTACACGACTTCTGCTGTCACAATGCCTAGATATGACTCAATCACGGCTCCTTGAATTACATCAGTGGTAGTTATAATCATAAATTAACCTCCTATATGGAATATATCTTGATATCTATTATTAAAGTATTTTGATAAATATTTTAATAATTGTAACTATTATTACATAATACAGGTTTGAGAAACATCCTCTCATACAATTTTAGATTGCGCTTTGGGATTAGTGTTGTCCTAAACAGATTAATGTAACATTTTACAGTTTAAATTTATCTTATCTTTGAATGACCAAAAAAGGATGTAAATGCCTGGATGATCGCTTCTCAAAGGGTAGTATCAAGGATTAAAAATGTCATAAAATTGGATACAGAGTCAGCAAACTCTGAAATGAAATAAAAATAGAAATAAATGTCAAGCCTATAAGCTTGCTGTATCAGAATCTATGATTAAGTCAGATTCCTGTTGAGTTTTTCTGGGTAACACGTATAACTACTGATTAAAAAATGTGTAGTTTTGCTATAGTACTGGTTTATATGTAGAGTATCTTCACCTGCCTTCGATCGCTGACACTTCATCCTTCAGTAAAAACTCTGTTATGTAGTGCTAAATGTAAACGAAAAGAAAATGAACTATTAACATCTGAATCAATACGAAGAAATACAGTTTTCAAAAGCCCATATTTTTGTTTTAATGTACAAGAAAAAAGTCCTCTAAAATTTCAGGAAATTTACTGTGTACAAACCAACATCATTCGTGTTTAGTGTGGTGTTACTAGGATGTTTTACTTTCACCATACCTTCAGTAGCTCAGGCTCAGGTATTAGTGGCGCAAGCCAAAAACCCAGAGCTAAAGCAATTACTGGAGGAAGGACGGAGGTTAGTGAATGCTGGGGATTATGGTGGTGCGATCGCTGTTTATCAGCAAGCAGCTAGTATAGATCCGAAGAATGCTAAAATCCATTCAGGTATTGGGTATTTATACGCTCAACAGGGAAATTACCAGGCAGCATTAGCAGCTTATCGTAAAGCGATCGGTATCAACCCAAACAATAGTGATTTTTACTACGCTGTGGGTTACATCAAAGCCAATTTGGGCGACACACGTGGGGCAAAGGAAGGTTATCGTCGTGCAATACAGCTGAACCGTAACAACGTCAACGCCTATTTAGGATTGGCTGTAACCCAATCCCGTATGGGAGACTATAATGCTGCTACCTGGGCATACCAACAAGCAATCGATTTAGATAAAAACAACGCCCAGACTTATGAGTTGATGGGTTCGATGTATAAACAGCGACGACAAGCCAAACAAGCAAACAGCTTGCTTCAGAAAGCTCGTGACTTGTACAAACGGCGCAATGACTCAGATGGCGTAGAGAGGGTAGAAGCTATGCTGCGGCAGTTAGGAGGATGAGGTTAATCTAACTGGCGTCCCGTTAATTCCACAAAAATATCTTCCAGATTAGAGGGACGCACCATCATTCCGGTTTTATCGGGCTGTTCATTCAAATAGATATTTGCTGCTTCCAAGGATGGGAAAAACAGATATTCCCAATTACGAGCGCCATCACTTCCGACATTAGATACACCTAATTGTTTCATCACCAAACCTTCACCGTGAGCAGAACGCAGCTGTTGTAAAGTTCCCAAAGAAATCAGCTTACCGCTATCCATAATACCGATGCGTCCTGGCTTGGTAGAACCAAAGGCATCGCACAAAAATTCGACCTCATCCATATAATGGGTCGTCAGTAGCATCGTCATCCCTTGTTTATTTAAATCCCGAATAATTTCCCAGAGGCGTCGCCTAGTCTGGGGGTCTAGTCCCACCGTTGGTTCATCTAAAAACAAAATTTGCGGTTGATGCAATAAGGCTCTCGCAATCTGCAACCGTCGTTTCATACCCCCAGACAGGGTTTTTACCAAATCATCACGTTTTTCTGCTAGCTCAACATACTCTAGCCATTGATTAATCAATTTTTGTCGCTGCGGGTTACTAATGTGATGTAGTCTCCCGTGCAATTCCATATTTTCCCAGACGGTTAAATCGTTATCTACACTGACTTGTTGCAAGACAACGCCAATACTCTGTTTTGCCAACGTTGCTTGGCTTGTCACATCATATCCACCTACTTCTATGCGTCCTTGGGACGGTTTCGTGAGTGTAGTCAGCATCCGAATTGTGGTTGATTTACCCGCACCGTTTGGGCCAAGTAGAGCAAATATTTCCCCCGCTTCAATTTGGAATGACAGGTCATTGACTACAGGTACATTGTTGTAAAACTTGTAGACATTTTCTAGAAAGACAGCAGCAGTCACGTCGCTTCGCTCCGAATTAAAAATTAAAAATTAAAAATTAACCAGTTCATAAATAAATTTAGTTGCTCTGTATCCTTTTCTGTTCGGTCATGAATAAATTTGCTCACACCAGTTCATAATCAAGACTACCATTCTGATTACATCAAACTAAATATATTTTATTAACCCTTAGATAACTCAATCTTTACTCGTTGTGATAACAAGGTGTGGTAAACACTTATCCTGTAATACTTTAGTTTAAGGTTGCTGTTATTTAGTATGGAATCTCATCACCCATTGAAGCTAAATCGGCGTCAGTTTTTGCTACATTCAGCTATCACGGCTGGTGGAATTATTTCCACAAATTTTGTCGCTAAATCACCAGTTTTTGGCGAAGCACCTGCAATTATCACCTCTGATCAAATGCGTCCTGGCATACCTTATGGTGTAGCAAGTGGAGATATATCTAACGATAGCATTGTGATTTGGAGTCGGAGCGATCGCCCCGCCAAAATGATTGTAGAATATTCTACCAGCGAATCTTTTCGCAATGTGCAGCGAGTTGTCGGGCCTAATGCTTTAAAGAATAGCGACTTTACAGCACGACTTTATCTGAAGAATCTACCACCAGACCAAAAATTATTTTATCGGGTGATTTTCCAAGATTTAGATTATCAACGCACCTACAGCGCTCCTTTTTATGGTACTTTCCGAACTCCCCCCAAATCTGGACGAGATATATTCTTTGTTTGGGGTGGCGACACTGCCGGTCAAGGATGGGGGATTAATCCTGATTTCGGTGGGATGAAAATTTACGAAACTATGCGCCAACTTCATCCCGATTTTTTCATCCATTCTGGCGATAATATTTATGCTGATGGCCCGATTCAATCAGAAGTAACTTTAGACGACGGCACTATTTGGAAAAATATCACCACACCAGAAAAATCAAAAATAGCAGAAACTCTCACAGAATATCGCGGTAACTATATCTACAATTTGCTTGATGAAAATATCAAGCGTTTCAATGCTGAAGTTCCCATATTGGCACAGTGGGACGACCACGAAACAAGAAACAATTGGTATCCTGGGCAAATTATCCTCAACGATGACCGTTATACAGTTAAGGATGTTAACTTACTAGCTCAAAGGGCAAGACAAGCCTTTTTAGAATATCTGCCTATTGGATATGAAAGCAATAATCCAGATAAAGCGAAAATTTATCGCTCTTTCAACTATGGCCCATTATTAGACATTTTCATGCTGGATGAGCGCACCTACCGGGGGCCAAATTCCCCCAATAATCAGCCAGTAGCAAGTAAAGAAACAGACTTTTTGAGCAAAAAACAAGTACAATGGTTGAAAAGGCAATTACTGTCATCAAAAGCAACATGGAAAGTGATTGCTAGTGATATGCCTTTGGGACTGCTAGTTAAAGACGGTACCACTGATTTTGAAGCTTGGGCTAATGGAGATGGACCAGCTTTAGGAAGAGAATTAGAACTTGCCGATTTACTACGATTTATCAAAAATAAGAATATCCAGAATGTTGTTTGGTTAACTGCTGATGTACATTATGCAGCAGCTCACTATTACGACCCCGCCAAAGCACAGTTTACCGACTTTAAGCCTTTTTGGGAGTTTGTCGCTGGGCCGCTTAACTCTGGTACATTTGGGCCAAACGAATTAGAGAATACCTTTGGGCCACAATTAGTATTTCAAAGCCTTCCTCCAGCTACAAAAGCAAATCGACCGCCTAGTGAAGGTTTACAATTTTTTGGAGGAGTTAAAATTGATGGAAATACAAAGGTGATGACGGTAACATTGCATAACTTGGCTGGGAAGACTGTTTACAGTGTAGATTTACCGCCAGAAAAATAAATCGCGAAAATCATAGGGAGATGTAGCCAGTTAGATAGAGTAATTACGCAATTTTTTACTTTGTCTGCTGGCTTTGCTGTTTTTTGGGTGGGATATTGAAGGATGAAAAAATTGTGCGATACCTGCGGTGGGCTTTGCCAACGCCACTGTTAGGAGCTAAATTTAAGTAAGTAGAGTTTTGGAGTTGGTCATGCTTAAGCAACTCATTCTGGAAAATTGGAAAAGTTTCCGTTATGCGGAGCTTCCACTTGACCCATTGACTGTTCTGATTGGTACAAATGCAAGTGGTAAATCTAATGTAGTTGAAGCTTTGGAGTTTTTACAAAGAATCGCTAGAGGTGAGAATATTGAAGCAGCTTTAGCCGGAGATAAAATACTTTCATCTATTCGTGGTGGTGTAGAGTGGGCTGCATTTAAACCAGAAAAAGGATTTACATTAAAAGCGTTGGTTGCAGGCGAAGATGAAAAAACTGATTATTTATATGTTATAAAAATTCAAACGATACCTGAAACTAGAGTTATAGAAGAATATATCGAACCTCAAATATTAAGTAAAAGTTTTGTAAATAATTATTCAAATAAAATTAGCACTAAAAGTTTACATTTTCAAACTAGAAGTGGATTAAAAGAATTGAACCCTCCTATTAATATAGATGAAATGATAAATTTTAAAAAATATTTAGACATAAATAATATTTCTACAGATATATCCATTTCAAATGAAGAATTTCCAAACATATATAATGAATATATAACTTTAAATCAAAAAGTTAAAGATTGTGTAATTTCTAAGTTAGAAAACATATTAATTCTCAATCCCGTACCTTCAAAAATGCGTGATTACTCCCGCCTATCTGACGATTTTGAAAGTGATGCATCTAATATTGCGGGTGTGCTAGCAACATTACCTGATGAGCGGAAAACAGAAGTAGAATCAACGCTATCTAACTACGTCAAAGATTTACCAGAACGTGATATTCAAAAAGTATGGGCAGAAAAAGTGGGTAGATTTGGCACTGATGCAATGCTCTATTGTCAAGAAAAATGGAAACCTGATCAAGATCCAACCCCGATTGATGCTCGAACTATGTCTGATGGAACTTTACGCTTTCTAGCAATTATCACAGCACTACTTACTCGGCCAGAAGGTAGTCAAATAGTAATTGAAGAAATAGATAACGGGCTTCATCCCTCGCGTGCAGGATTGTTGGTAAGAATACTGCGAGAGATTGGTCAGAAAAGAAAAATTGATATATTACTTACCACTCATAACCCAGCTTTACTTGATGCTTTAGGCCCAGAGATAGTTCCTTTTGTGGTTGTCGCACACCGCGATAAAGAAACTGGAGAAAGTAAGCTTACTCTTTTAGAAGATATTGATAATTTTTCTAAGCTCTTTGCATCATATTCTTTGGGCGATATGACAACTAAGGGTGCAATTGAAAGAAGCCTTTCTCATAATGAATAGTTACTAATATGAGAAAGGTGCTACTAATCGATACATCGCTTTTATGCGTTTGGTTACAAGTTCCAGGTAGAGAAACTGCTGGTAATAATGATTGGGATTATCAGCGTGTAAATCATAAAATTGAGGCAGAAATTGCCAAATCAACAACGCTGGTACTTCCTTTAGCTGCTGTTATAGAAACAGGTAATCACATTGCACAGGCTAAAACAGCAAATTCAGAAAGTAAACGTATTGCAGCTCAAAAATTTGCCGAAATTATGACTTATGCAGCTGATGAAACTACACCTTGGGCTAAGTTCCGTGAGCAAATTGTTCTTTGGGAAGAGGAAGAATTAAAAAACTTAGCCGCTAAATTCCCCAATCAAGCTGTAGAAAAGACTTCTATGGGTGATGCTAGTATTGTCATCTTGGGTTGGCACTATCACCAAAAGGGTTTCCATGTAGAATTTTTAACTGATGATGACAAGCTAAAATCTCAAGAACCACCGCCACCGCAGCCACCTACACGGCGAAGCAGTCGAACAAAAAGGTAAAATATCCTTGAGCGATTACTAGTTACCCAAAATAGAGATTTTTTAACTAACTTGTCAGGAATTAAGTTCGACAGGAATTGTAATAACAAACTCGGTTCCTTCTTTTACGGTAGATATACATTGCAGTTGACCACAATGTTTTTCTACAACAATTTGATAGCTAATGGATAGTCCCAATCCAGTACCTTTACCGACGGGTTTAGTAGTGAAGAATGGGTCAAATAATCGCTTTTGTATATCCTTGGGAATTCCAGTACCATTATCGGCAATGCGAATAACTACTTGCCGATTGTCTGTGACTGCAGTTAAAAATTCTAGTTCCATTTCTGCGATCGCAGCTTCAATTTCTGTCACTGGTGCAGGATAATGGTGTTGGTATAAGCTAATTAATTGTAGTAAATATTGAGTGTAGTTGAGTGCATAAACTAGGTTGCCAGCGATAAAGTTTACAGGGTTATTGATTTCGTGTGCAATGCCAGCAACGAGTTGTCCCAAAGCTGCCATTTTTTCATTTTGAATTAATCGCGCATAGTTATTCTTAAGGGTACGAAAACCTACTTTAGTGATTCTAGATTGTTCTTCTACTTTCTCTAGTTGAGCTAATGTTAAAATATGAATTTGGGAATAAGCTAAAAGTAAATGATGGAAATCGAGTAGCTTATAACTACCTAACTGAGTTGCTATTAAAATCGGCTCATATACAAATTGAGGCTCTCGCTGCAATGCTACCTTATTTGCTTCTACAATCAGCGTATCCTCAGAAATGATACACACATCTGGCTGAAGAAAGTTAATCAGATTGATTACAGGTCGTTTAGAAAATAGTGGAAAACTATAGGGACGACTCATGTGTTCAAAAAATCTTTGTCGAGAAATCATCCCCAGATAGTCATGATTTTTCACCAGGATAATACCTGGTAGTAAAGGTTCTTGCTTAAAGAGTGTATTCAAATCATTTGCTGGACTATCTGCTTCGACGTAAACAAACCAAAGTGGTAATTCTTGCAAAGTAGACTCTAATCGCAAGTTCAGATTATTAGCATTCGTCATGGTATGTATAGATAACATACTTTAAATCCTTAACCTTGAGTTAACATTTCTGATAACACCCCGAATCAGCATCGCGATAATTGCAAAGTTAATCAAACTTATATTTCCCTGATTCCTGCTGAAAATCACAGTTATGCTGTAAAACTGCTGATGTTAGCGCATCCGATTATTTTCTATACTGGAAAATTGATACTAATTAAAATCCCCTGTTACCTATTCGCTAAACCTTGTGACGTTATAATTCTTGTTTATTTAAAATATTTAAAATTATTTTGGGATGCGCTCTTACCAATGGTTAATAAAGAACTTAAACCTCAGTTATAAGCAACACTAAAACTGCATCAATGGCAGTCAGCAACATTGCTCCTGAAGTGAAAGAGAAAGTAATTAAAAAGGATTTTGGAAATTTGGTTATCTCTCAGACTGCTGCTTACAGTTACAGGCTACTGTTGAGAGAAGTAAAGCATTCTCTTGTACAATCAACGACTAATAGCTCCCCTAGATGGGGAGTTATTTGATATAGCAATCCTATTTGAGTTGTGAAAAATATAGATTAGAAAACGAACCGCCAAGGACGCCATCGCGTAGCGTCTCGTTAGAGAAGGACGCAAAGGAAAGAAAGAAGAAAGAGAAATATAATTTTCACGAATGATTTAGGACTGCTATATCAGTTAGCTAGCTAAAATGAAATTGGTACATTTTTAAATGCGGCTGTATCTGGCACAAAAATGTCCAAATTATTGATACCATCGGGAACTCTTAGCCAGATATAAGCATCTGCGGAGGCTTGTGGGCGTACCTGAAACAAAGAAACGCTTCCTGTTGAGCGATTAAGAGCAACTCCTTTGTAGGTTACGCTAGTGTCAGGATTGCGGGCTGTTGTACTAGCCACCGAGATAATATCGCTACCAACAACTCCGTCTGTGGCAAGGCGACGAATCCGCATTTGCAGATTTACCACATCACGGTTTCCAGTTTCGGGATCTTTAATTCGTTTTGCTGAAAGTAACTCAACTTCTGCCTTTTTGCCAAAAGCAGGCTGCACAAATTGGCCAGGACTAATTGCTGATGTTGTAGCACTAGCTGGGGATGGTGAGGCTGTTGCTTGTGGAGAAGTTGTAGCTGTCAGACTTGGCACTTGAGCGGGAATGGTGTTACTGGCTGTACTAGTAGCATTTAGTGTCTGCCGCAACGTAAAAACTTCATAAGCTACATAGCCGCTACATCCCAAAGCCAAAGTAGAGAGTAATACAGCTACACCAGATAAAAATGTACTCACACCATTGCCTCGATTTCGTATTTCTGTATATGCAGGTTGACTTGGGTTTCTATTTTGTAGTCCCATAATTTATGTTTGTGCGTAGGCGCAGCCCGTCGTAGACATCGCCCATCTATGAAACATGTGAACATCTTCCTTATACTAATTAAGTAACTTTACTGAGCCAATTCTTCTGTCTCCGGAAGGAAATTGTTTGCAAGGTAAAAATATCTGTCTTTGGGATAAGGAAAATTGGTGAGACTTAAGACTTTAAATCAACCACTGGGTGTTTTATTAATATTTTTGACTAGCCAGATAGGATTTAGTTCTATTGCGAAAGCACAAACCCCAGTTGCACCAACAACTACCACAAAATCAATTTGCTCTAGCCAACTGGCAACAGCTATAGATGCTGTAATCAATCGTCCTTTATTTAGTCGGGTGCGCTGGGGAATTTTGGTACAATCCCTGTCACCCGGACAAACTCTTTACAGTCGAGATGCTCAGAAATATTTTACTCCTGCGTCTAACCTCAAATTGCTGACAACAGCAGCTGCGTTGCAGGAATTAGGTGCTAATTTTCGGATTCGCACCTCTATTTATCAGAATGGCAATGGTATTTTACGTGTTGTCGGCAGGGGAGATCCTAGTTTAAGTGATACAGAACTGCAAAAATTGGCACAGCAGTTAAAACAGAAAGGTATTACTCAAATTCAGCAGTTGAGTGCTGATGATAGTTATATTCAAGGTGATATTGTTAATCCCACCTGGCAATGGGAAGATGTGCAGTCAAGTGATGGCGTACCAGTCAGCAGCTTTATTCTGAATAAAAATATTTTTAGCTTCAAACTTGTACCACAGGCTGTAGGTAAATCTTTGCAAGTGCTGTGGCTCGATGCTGGCGAAGCGAAACAGTGGCGGATAATTAATCAGTCAATAACCGTTCCTCAAAATCAACCGAGCTACGTCAATGTCACCCGTGAATTATCAGGAACAGTATTACGAATTCAAGGACAACTGACAACGAATTCTGAAGAATCTTTAATAGATTTGCCTGTAGTTGACCCTAATTATTATTTCTTACGACGTTTCCGTACTGCTTTAGCAACAGAAAAAATTAACTTGGGACAAACATTAGTAGCAAATGGTGGTGTGAATCAACAGGAAATAGCATTTGTAGAGTCGCCACCTTTAGCTGAATTATTAGCAGAAACTAATTTAAATAGTAATAATCTTTATGCTGAAGCATTGCTGAGAGCATTAGCTGTGAAAAAACTCAGAGTGAAAACTCAGACTAGTGCTGATGTCGGTTTAGAAGTTGTCAAAGCAAGTTTAACTAAATTGGGGGTCGATCCAGCTAATTACATTTTGGTCGATGGTTCAGGTTTATCACGTCGTGACTTAGTGACACCAGAAGCTTTTGTCCAAACTCTGCGGGGAATGGCAAAAACCCCAACTGCATATATATATCGTGCATCTTTACCGGTGGCTGGTAAAAGTGGAACTCTGAAAAGCCGCTTTCAAGGTACGCCTGCTGAGGGCATTGTGCAAGCAAAAACAGGTACGTTAACGGGTGTAGTTTCTCTATCTGGATATATAAATGCACCGAAATATGAGCCGCTAGTTTTTAGTATTATCGTCAATCAGTCAAATCAGTCTGCAACAGTTATACGGCAGGCAATTGATGAGGTTGTTGTGTTGTTAACACAGTTGCAGCATTGTTAATATTATACTTTTCACTCCTAACTTGTTTCATGCCAGCCAAAATCTTACCACCGCCCTTAAAACCTGGAGACTTACTACGAGTAATTGCCCCTAGTGGTGCTTTGCGAGAATTTGAGGAATTTAAACAGAGTCTAGAAATTTGGCGATCGCGTGGTTATCAATTAAAAGTCAGTCCCCAGATAGATGACAAATGGGGTTATCTAGCTGGGACAGACGAAAATCGCCGTCAACAGCTAGCAGCAGCATGGCAAGATCCTGATTGTCGTGGTATTCTCTGTGCCAGAGGTGGTTTTGGCAGCACCCGCATTTTAGAAAGTTGGAATTGGCCAAACTCAGGGCCTCCCAAGTGGCTTATAGGCTTTTCTGATATCACAGCTTTATTATGGAGCCTTTATACAGCAGGGATTTCCGGCGTCCACGGCCCTGTAATGACAACTTTGGCAGATGAATCAGATTGGTCTATTAAGCGATTATTCGATTGGGTAGAAGGTGGTTCTTTCACCCCTCTCAAAGGTTGCGGTTGGGGTGGTGGTGTGGTTACTGGTACTTTATTGCCAGGTAATCTCACGGTGGCTACTCACCTTTTGGGTACACCAATATTGCCACATCTTGATGGTGTAATTCTGGCCTTTGAAGATGTTACGGAAGCACCTTATCGCATCGATAGGATGCTAACACAGTGGCGTTTGAGTGGTGCTTTGTCACAAGTCTGCGGTATTGCGTTGGGTGGTTTTACTCGCTGTGAAGCGCCACCAACTATATCTAGTTTTAGCGTAGAAGAAGTATTGCGCGATCGCTTGGGTGATTTGGGGATTCCCATTGTCTCTGATTTACCTTTTGGCCATGATAATCCCAATGCAGCCTTACCAGTGGGTGTAGAGGTAACTTTAGATGGAGATGCGGGAATATTAGCGATTGCGCCATAATTTCCCGCAAATATTTTTATCACAAAAAGTTTGGATGGTACATAAAATCAAATAATATCCAAGTTAAAGGACATTACTACTATTCATTTTTTCAAGATTTTTTGAAACCATTCTTCTAGGCGATCGCCCATAGCTTGTAGAGAGTATAAAGTTTCTGCTCGTTGACGACAGGCACGACGGTCAATTTCATTTAGGCGGTAAATGGCTTCTACTAAACCTTTGACACTATCTGGCTCAACCAAAAAGCCAGTTTCGCCATCTTTGACAATTTCTGCCAACCCACCGCGAGAATAGGCAATCAATGGCACTCCACAAGCAAGCGCTTCCAGTGTCACGGTAGGATAAGCATCTATCCATCGGGGAGTTGCTAAGAATGCCCGGCACTTACCTAATTGTTTTTGTAGCTCATTTGTCTGTAAAAATCCGATGTATTCAATTGGCGCATCGGGGTATTCTTGACAAATTTGCTCCCAGTAAGCTTCATTTTGTCGCAGTCCAAAGATTTTTAGGGGAATGCCTGTGATTTTTGCTGCTGCAACTGCATCTTCTAGCCCTTTTTCAGGTGCTATCCGGCCTGCCCATGCCAAAACTGAACTTGGTTCATTACAAAACTGATAAGCAGATATATCTACACAATTAGATAGATAGGTAAATTGCTCTGGAAATCTAAAAGTAGATGCTTGAATTTTACCTTGAACAGCAACAGTTCCAGGGAAATTATTTACTAGCTTTTCGATCATCTGATCTATCGCATCTGTCAAAGAACTCATACTTATGAAATGCGCGATCGGACGATTAAAAAATGGTGTTAAATACAATGGCAGCCAATCATAAGCAAAGTTAAGAATCAAATCATAATCTTCTTGAACTTGGCGAGCATAATCCCACATATTCGCCAAAACAGAATTATTTGGTATGTAAACTGGGTCAGTACGGGATTGAGTTTGTCCTGGTATTTGAAGTTCTCCAGGGATTTCTTTGATAGACAATGAACCCATAGCTGACCCAAGCGGTGCTACAACCTCGACTTTATGCCCTCGCCGCAGTAATTCTTGAGCGTAATTAAATAAGATTAACTCCACTCCCCCACCTAATCCTGTACCTAGCGCACCAACTGGAGTAGACATAAACAATAATTTATGGTACATTTTCGTCGTTAATCTATTTTCAGATCATTTTTTCACGTGAACAACGTCCTTATTGGGTTTCGCTGTGGCTCCACCCAAAAGAAATGAAATTAAATTCAACTTTGTTTACGGTAGCAGCGGGTTGTAATTAGGTAAGGATGAAAAACCTCTAAGAAGTGACTGTGAAGTGTATGAAAAAATGTTTCTACTACTTTAGGATCGTCTAAATGAAAAGGATATTCTTGGTTAAAACCTTTAAAGAAATACCAATTCAGTATCATCTTACCTTCAAAATTCAAAGCTTGATAAAATTGTAATAACTGCTGGCTAGGATCTAACAAATGCTCTAAAACATCAAAGCATAAAATCGTATCAAATTTCTCTTTTTCAGGCATTTCAAGCGCAAAAACTATTTTTTTGTCCAGTCCCAATTTTTCAGATCGATACTGAACAAAATCACGATTTATCGGATTAATATCATAATAGATTACTTGCTCAACTTGTGGGCAAAGAGCAGCTCCAAGGGCATGAGTTCCTATTCCACCACCAAAATCTAAGACTCGACCTTGGGCAGAATCTGCAATCAACCGCAACATATCTCCAATATACTCATGACTTGACAGATGCCAAGCCCCCAATTCAAATAAGTAAAGTTCTCCTACTTTATCACGATAGAAAGCACTTGCTTCTTGCCAATTAAAATCTTTGTGTCCTAATGTTTTTATTTCTTCTTGTTCTGCTGCTAACTTTGTCTCTACGGTTTCTGGATCTAGATGTAGAAAATCTTGTAGATGATGCTTGAAGTGAAATGAATTGTCTAAAAAGCCGCTTAAGAAATAAGGCGTGGTAGAGCTTACCATAAAATTTATGTCGCAATGGAATAAACGTATTATACTATACAATAAATGTCTATCAATTTAACTTATTAGCACTCGTGAAGATTGGGATAAAATGTAGTATATTGTTTGTTGCAGCAATTTTTTTAAAATGGAGATAAGAGAAATTTTTTAATTAAAATCCCCTTAGTTGCTGGAGATTATATTCCTAGACCTCCCTTATCAAATTCTATTTGAACTTTGATGCAAAAGGATAAATATTTTTTATAGAAGATTCGGAATTAAATAGATATTTTTAGCTATAAAGATGTTAATTCACTCATAAATAAAATAAATATAGATATCTTCAATACCCTTTATGAGGGTATTGTTTTTAATTGCATGATTCAGGTGGATGACTACGGTCATCGGGATGGTTCTCAAAAAGCCTTACATGATTTTGAATGTTTGAGAGTGGAGCAGTTTAATGCTCATAGAATTGACTACACGGCAGTATGGTTTAAGCAGGGTGAAGCGATAGATGCCCAACAAATCTAAAAATTGACATGAAAGTTACCCTCTTCCAATCCCAAATTCAAAAATTTCCTCGCCAGTTGACCAATTCTGCTTGGCGGCTTTCGCTGATGGGAATTATTCTGAGTATATTTTTCTTATTCTTATATGGTTGTCAGGGGACAGTCCAGAAGAATGACGGAGTAATTCATCTGAGTTTATGGCAATCAATCAATCCCCCTACTAATCGGGATGTGTTTAACAAACTAGTAGCTAAATTTAATCAGACTCATACTGATGTTCAGGTGCAATCTATCTTCATAGGCCAACCCCAATTGCCAAAAATACTAACAGCAGTTGTGGGCAATGCGCCTCCAGATATTCTGTCATTCAATCCTCAATTGACAGGTCAGTTTATGGAACTAGGGGCAATTCGACCTTTAGAAGAATGGCTGGACAAATTGCCATTAAAGTCAGAAATTAGCCCCAACCTATGGGAAGAATTAAAATTAGATGATCGTATTTGGTCAATACCACTTTACACGAGCAATCTAGGCATTTTTTACCGACCTAAACTTTTCCAAGCTGCGGGAATTACGCAAATTCCTAAGACTTGGGAAGAGTTGAGGGAAGTTGCCAAAAAGTTGACTATAGACCGCAATGGCGACAATCGACCTGAACAATACGGAATGTTGCTGCCTTTAGGAAAAGAAGAATGGACTGTCTTTAGTTGGTTTCCTTTTTTATTGAGCGCTGGTGGAGAGATTGTAACAAATAACCGCCCAAATTTGACGAATGCAGCTGCGATCGCAGCCCTACAATTTTGGCAAAACCTGTTAAAAGATGGTTCAGTAGCCCTTTCTTCCCCAGAGCGAGGTTATGAAGAAGACGCTTTTATTTCAGGCCGCGTTGCAATGCAAATCACAGGCCCTTGGACTTATATCATGAAGTCCAATGTTGACTTTAAAGTATTCCCCATACCTACAAGTGTGAAACCTGCTACGGTGACAGCCACTGGAGATATATATTTGATGAAGACTACACCAGAAAGGGAGCAAGCCGCACTCAAATTTTTAGAGTATGTTTTAAGTGAAGAATTCCAAACAGAATGGAGTATAGGGACGGGTTTTTTACCAGTTAACATTAAATCAGCCAAAAGTCAGGCTTATCAAGAATTCCTCCAGCAAAAACCTGTCTTGAAAGTCTTTATTGACCAAATGTCTGTATCAGGTTCTCGACCAATCATTCCTGGCTATAGTCGCTTGTCTGACAGTTTAGGTCGAGCCATCGAAGCCACCATGCTAGGGACATCCCCAGAAATAGCACTCAAAAAAGCTCAAGCAAACCTCGATTCAATTTGGGATTCCCTACAATCCAGATGAAATCTAAAATCCTAACTAAGGCTTCCTTTTTACTTAGCCTTGCAAAAATTAGGTTTCAAACTCGATGGTTAATTATGATTAGGGACTTCCAGTTAAAAAAATATCCGATTGTAGGAGCGCAAGGCTTTGCGCCCCTACAAATATACAAATAATTTGGGATAATTTATTTTTTGCAAGTCCCTTAACTAGAAATTCCACTCCGGCGATGTGAATTTCTTTTCAAGGTACATAAGCCAATTGCTGGTATAATTCCCAAAATTAGTGCTGTAAATCCTTGTCCACTCCAATACAAAATAAAAGTACGGTTAGCTTCTGGAATCAAATTTTGCACAATAAAAAGCAACCAAACCAAAATAGCGATCGAAAAGAAAGAGATTGAGGGTACAAAATTCCACCACCAAATGTCTGCTGTATATCGCCTCAATACCAGCCATTGGCAAATTCCTAGCCAAATTCCAGAAATTATATATGCGATCGCAGACAAAAATCCGAAAATAAAAGTATCTTCAGAAGAAGATGAGGCAATGGTTGAAATGTAGTTAATCCAGGCTGTAGAAACACCATTGGCAATCAACCAACCTACACTAGTAGCAAATAGCCACTGCCAACCCGGTAAATATCGGTAAAGGACAAAGGCTTGGTCAGCAGCGAAAATCACGGCAAATATAACATTACTAAGACTTCTAACCAAAATGCTCCATGTTTGTGGTTGGATAGCAACCCCAGGGGAGAGACTTTGGAGAATAATTTTCTCTAAAGCGATACTAGCAACACCACCCACAACCCATCCGATCAGGGTCATTAAGGTAAACTGAATAAAGAATCTCTGTCGCTGCGATCGCGGAATCAAATACTTTCCTGGATTAGGCTCGTTATTAGTAGATGCAACACGATCGGGACTGTTAGAGTCAGTTTGCATAAGAAGTCAGGGGAGTGAGAGAATAGGGAGATCGCAAAGATAGGGGAGCAGCGGGAAAATAACTAATGCCCAATGCTCAATTAAATATTGATTCTTGTTTTACTCTATTTCTCAATCACCAGTCCCTATTTTCCATTCCCCACTCGCCACTTCCTCAAGGCGAGAATACTATGTCAATAATAACAGCCTATTCTCAATAGAATTTCATTACCTATTCTTCTTGCTAAAGATTCAGGGATAGCCCATCGTAGACATCTGTTTGAGTCTGGGAAACTAAACCAAACGATAAATGGTGATTTTTTGTTGCTTCTTGACCTTGGTTGCGATCGAGAGTAATTTAGATGGCTTTGTCCTGCCCACTACTTATTGCACAATATCCTTCACTTAATCTTTAAAGATATTTTAGTATATACACCGTATCTTTTCTGAGTTATAAAAATCAAAATAGGATTACAAGGCATCAAGATAAACTTACATCTTCGAGCTTGTCATACCCAACAAACGTCATATATAAAGGCCTAATAATCTTTGTAATTTTCTTTTAATTTGTTGGAGTCAGGAAACCGGTTTTTCATAGCTAGGTTTCAATAAAAGTTCAGTCTTAATTATCTTTGTGTTCTTCAAGGTTTATTACTAGAATGTTGCAAAAAATCTCCTTAGCTTTACTCGGAATAACTGCTGTAGTCATGAGTGCGAATCCAGCTAGTGCCGTAACTCTGCAAGTCAACAGTGGCCCGTTTTCTAGCTACGCTGATGCCAAAACTGTCACCTTTGATGATGGCACAGCACACGATCCTAATGGATTTGTTACTTACTCTAATGTTACTAGTAACATTGTTCAAGGTAGTGTATCTAGTCAATACGCCTCACCTTATGGAGATAACACAAAATTTCTAACAATTGCTCCAGTAGGTAGTAATGTTGCAGGCGACAGTGGTTTTGTCAATATTAAGTTCAAAGAAGCTGTTAATTACTTCGGTTTTTATGCAGGTTCATTAGATGATTACAACTTTGTCGACATTTACAAAGGCGATCAGTTATTAAAGACTTTTAGTGGTGCAGATGTGCCAACTGCTATAGCTAATGGTAGTTGGACTAGTACTCAAGCTAATATGTTTGTCAATCTTGTAGCTGATACAGGAGAAACATTTGACCGAGTTGTGATGCGCTCAAATGGTGTTGCCTTTGAAACAGATAACCACGCCTATAGACTAGCCAGCGTTCCTGAACCTAGTGGGATGTTAGGTGTGTTAGCAATAGGTGCTTGTGGTATGATGTCACTCTTCAAACGCTCACAACATAAAGCGATATTGAAAGGATAAATTTATCCACAACCCAGTTTAAAACCTTTAAGGATGTGTCTCTATACTATGCGTAGAGACACATTTGTTATTTGTTATGCAGTTTTCCTCATACGTTGCCTTGATGCAGAAGTGACAGGTGTATTTCTACGTGGAACTCAAAGCAATAATTTCATGGGATAAGCCAAAAAAACAATAAATGGTAGCGCTTGCTGGCATTAATACTGTAGTCAAGCCAACTGATAACTCATATTTAAAATATTATAAATATTATTATGCCCTGCTGTTCACCTTTTCCTGAAAACCTGCTGAAAAAGCGTAATCCCAGAATGATAAGCTAAACAGTGGCATAAAAGTTGTGACTTAGGATGAAGTGATAAATGGGTGTTTATTCAACGACTCCTCATCTCTTACGGGCTGCTCGTGGTGAAGTAGTAGATCGTCCCCCTGTATGGATGATGCGACAAGCGGGACGATATATGAAGGCATATCGAGACTTAAGAGAAAAGTATCCTTCGTTTCGCGATCGCTCGGAAATCCCAGAAGTAGCAATTGAAGTTTCTTTGCAACCCTGGAGAGCTTTCCAACCAGACGGAGTAATTTTGTTTTCTGATATTGTCACCCCATTACCTGGTTTGGGCATTGACATGGATATTGCCGAAGGTAAAGGGCCAATCATTCACTCGCCCCTCCGCACTCAAGAACAAATCGATGCTCTGCATCCTTTAGAACCAGAAGCAGCTCTACCATTTATCAAAACAATTTTGCAAGCGCTGCGTTCGGAAGTAGGCGATAAGTCAACGGTGTTAGGCTTTGTGGGTGCGCCGTGGACATTAGCAGCTTATGCAGTGGAAGGAAAAGGTTCTAAAACCTACTCCATCATCAAAAACATGGCATTTTCAGACCCGGTGATACTGCATCAATTATTAGCTAAATTAGCTGATGCGATCGCCATCTATGCCCGCTACCAAATTGACTGTGGCGCTCAAGTTGTGCAAATGTTCGATTCTTGGGCGGGTCAATTGAGTCCTCAAGATTATGACACCTTTGCTCTCCCCTATCAGCAGCGGGTTTTCCAGCAAGTCAAGCAAACCCATCCCGATACACCTTTGATTTTGCTAGTTAGCGGTAGTGCGGGTGTGTTGGAAAGAATGGGACAATCTGGCGCTGATATTGTCAGTGTAGACTGGGCAGTGGATATGGCAGACGCAAGAGCCAGATTGGGTAAACAAATGAAAGTTCAAGGAAATCTTGACCCAGGCGTGCTATTCGGCTCTAAACAGTTTATCCGCGATCGCATTCTCGATACGGTTCGCAAAGCTGGTAATTGGGGTCACATTCTCAATCTCGGTCATGGTGTCTTACCAGAAACTCCCGAAGAAAATGTCGCTTTCTTCTTTGAAACCGCAAAGGAATTGAATCTTGCAGGAGTTAAGGGTTAGGAGTCATACAATTTTAGATTTTAGATTTTAGATTTTAGATTTTTCCTGCAATCTAAAATCCAAAATTCAAAATCTAAAATTTCCAGAGTTATCAGTTGCGATTCGGAACTTTTAACTTTATTCTTAACTCTTTAGTTGTAACTCCTAACGTTTGATAAATTCTCTATGAGCCAGAAACGGATTTTAGTGACTGGTGCAAGTGGTTGTGTAGGTCATTATTTAACAGAAGCCTTAATCAAGGAAACAGATCGCGAACTGTATCTGCTAGTCAGGAACCCAAATAAACTGCAAGTCGATATTAAGGCACGTTCGGGTATCAACGTTTTGCAAGGTGATATGCAAAATATTCGCCAATTTGCCGATTTGCTATCCACAATTGATACGGCGGTACTCACAGCCACAGCTTGGGGTGGTGATGAGACATTTGATATTAATGTTGTCAAGACTATAGAGTTGCTCGAACTGCTAGATCCAGAACGTTGCCAACAGGTGATTTATTTTTCGACAGCTAGCGTTTTGGATCGCTACAATCAACCATTAAAAGAAGCCGGGGAAATTGGGACAGATTACATTCGTTCCAAATATGACTGCTTACAGAAAAAAGAAAAATTAGCGATCGCACCCAAAATTACCACAGTTTTTCCGACTGTAGTATTGGGCGGTGATGCGAATAAACCCTATTCTGCTGTCACTTCTGGTATTACAGAAGTGACGAAATATATCAATTTGATTCGCTTTTTAGAAGCAGATGGCAGTTTTCATTTTATCCACGCACGAGACATTGCCACTGTTGTGCAATATTTAATCGATCGTCCTGCTGAAAACGATCAACCACGTCGGCTTGTTTTAGGTCAAGCACCTTTAACAGCTAATCAAGCAGTTAAAGAAGTTTGTGCTTATTTGGGCAAAAAGATTTACTTTCGCATTCCCATATCTATAGCATTGGCTAATTTGATTATTGTTCTGTTCCGCATTCGCATGGCTGCTTGGGATCGGTTTTGCATGAACTATCGGCATTTTACTTATGAAAAATTCATCAATCCCGATAGTTTCGGCTTGCCAAATTATTGTGCAACCATGAGTGATGTTTTGAAAATTAGTGGTGTTGAAAAGGCTAAAAATTGATTATAATCTGTGGCTTTTGGCAACGCTTGAAAAATATTAGCAGAAAATTATCCTAATCTCGTAGAGAGCAATGGCGTCATTGGGTATGGGTGAAGAATGGAAAATTACCTCTTTCCTCTCTGCTCCCCAGTCCCTTGATTTGAGTTAAAAATATCAATGGTAAAATAAAACAACTTTAATAAAAAGTCAATAACTCTTTATTTTCGTTAGAGTGGGATAACAATCAAAGTGTGAGGATTGATACTACATGCGAATCTTGTTAGTGTATCCAATATTTCCCAAAACCTTTTGGTCTTATGAAAAAATCCTAGAGTTAGTCGATCGCAAGGTTTTATTACCACCTCTGGGTTTAGTAACAGTAGCGGCGATTCTGCCCCAAGAATGGGAATTCAAACTGGTAGATCGCAACATCCGTGCAGCAACAGAAGCAGAATGGGCATGGGCAGATGTGGTAATCCTCTCTGCGATGATTGTCCAGAAACAAGATTTACTTGACCAAATTCAGGAAGCAAAAAAACGTGGCAAACTAGTTGCAGTTGGCGGCCCCTACCCCACCTCTGTACCTCATGAAGTTGAAAATGTTGGCGCAGATTTTCTGATTCTGGATGAAGGGGAAATCACGCTGCCTATGTTTATTGAGGCAATAAAAAGGGGAGACACATCTGGCACTTTCCGCGCCACAGAAAAACCTGATGTCACCAGCACACCAATACCCCGTTTTGATTTATTAGAACTGAACGCTTATGACATGATGTCGGTACAGTTTTCGCGTGGTTGTCCCTTCCAGTGCGAATTTTGCGACATTATTGTTCTCTACGGGCGCAAACCGCGTACCAAAACCCCAGCGCAATTGTTAGCAGAGTTAGATTACCTCTATGAATTGGGTTGGCGGCGGGGTGTGTTCATGGTGGATGACAACTTTATTGGCAACAAGCGAAATGTAAAATTGTTGCTCAAAGAGTTAAAAGTCTGGATGGCAGAACACAAGTATCCCTTCCGGTTTGACACTGAAGCTTCTATTGACTTAGCCCAAGACTCAGAAATGTTGGAGTTGATGGTTGAGTGCGGTTTCTCGGCGGTGTTTTTGGGAATCGAAACGCCGGATGAGGATAGTTTGCAAATGACCAAGAAGTTTCAAAATACTCGCAGTTCTCTAACTGAGGCAGTGGAAACCATCATCAAAGCGGGATTGCGCCCAATGGCTGGGTTTATTATCGGCTTTGATGGCGAAAAAGCCGGCGCAGGCGATCGCATTGTCCGTTTTGCAGAACAAGCAGCAATTCCCTCAACGACTTTTGCAATGTTACAAGCGTTACCTAACACTGCGCTTTGGCATCGCCTGAAAAAGGAAGGACGATTACGGGAAAATCAAGATGGCAACATCAACCAAACAACATTGATGAACTTCCTGCCCACTCGTCCCCTGGAAGAACTTGCGCGAGAATATATTGAAGCGTTTTGTACTTTATACGACCCAATACAGTACTTAGATCGCACCTATCGCTGTTTCTTGATGATGGGTTTGCCGAGTTGGAAAGCCCCAGCAAAAATGCCAGAGTGGATAGTTATAAAAGCGTTGCTAATTGTGATTTGGCGACAAGGAATCAAACGGGAAACCCGCTGGAAATTCTGGCATCATTTGTTCAGCATTCTCAAGCATAACCCTGGAGTTATTGAACATTACATCGCTGCTTGTGCCCATAACGAGCATTTTCTAGAGTATCGCCAAATTGTGCGCGATCAAATTGAAAGTCAGCTAGCTGAGTATTTGGCACAAGGTGCAGAAACGCCTTATGTGCTAGTTAAGGAAAAAGCTGAGGAAAAAGCTGAAGCAGTAGTTAGTTAAGGGTGGTAAATTGCAAACCGCAAATCCCCGATTTCTTTGATAAATCGGGGATTTTGTTCTAATACCATTTCTTTGTGAGGCTGCGCCAAACCCTTTTAACCTCTTCTTTCTTTGTGTCCAACTCTTACGAGACGCTGCGCGAATGCGCCCTTCTCCCAAGGGGAGACGCTAACGCGAATGCGGTTCGTTTTTTTATTTTGCTTTTCCAATCCCAGTGATTTGAAAAATTAACTCTGCCGCTTTACTCATTAACGAAGTGTTAATTTCAAGTTGATAATTCCCCTGTTTTAAAACCTCTATCACAACTTTACTGAAATCTGCGTTACCTTTCCTCGCACCTAAACCATTAATTGCACATTCAATTTGCCTCACACCACAACTTAAAGCAATGAGTGAATTATCTACCGCCATACCCAAATCATCATGACAGTGTACTGAAACTACAACTTCGTTAATATTGGGTACTCGATTAAAAATCATTTGCAGAAGTTGCGAAAACTCTTCTGGCGATGCCAAACCTAAGCTATCAGGAATACTAACAGTCGTAGCACCACTCTTTATGGCAGTTTCAATAGATTTACACAAAAAATCTGGCTCACTTCTGGGAGCATCAAAAGCGCTCCATTCTACATCATCACAGTAATTGCGTGCCAGAGAAACACTCTCTTTGATTGTTGCTAATACTTCCTCTTTGCTGAATTTAGACTGATTTTTCAGATTTACCGGAGTATAAGTGTGAATTCTACCTTTTATCGCTGGTTTAATTGCTTCAGCAAGAGTGATTATTTCATTTGAATTTGAACTAGCTAGCCCACAAATAGTACAATTTTTAGTTATTTTAGAAATATTGAAGACTTCATCAAAATCTTTTTGAGAACTTCCTGGATAACCAACTTCAATAATATCTACTCCCATTTCTTCGAGCAATTGGGAGATAGTAATTTTTTGTTGCAAATTCATCTTTACACCAGGCGTCAATTCTCCATCACGCATGGTGGTATCAAAAATAATTACTTTTTGATTATTTTCTGACATATTGGCTAGAGATAGCGATCGCCTACATCAAATGCAATATTAAGGAATATCCTCACTTAAGAAAACTGTCTCTAAATCTCGATAACCACTGACAATACGTACAACTTCCACACCGCCATCAATGGGACGATAAAATATTAAATAATCTTCTACTGGAAAACTCCGTAACCCGCGGATAAAACTATCGAAACTTTGCCCCAGATTAGGAAAATCGGCCAACAGTTTGCACTGCTGTTTAATTTTTTCGTTGAGTCTTCGAGCCGCATTAGGATTGTAGCGGATAATATAGCGATTAATTTCTTTGAGGTCTTGCTTGGCTGGAATTGTTAAAACGTACCGACTCATTATTTAGCGGCTTCTGCTTGTTGCATTTGAGCTTCAGCACGTCGGATATCTTCTTCAATTTCTGCAAAGACCTCTTCACCATCAACTACTTCACCACGCTCTGAGGCTTCAATACCTTCTTGGATTTTAGCTTTCAATTCTGCTAAACGTTTTTCTTGAACGCGATCGCGTTCATCTAGCAATCTCAATGCTTCGCCCATCACCTCACTCACTGAGTGATATCGACCACTATTAACTTTATCCTTAACCAACTGCTCTAGTTCTGGGGTCAAAGATACATTCACAATTATTACCTCATTCCATTTACTCTATATAGTAACCGAAAGCAATTGGAGCAAGGTTAAAATAATTTGTAATTGATAATACTAGGCGATTATTACTAATGACAAATGACAAATTAGTTAATTCGCCGCTGTTTGGGCTTCTTGATAAATTATTTCTTGAAACTGGATCATATCTTTTTGGGGATCGGCGTGGCTAACTTTCACCACTATCTGTTCGCCCAACTTCACAGAACGTTTGAAAGCCATTGGCAACTGCAAGCCCAAATCTTCTAATAAAATTAGGGCTAAGTTGCTGTCTTCTCGCAGCCACATCAACACTGTCACATCCCAAGTTTCCTCTGGATGACGGCGTAAATACTCTAGAGCATAATATCTATTAGTTTGTCGTTCCACCATCGTCACTTCTTGGGTGATGCTGGTGACAGTCATCATCACTTCTTTAAGTTGATCTGCGGAAAATGGCAGAACTTCACCCCGCAAATGGGCTTTAATTTGAAAGTGGGTGAGTAAGTCACTGTAGCGGCGGATGGGAGAAGTTGCTTGGGTATAAGTATCCAAGCCCAAACCAGCATGACGCAAAGGTGTAATGCTCATTTCACTCTTGGGCATACAGCGACGCATGGCGCAAGCGCGAACGAATCCGGCTGGAAGTAGAAGCAATTCCTCATCTGGAGGTAATTCTGGTTGCGGTTGACCGCGAAAAGGCAAAGGTATGTTATGAGTTTTACCATAACGAGCCGCAACTTCACCGGCAACAATCATCATTTCTGCTACCAATTGCCGCGATGGGGAATCATCCAAAATATCAATGTGGATCTCCTCATCTTTGACTTTGATCGTCGCTTCCGGCATGGTGATGCTAATTGCCCCTTGAGCGTAACGCCAAGCTTTACGCCGTTGTGCCCAAGTTGCGATTGCAGCAATTTCCGGTTCTGCTTGTACCCGTAATTGCAGCATTTCATCTACATCTTCGTAGGTGAGGCGATAAGTCGGCTTAATCAAGCTGGTATGAATGCTGTAATCTTCTACTCCCCCACTTGTCCCTAAAATAATCCCGAAACTGAGGGCGCAACAAACCTTTCCCTGGATCAGACTCATTGGCCCAGTTGCCAATACTTCTGGAAACATGGGAATCATTCCCGTCGGTAAATAGACTGTACTACCCCGCTTTCTGGCTTCCAAATCTAATTCATCTTCCGGTACTAACCACCTAGTGGGATCGGCAATATGCACCCACAAGCGTTCCCGTCCATCGGGCAGTACTTCCCAACTTAGACCATCGTCGATCTCTGTGGTAGTTTCATCATCAATGGTGTAAACCTTCAGGTGAGTCAGATCAAGGCGGTTTGTATCTGAGTCAATCGGCGGGAAATCCAAACGCTGTTGCGCCACTTCTAATACCTTATGAGGAAATTGAATCGGAATTGAAGAACGACGCAGGAACAAGTTTTCATAAGGACTCCAGCAACCCAAATCCACCAATAGTTGAAAGGCTCCTTGGGGTGTTGTGGGCCGTCCCAGCATGGTCATAGTTTCTAATACTGGAGCGCTAGGCGGATAAGCGCGAGCCAAGGAGTCATAATTAACCCCCGTCCGCACGGTGTCAGCTATGAGCGCTGCGTATTTTTCTAGTCCTTCTAAGCGCTGGCGATCGTGGCGCTGCCACTCTACTGCTTCACCTTTGAGCGCCTGCTCTACACGAGTTAAAAATTCCTGCTGTCCTTTAGCTTTTAGTGCCTCTACTTCCAGTTGGTGCTTGCGTTCTGCCACTTGAGCAGCAGTTCTCGGCTCGTAAGCGTCTCCTTTTTGCTTGAAATAAAGTTTGTCGTCTGATAACAAGCAATGGGCGGCGTAACAAGCAGGCGCGGCTGATTCTGAAAATAGCAGATTCGCCATTTGGTCTGGGGTAACTGTTTCGCCATCTTCAACCAGTAATTCCCAAGCCACTTCTAAACTAGATGGGTCTAAATAAGGCTCGATCTGCTCCAAAAAGCTGGCAATCTCAGAAGCCTTGTAAGTCTGTCCGGTAACTGTATAGCTTATTTGTCTAGGCGCGAGGCTGTGGGATTGACCGCGTTCGTCTACCACAAACCAGCGGGTTTTACCGTCTGGACGTTCTACGATGCCCAGACGGCGATCGCCTTGAACCCTAAATTCAACTAGCGTCCCCTTCTCCACAACTCTCGCACTCTAATTTGGTGAACAGTTTAAATAGTTTTAAGTTAGGAGTTAGGAGTTAGGAGTTTTGATTCTTAACTCCTGTACAGACGCGATTAATCGCGTCTCTCCTGTACAGACGCGATTAATCGCGTCTCTCCTCTTTTTAGCCTTCCGCATTGATAAATGGCAACAAAGCCACAATCCGCGAACGTTTAATTGCTAATGTCAACTCTCGCTGTTGCTGAGATGTCAGCCCAGTAATCCGACGTGGCAGTATCTTTCCCCGCTCGGTGACAAACTTACGCAATAAATCAACATCTTTATAATCGATTGGTTCTCCTGGCTTGATCGGAGAAAGGCGACGACGGAAATAACTCATCTCTACTTAATTTCCTTGTGAACGGTATGTTTGTTGCAGTGGGTGCAGAACTTTTTCAGTTCTAGCCTGTTGGTGGTGTTGCGGCGATTCTTAGTACTGGTATAACGGTTAACACCAGCAGAACGCTTATCTGGATTTGTCCGGCACTCAGTACACTCTAGTGTGATAATAATGCGGGCACCTTTACTCTTAGCCATAATCTTACAAACAGTGAAGCCTGAAGAGAATTAACACAAATGACTATCTTCTCACATTCCGCCGCATATTTTCAACTAATCTTTTAATTTTTATATCGAGCGAGTAGCCACGACGCGACGAAACGATGAAAGTTCCACAATAGCGATCGTGTAAAGCCTGCCGCATCTGGGTATCAGAGAAGGCAGTCCCGCAATCAATTGCTAGGGGAATTACTAGCAGTATAGCAGTGGGATTGGCTCTAATATTGCTCAGGGCAATTGACACTAATAAAGCACCCAAGCCGATAATCGCCTCTCGCTTCACCAGTGAGAGCAAATCGGGAATTCTGCCCACTACTTCTCCATCTTCAACTTCCAACACCTTTAAATCGAACGCCCAACGCCCTAAACTTTGCCCTTGATTGTTGTATACCACCACTACCCGCAAAAACAGCCAAAGTATTACAAAAACTAAGATTTCAACAAATTGAATCCCGATATTGCTGCCTCCCAGTAGAGAACTGACTAACCAGACACCAAGGAAATCAAGTCCCAATGCCATACCTCGCCGCCCAATCTCAGCTTTGGGATAGTGTTTTTGGGGAAGTCGTTCGATAGTCATACAAAATAGGTATTTTTATTTAGGGGTTGGGAAATAGCGATCGCTCCTGTTTTTAATATTAAGATGATGGCTCGGCTAGTTGCTGCGCTGTAAAGGAACAAAAATCAGCCAACAAAAATTTGTACAACTGGCAACTGCATGACTCAAAAATAGGATTAAGCACTTAGGGGACTTTTGATACCCTGTGGGTACTTGGTTGGCATCTCATAGAGTAGCCGCTACACGTCATGGATGCAAACAGTAGGGTTGTACATCTATATTGTATTGTTGTAGAAACTTCATCTTAATTAATTTGGAAGTTGTATCTATGACACATCTGTTTACTAAAACAGCTCTTAGTCTGGTGACGACTACTGCTTTAACGTTAGCGATCGCCATAAACACCAACAACCTAGCTCATGCTGCTGAGTTCAACTTTAACTGGAAAGGAGACACTGGTTATTCAGCGAAAGGTTCATTTAACTACGATACAACAACTGCTCCCAGCGTTATTTCTGAAACAGGCTTGGGAGCTACGAAGAACTTGCAATCTCTCTCAATTTCCTTCTTCGATCCCTTGAGTAATCTGATAAATAGTTTCACTCCAGTGCTTGGTGGGGTATCTAACTACGGCTTTTTGAGATTCAACTTTGATAGCACTACCGAGCAAATCTTTGGCCCCTTTGATGTAGGGAAGGATGATGAGCTTCCTAGTGACACATGGCTTAATAATAATCTCGCACTCATAGATGAAGGTTTTAGTGATGAGGTTCTAGCAAAAGAATTTGGTTTTAACAATAGGGATGCAGCAGGCACAAAGCAAATCCTAGATTTAAGTAACAATTCGGTTCAGGTATCCAAAGTGCCCGAAGGAAGCATAATTATCGGTTTAGTAGCAGTGTGTAGCTTGGGATTTACCCTCAAGCAGAAATCAATCCAAAATCCAAAATCAAGCAGCTTTCAAAAAATCAGAATCATTAGAACAAAATGCTCTCTTGATTGAGTCCTCAATGTTACTTTACAGGGATAAAGAAAAAAGTCGGAGGCGATCGCTATGTTATCAGTCAGCGATGCAGAAGCAATTATTTTAAATTTAGTACAACCGTTGGATCGTCAACGGGATATAGAAGTTGTAGATTTATTGACAGCCGATAGTCGCATTTTGGCAACGCCTGTTACCAGTCCGCTAGATTTTCCCCATTGGGATAATTCGGCAATGGATGGCTACGCAGTTCGCTACGAAGATGTACAGCACTCCAGCACCGAACAACCGACTATTTTAGAAATTGTTGAAGAGATTCCGGCTGGGTATCAGCCCAAGTCTACGATTCAATCAGGGCAAGCCGCACGAATTTTTACAGGTGCGCTAATCCCAGCACGTGCGGATACTGTAGTCATGCAAGAGAAAACACGCCGCGAGGAAAACCGCGTATTTATTCTAGCTGCACCAAAACTGCAAGAATTTGTCAGACACCAAGCATCTTTTTATCAAGCTGGAACACAACTACTACCAGCAGGAATTAAGTTAAATGCCTCAGAAATTGCCGTATTGGCAGCAGCACAGTGTCCGCAATTAAGTGTTTACCGCCGTCCGCGTGTGGCAATTTTTTCCACAGGTGATGAGTTGGTGACAGTCGATCAACCGTTGCAACCAGGGCAAATTGTGGATTCTAATCAGTATGCGCTGGCAGCTTTGGTGAGACAAAGTGGCGCAGAACCGTTAATTTTAGGCATTGTGAAAGACGATCCAGTTGCTCTGGAGAAAGTCATTGCTCACGCCATTGCGATCGCTGATATAGTTCTCTCTTCTGGTGGTGTCTCAGTGGGAGATTATGACTATGTTGACAAAATTCTAGAGTCACTACAAGCAAAAATCCACATTCGGGCTGTGGAAATCAGTCCAGGAAAACCTCTCACTGTCGCCACTTTCCCCAGTACAGACGCGATTAATCGCGTCTCTCCCCAATCTGCACTATACTTTGGTTTACCAGGAAACCCTGCTGCTGTGTTGGTGACATTTTGGCGATTTGTGTTACCAGCAATTAAGAAACTTTCGGGAATTACTGAAAGTTGGGAACCAGCATTTTTGAAAGTGCGATCGCATGATGAATTGCGATCGAACGGCAAACGTGAAACTTACCTTTGGGGTAAATTGCATTTAATTGATGGAGTTTATGAATTTCACAAAGCTGCTGGTAGTCACAGTTCTGGCAATTTAATTAATCTAGCTCAAACTAATGCCTTAGCTGTTCTACCTGTAGGTCAAACAGTAATTTTGCCACAAGAAGAAGTGCAAGTTTTACAGCTTAGTAATGGTCAAAATAATTCGTAATTCGTAATTCGTAATTCGTAATTAAAACAGTTATATAAGGGAATTTATACCTGTGTAAAATAAAATCATGAATAGACGATCGCGTAGCGTCTTTATAGGGAAATTAAATCCCAATGTGCTTGGTTTTGTGAGATTTATCTGTTAAGGCAGGTAGGGTGAGCAAGGGTAAAAAAAGGTCTAATCCAAGCGTCTGGAATTAAACCCGCTAATTACGAATTACGAATTACGAATTACGAATTAGTTAAAATATTTGCTCAAAAGCCTTAATCAAGTTGTTAACTTCCTCAAGGGTGTTGTAATGCACCATACTTACCCGGACTATTCCACCTTGGGACGCTAACCCCAAGTATTCAATCAGCCGTTTGGCATAAAAGTCTCCGTAGCGAATCCCAATATAATGTTGGTCAACTTTTGCCGGAATAGTTGAGCTATTTATGCCATCGACAACAAAAGATATAGTTGGTACACGGGTTTGGCGGTCAGCCTTTGCTTGACCAATCACTCGCACATTCGGCTTACTGTTGAGGTAATTTAAGAGGCGATCGCTAATATGTTCTTCATGTATGCTAATTAAATCAAATGCTTGCACCATTTGATTTCTCAAATCAGTTGCAGTTTCATTCCCATAGTGCAGTTGTGCTAATTCACTTAAATAATCACATAAACCTAACATTCCATAACTTAATTCAAAATTGACATTCCCTAATTGAAATTTATAAGGTATGTCTGTCTGGTCAATAAAATAATGGTTAAGACCAGGCAATCTTAATAAATGTTCTTCTTTGCCATAAAGTAAGGCATGGTGAGGCCCATAGACTTTATAAAAACTCAAAGTATAAAAATCAACATCTAAATCTTGGACATCAACTAATCTGTGAGGTGCATAAGCTACACCATCTACACAAATCATGGCATTGCGATCGTGCACAAATGCAGCAATTTCTTTGATTGGATTGATGGTTCCCAGAACATTAGAAGCATGAGTTAAGGCTACTAGTTTTGTGCGCTGACTCATCAATGGTTCTAAATCTGCTAAATGAAGTTCTAAAGTATCTGGGCGAACTTTCCACACTTTAACCTTCATTCCTTGTTTTTCAAGAGCGACCCAAGCACCAATATTGGCCTCATGGTCACAATTAGTAACAATAATTCCATCACCAGGCGTAAAGGTTTGACCAAGACACATTGAAAGAACTTTCAACATCATTGTAGTAGATGGGCCCATAACCACTTCTTTATCAGAATTAGCATTAATGAAAGTAGCCATTCCCCTAGTTGCTAAAGCCAATCGTTCTCCAGCCAGTTGAGAGATTCCATAAGAAGCTCCCAACTGGACATCAGAAGTTAAGAGAAATTCGCTAATTCTATCTACTACTTTTTTCAAGGTTTGTGACCCACCAGCATTATCAAAAAAAGTCCACTCACTAGCTAGAGCCGGAAAATATTGACGAACTTTATCAAGATTCAGGAGCATAATATAATTTTTCTAGAGAATGTTCTTTACCCTAGCCTACCTTTTGACAAGTCGCCCAGAGAACATCTACATTCTCTTTTGATGTTTGTAGCTTGTTATGCCAGCCTTCTTACTCTAGAAATCTGCTGAAAAAGAATGGAGAAAGATGTAGCAGTGCTATGTGTCTATAAGGGTTCTAGATAATGTATATTATTTAATTTCTGGAGATATCTTCTACAAAAACCTATCTAAAGAGGGTATACTTAAACCCATAAAGAGTATTTTACTATTTGTAACTATACAAGTCACATCCCTCCCCAACCCTCACTCCACTTGCTTTCATAGCGGGAAGGTTAAGAGCGAACAAGTCAGTCGGGGCGACCAACGTAGTGGCAACCCTTATAAACGGGAAAGTGGTTGGGTCTTTTTGTATCTCATGTTGGCGTAGCCTCTGCCTCCAACGCACTGTTCGCGTTTCTAGAGAAGTTGAAATCTCCTGTATTTAACTTCCAGCAACTATTAATGTCTTGATTCTTCACAATTCTCCCCAATTTTATTTGATAAGTTTAAGGAAGAGTCAAAGCAACTATTGTTTTGAGTCTTAATTCCTTGATTGAAAATAAAGGAACGACTTATGAATACTACGGTTAAATATGACATTCAAGTTATCAAAGAAGAAGCACTTCAACTTGTTAAGAAGAGACTTGTTAACCGTCAGCAGCCAATTTATACCCTCTGTAAATATATTCCTCATCGCGACTGGGTTAATTTTGAACTTGAGTTAGAAAAAAATGAATTTCTACTCAGAGATAGAATTATCGATTTACTAAATCACGAATCTTGGGAAGATGATTGAGGCTGCATCAGGCTAAACACGATTAGCTGCATCCCAATAAAATCAAAATTACAAATTCATTTTTTTAGATTAAAAACTCTCGAATTAATCGGGGGCTATAAGCAAGAGATTATTAAAGTAAGCAATAAATCTTGATGGATAGCTTTGGTTTGAAAAGATAAGAGAACCATCGCTAGCGTCATAATTCTCTGTTAAGTAAGTTGGCACAATAAAAACAAGCTGTGTAAAGAAAAGTAAATAAAGCTCAAACCCTTTTTCTACCTTCTTTATCTCAACAATAATTATTTACACCGAGCTACGGTGTACACGCAAGTTTTTGAGAGTTGTCCTACAAACTTACCATTGTCCTCTCGTTTGCCTACTCTGCATGGGAATGGTTAATTAAGGGTTGCTACCTCCAGTCAGACATAGCCTAACCTCAGAAGCAACCTCACCTCTTTGGCTGTGGGTTTGAGAAACTTTTCTGTCTTCTTTCTCTAAAAGTGTCAATTGATACCTAATAGCTAGACTGTAGTCTCACATTTTTGAGCAATTAATTACTGAAATCAAGAAAAACAATTAGACTAATCGGTTTCAGTAAATTGGATTAGGTAGATAACTCTTCTAGCCCAATCCATTCGGTAATCGATTGCCATTGGCTTGCGTAAACAATAGTACTTTTACGTTTTTCTTTCTGAGGCTTTCTAGGTAGTTTTCCCATGACAACATCAGCAAATGAACTGGATTCGTTCCTATTATAAATAGGCATTTCCTGCCAGCACTGACGACAAAACCAGTAAGTCTCTGCACCGCGTACATGTTCTAAAAGCAAACTTGAGCAGCAAGGACAGTAATTCATATTTTTCTCAAATCCTGTTTATAAAAGTGTTATTGCGATTTAGGGCAGCTACTTGAGAAGCCCGTAGATATTAAAAAGAAACTGTCTATATTTTGACTATAGTCTTTAAATATGAGGAAGTTGTGAGGATAGTCAAAATACTTAATAGTTTAGCAAAACTTATACACATTTCTTAAGTAATACTTTCAGGCTAATTTAGCGGTTTTTTCACAAGTTCCTCAAATTATCTTCGTATAAATTCTTATAACTATAAATTTGGTAAACACACCATTAATTTTATTTATTCCTCACGAAGACCGCCAGACTTTTAACACTCGACTAATTAATAAACAGCAGGAACAGAAGTGGGAAGCTTACTTAAAACCACGGGGAGGTACAGCTTTCCCGGCTAGTATTAAAGCCGCTGCCATGTACGATTCAAAGGGTAAGCAAGTTGGCTGGCGCTGGTTACTTTGCGATATTAGCGAACGCCACCAGGCAAAGGAATCACTACGCCAAGCTTACGAGGAGTCAGAACAACGAGTGGCGGAACAGACAGCAGAACTTGTGATGTCCAATGTCCTGTTGCAACAAGAAATTACCGATCGCCAACGCGCAGAAGGTGCATTACGTCAGAGCGAAAACCTCTATCGTCAACTCGTGGAAAGCCAAACTGACATAATTATCCGCATTGATTTGCAAGGGCAGATTACCTTTGCCAATGTAGCTGCTTGTCAAACCTTCGGTTGGAAACAAGATGAGTTTCGCGATCGGTCATTTTTCCAATTCCTTCATCCAGATGACTTGCCTGAAGTGATGGAAGATATGGCAGCTTTAGGATCTTCATTCCATCCCTTGATTAATCGCGAGCGACGTGCATTGACAGTCAACGGTATCCGCTGGTTTCAATGGAATGCGATCGCAATTCGTAACGACAAAAGAGAGGTTGTTGAAATCCAAGAGGTAGGTAGAGATATAACCGAACAGCAAGCTACGCTACACGAATGCCAAGTTGCCGAAGCAGCACTGCGCCAAAGTGAGGAGAAATTTTGCAAATTTGCCGAAAACACCCACGCAGTTATCTGGATTGCCAGCATAGATTCATTCCGAACCTTGTATGTTAGTCCTGCTTATGAAAAAATTTGGGGTCGCTCTTGCCAAAGTCTATTGGAGCGGCCTGAGTCTTGGATAGACTCCGTTCATCCAGACGATCGCGATCGCGCTTTACGCCCAATACGAGTATCAAATCAATGCCGTATTGATGGATATAATAATGCCAGAAATGGATGGAATCATCGCTATTCGCACCTTGCGAAGAATGAATATGCAGGTTCAAATTATTGCCTGTAGCGGACTCAACTCAATGGAAGTCTTTGCTCAATCTGCTGATGCTAATGTACAAGCAGTTTTATTAAAACCCTATACGGCCGGAGAATTATTAAAAACCTTACACAACTTATTCAGAGGCTAGTAACGCAAGGCGGAATTAAAAATTAAAAATTAAAAATGAATACAGCATAAGGGTTTCGTTGATTTGGAATGATTGGTTTATTTCCGCTTTGTACTAGTAGCACAAGGCGGAAGTCAAAAGCCACGTATGCTTAATGCTCCAATTCTTTAGACTTTGATGATTTCCTCACAAGTTCCTCAAATTGCTTTGCTAGGGTTAGAGCTTGGGCAATGTCGGCAAAATGGAGTTAATCCGGCTGATGAACATTATTAGGGAAATTAATCATGAGTTAGCGATCACAGGGCAAATTACACTAGATCAGATGCAACAAATAGCTGATGAGGGTTATAAGTCTGTAGTGAATCTACGTTTGGCTGACGAAACAGGCTTACTGGCTAATGAACAGGAAAAGACTGAGCTTTTAGGATTGTATTATGTTAATTTTCCAACTCAATCTGAAGATATTAATCATCAATGTATGCTCCAGATATATAAGATCGTCACTGAACTACCTAAACCGACTCTGATACATTGTGATAATTCAATTCGTTCAGCTGCAATAGTATTTTTGTATATCGCTCTTAAACAGGGTATAGGCTTTGAAAAAGCCTTACAAAAAGTTATTAATATAGGCTTGATATAAGACTAGTACCGCAAGGCGGAAGTCAAAAGTCAAAAGTCAAAATAATTATATTCCAAGCTTAATAGCGATCGCTCCAATTTTGCTTTAGTACTTAATTGAAAATAGTGTTTTATACCTGATTGAGAAAGAAACTCGTTCAATCAATAATTTTCCCTTGTCTGCCTTCGTCTACTTCCTCATCCCATAGATTTGAAGTTCTTACAGCCTTTCATCCCAGAGCTAGACGCAAAGATTTTTATAGCAATTTACGATGGTTTGGGGAATATACCTCAGCAAACCGAAAACTGGAAAGAAAAATGAGGTTGTTACCTAGCTAAATTTCTGGAATTCGTCATCATGTATGAACTAGTTCAAGCTCTCTCCAACGGCGATGAGAAAACTGCTCTACATCAGTTGATTTATACGTTGAGTGCTTCAGGTAAGAATTACTTCCTAAGAAATGAGATTTTGCAAGCTTTTGCTGATTACTGTCATCAATCCCAAAAGCCAGCTTATTTTTACTACTCTTCTTCTGTTGGCAAACTAATACAATATACCCACGAAATAATTCTTGAAGAGAAAAGCACTTGGTTCGTGATTCGACCGAGGATTGCGAATCAAGAAGTTTGGCAACTGACAGCTGATTTTAGTAGGTTCGAGCAGATGACGCCTCAAGCACTGCTAGATGTGAGAGATCGTCTAGTCAACCGCTACCAACCTCATATCCTCGAAATCGACCTCCACCCCTTCTATGAGAGTTCTCCAAGAATTGACGACGCGAGAAATATTGGTCAAGGTTTAGCCTTCCTCAACCGTTACCTGTGCAATCAATTGTTGACTGACCCCCAATATTGGGTAGAAATGTTATTTCAAGCATTACATGGGCTGCAATGTAATGGTATTCGTCTGTTATTGAGCGATCGCATTCCCTCCGGTATTCAGTTAGCCAAACAAATTAAGCAAGCGCTCAAATTCCTGAGCGAGCGATCGCCTGATGAACCCTATGAAAAATTCCGCTTTGACCTCCAAGAACTCGGCTTTGAGCCGGGTTGGGGTAACACTGCGGCGCGAGTCTCCGAAACCTTAGAACTTCTCGACCGACTTATTTACTCTCCAGAACCTGCCATTTTAGAAGCTTTTGTGGCCCGCGTCCCCGCCGTTTTTCGCGTCGTCCTCGTTTCCGTCCACGGCTGGGTTGGACAGGAGGATGTTTTGGGAAGAGATGAAACACTCGGTCAAGTTATCTACGTTCTCGAACAAGCTCGCAGCCTAGAAAACGAACTACGCGAACAAATCAAACTCGCTGGACTCGAACAGCTAGGTATTAAACCCCATATAATTATTCTGACTCGATTAATCCCTAACTGTGAAGGCACATTTTGTAACCTGCCCTTAGAAAAAGTCCAAGATACTGAAAATGCTTGGATATTGCGCGTTCCTTTTGGTGAATTCAATCCAGAGATTACGAATAATTGGATTTCTAAATTTGAGATTTGGCCTTATTTAGAACAATTTGCGATAGATGCACAAAGAGAATTACTAGCTCAATTCCAAGGAAAACCTAATTTAGTTGTTGGCAATTACAGCGACGGTAATTTAGTAGCCTTTCTGCTATCTCGCCGCATGAAAGTTACCCAGTGTAACATTGCCCATTCTTTGGAAAAACCTAAATATCTATTTAGCAATTTATATTGGCAAGATTTAGAAGATAAATATCATTTTTCGGCACAATTTACCGCCGATTTGATTAGCATGAATGCAGCTGACTTTATCATCACATCGTCCTATCAAGAAATTGTCGGTACGCCCGATACCATAGGTCAATACGAGTCATACAAGTGGTTTACGATGCCGCAGTTGTATCATGTAGTTGATGGCATTGATTTGTTTAGTCCTAAATTTAACTTAGTGCCGCCGGGAATAAATGAAAATATTTTCTTTCCCTACAGCCAAAAAGGAAACCGAGATCCTAGCCTTTGCACGCAAGTCCACGACTTACTCTTTACCCGCGAAGATCCACAAATTCTTGGTCATTTAGAGCGATCTAATAAGCGACCAATCTTTGCCCTTGATACCATCAATTCAATCAAAAATTTCACTGGTTTAGCTGAATGTTTTGGTAAAAGTCAGGCGTTGCAAGAGCGTTGTAACCTGATTTTATTAACTACTAAACTGCATTTACATGAAGCTAGCAACCCAGAAGAAGCAGAAGAAATTCAAAAACTCCACGAGATTATCGACCAATATCATCTCGATGGCAAGATTCGCTGGGTGGGGATGCGTGTCCCTAGCAGGGACATCGGCGAAGCCTACCGAGTAGTTGCAGATTCTCAAGGAATTTATGTCCATTTTGCGCGTTTTGAATCTTTCGGTCGGAGTATTTTGGAAGCGATGATTTCTGGTTTGCCAACTTTTGCTACTCAATTTGGCGGTTCTTTAGAAATTATCGAGAACAAAGAAAACCAATTTAATGTTAATCCTACAAACTTAGAAGGAACAGCAACGAAAATTTTAGATTTCCTTGAACAATGCGATACTCATACTGAATACTGGCAAGAAGTTTCCGAATGGATGAGTCAGCGAATTCATCACAAATATAATTGGCATTTACATAGCAATCAATTACTACTGCTTGCGAAAATGTTTAGTTTTTGGAACTTTGTTGCTCCTGAAAATAACGAAGCTAGAGATCGGTACATGGAAACTTTATTTCATCTCATTTATAAACCCAGAGTCGAAAAGATTTTGGAAAAGCATAAGGGGGGATGAGGGAGTGGGGAGTGGGGAGCAGGGGAGCAGGGGAGCAGGGGAGAGTTATAACTGGATGAATCCACCTCTGAACTGGATGAATCCACCTCAGAACTCCGTTCATCCACCTCTGAACTGGATGAATCCACCTCAGAACTCCGTTCATCCACCTCGGAACTGGATGAATCCACCTCAGAACTCCGTTCATCCACCTCTGAACTGGATGAATCCACCTCAGAACTCCGTTCATCCACCTTGGAACTGGATGAATCCACCTCGGAACTCCGTTCATCCACCTCTGAACTGGATGAATCCACCTCAGAACTCCGTTCATCCACCTTGGAACTGGATGAATCCACCTCAGAACTCCGTTCATCCACCTTAGATACTCGTTCATCTAGCTCAAAGACTCAAAATCTCTATTCCCAACTTATGCAAACAAAAGGTTGTTCTCGTCATTTTATTTACACAGACTGGATATTAATCGAAACCCAGTTTGACCCTGAGCAATTGCACTCCAAAGAAACCGTCTTTACAATCGGCAATGGATACCTGGGAACAAGAGGCAGTTTTGAGGAAGGTTATCCTCATGCATTGCCAGCTACTTTTATTCACGGTGTCTATGATGATGTGCCTGTGGTATACACCGAACTGGTAAATTGCCCTGACTGGCTACCCTTGATAGTGATTGTAAATGGCGATCGCTTCCGTCTCGATCAAGGTGAGATATTGCGCTACGATCGCCAGCTTGATTTACGCCAAGGACTACTGATTCGGGTTTTGCGTTGGCGCTCTCCCAGTGGGAACACCATAGACATCAGCTTTGAACGCTTTGCTAGCCTTGCAGATCCTCACGTGTTGGCGCTACGCTGCCATTTAACACCAATAGATTTTGAAGGGTTAATCGAAGTTCAAGCTAGCATCAATGGCTATCCAGAAAATCAGGGTTTCAATCATTGGGAAGAATTAGACCAAGGCAAGATTGACCAAGGAATCTGGTTGCAACGTCGCACGCGCAACTCTCGAATTGAACTCGGTATGGCAGCTAAGTTGACAATATTAGGCACTGAAGCATCTTTGCAAGTCAATACCGCACCTGGTTATCCTACCTTGAGTACAACCTTCTTGGCTAAAGCGCAGCAGACCGTAACAGTCGAAAAACTTGTTACCGTTTTTACCTCGCGAGAGATTGAAACACCAGTTCCAGCAGCTCGAGAAAAACTCGCAAACCTGCCAGATTATGCAACATTACTAAAAGCTAATGAGCAGGCATGGGATGAGGTTTGGCAGCAAAGTGACATCCTGATTGAGGGGGATAGTACGGCTACTTTTGCTGTTCGCTACAATCTGTTTCAACTGCTGATTGCTGCCCCACGGGATGATGATAGGGTGAGCATTCCCGCTAAAACCCTTTCGGGGTTTGGCTATCGCGGTCATGTCTTTTGGGATACGGAAATTTTTATGCAGCCTTTGTTTCTGTTTACCCAACCAGCGATCGCCCGCAACTTACTCAGTTACCGTTGGCACACCTTACCAGGAGCTAGACGCAAGGCAGGCCATTACAGATATAAAGGAGCAATGTTTGCTTGGGAAAGTGCTGATACCGGAGATGAAGTGACACCGCGTTGGTCTATCGGCAGTGATTTTTATGGTGAAGACGTGCGGATTTGGTGTCGCGATCGCGAAATTCATATCAATGCAGATATCCCCTACGCAGTCTGGAACTACTGGCAAGCCACTGGTGATGATGACTGGATGCAAAAGTGCGGCGTAGAGATTATCCTAGATGCCGCGATCTTTTGGGGTAGTCGAGTCGAATTCAATCCTGAGCGCTCACGGTATGAAATCCGGGGAGTAATCGGAGCGGATGAATACCATGAATTAGTCCACAACAACGCCTTTACCAACCGGATGGCGCAATGGCATCTAGAGAAAGCGATCGCCGTCTATGATTGGTTGGCTGACAAATTCCCCGAACGAGCCACCGAACTAGAACAGAAACTAAAGCTTACCCCAGAGGAGCGATCGCACTGGCAAGATATCGTCGCCAAAATATTGTTTTTCTATGACCCATCAACAGAACTAATCGAGCAGTTCGAGGGATTTTTCCAATTGGAAGATATCAACTTAGCAGATTATGAACCACGCGATCGCTCCATGCAACCGATCTTAGGTATTGATAAAACCAACAAATCTCAAGTACTCAAACAGCCAGATGTATTAATGCTCCTATATTTAATGCGGGAATCAGCAGATTTTCCCTACAACGAAAAAGCATTGCAGACAAATTGGGACTACTACGCACCCCGCACTGATATTACTTATGGGTCGTCCCTTGGCCCAGCAGTTCAAGCCATTTTAGCTTCCGATTTGGGCAAATCAGCTGAAGCTTACGAACAATTTATGCGGGCGTTAATGGTGGATCTTGAAGATAACCGAGGTAACACCAACGATGGAATTCACGGTGCTAGTGCTGGTGGGATTTGGCAAGCTGTAATTTTTGGGTTCGGCGGCATCCAATTAACTGAAAATGGCCCTGTAGCCAACCCCCACCTACCCCCTGGCTGGACGCGTCTAAAGTTTAAACTGCACTGGCGCGGGAAATGGCACGACTTCGATCTACATCAGGAAAAAGTCGCCCAAGACAGAACTCGTCAACTAGAATTTCTCCAACTTTCCCTCTCCCCCGATCCCCCCTCATTGAAGGAGGCAGGGGGCAGGGGGCAGGAGGCAGGAGGCAGGGGGCAGGAGGCAGGAGGCAGGGGGCAGGGGGCAGAGGGCAGGGGGCAGGAGGTCACTGAGCGTAGTCGAAGTGACCCAGGAGGTAGGAGTTCTTCTTTATCTCCTTCATCTTCCCCACTCCCTACTCCCCACAACCCCAACGTCCAAGGATTTATCTTCGATTTAGATGGTGTGCTAACAGATACAGCAGAACTTCACTATCTCGCTTGGCAGAAGCTAGCTGATGAAGAGGGTATACCGTTTAATCGAGAAGCTAACGAAGCCCTGCGGGGTGTATCCCGTCGTGCTTCTCTAATGGTGATTATTGGGGATAGAGCGTATTCGGAAGCACAAATTGAGGAGATGATGGAGCGCAAAAATCGCTACTATGTGGAATTGATCCAAAACATGACATCCCACGATTTGTTACCAGGGGCGATCGCCTTGTTGGATGAACTGCGGCAAGCTGGTATTAAGATCGGTATTGGTTCAGCGAGCAAAAATGCCCAGACTGTGATCGAGCGATTGGGCATTGCTGATAAAATAGATGCGATCGCAGATGGTTACAGCGTACAAGAACCCAAGCCAGCACCGGATCTATTTCTGTACGCAGCCAAGCAACTAGGAATCGAACCAGCGCAATCTGTAGTTGTAGAAGATGCCGCAGCCGGTGTTGAAGCCGCTCTAGCTGGTGGTATGTGGGCAATAGGACTCGGGCCTGTTGAGCGAGTTGGAGCCGCTCATATTGTTTTACCCAGCCTAGAAGGTATTAAATGGGCAGACCTTCGAGAGCAATTGAGTAACATTTCCAAACGAAACCATTAAACAAACGAGAACTGCTTGATTACTTACAGCAGATTTCAAGGAAGGTGAAATACACAAAGATTCGTCTTAAAGCCAGGTAAAAAGAGTATTTTACTTCTGTTATGCGTAGCCCATTCACCAATTTTTACTCCTGAATTCTGCTGTATTAAGCCCTAATCACCCCAAAGAACTAAAACTACCTAAAACTACATTGAAATTGCTGATAACTGCTAAACTCCAAAAGCTAAGATCGTCTAAGTAGGGAATCTAAAACAAAACCCCACTTTAGAAATTAGGAGCAAGAGCGTGAATTTGGACGATTTAGCTTTGCAGATAGAGAACATGCGTAAGCGCGTCGCCCTCTTGCAACGCCAAAGCGAACAGCAAAAAGCACAAGCAGATATTGAACTCGTTACCGCAGTATTCCAAGAAGTTTACCTGGCTTTGGAAGAACTTCAAGTAGTAAATGAAGATTTAAAGCAGCAAAATGAAGAATTATCCAAAACTCAACAGGCTTTGGTAGCAGAAAGTCAACGCTACCAAGAATTATTTGAGGAAGTACCAGACGCTTATTTTGTGACTGATACAAAAGGGATAATTCAGGAAGCTAACTCAGCAGCCACCACTCTGCTTAACATTTCCAAAAGTTTGTTGTTGGGTAAATCCATAGGGAATTTTGTGCTTGAGAAAGAAATAATTGCTTTTCATTTGAAACTAACTCATTTGCGCGATCGCACCCAATTCCCAGACTGGAAAATGCAAGAGTGGGAAGTAAATTTGCGACCGCGTGACAAAACACCTATTATGGCTGCGGTTAAGGTGGTTGCTATCCGTAATCAATCTAGTGAATTAGTTAGTCTGCGCTGGATATTGCGGGACATTAGCGAAAGCAAGCGAACCCAAGCCAAGCTGCAATGGGCAGAACAGGCGATGCGACAAGCGCTTGCCAAAGAAAGGGAGTTTAGCGAACTTAAATCCCGCTTGCTCACCATCACTTCCCATGAGTTTCGCACCCCTTTGGCTACTATCCACTCTTCTGCGGAACTACTAGAACATTATCGCCACCTCTGGAGCGAACAGCGACAACAGACCCACCTGCGTCGCATTCAAAAATCAGTTATGCATATAACCCAGTTATTAAATGATGTATTGGTGGTGAGTCAGGATGAAACAGGCAAGTTAGAGTTTAATCCAACACCTATAAATTTAGTGGAATTTTGCCGCGATTTATTAGAAGAATTACAACAGAGCGATCGCTCACAACATGCGATCGTTTTTAGCAGTGAGTGCCAATCTACAAGAGCTAATTTAGACGCCAAACTACTACGGCAAATCTTAAGTAATTTATTCTCGAATTGTCTAAAATACTCTCCCATTGGTAGTACAGTTAGGTTTTCTCTAACCACTACCAACGAGCAAGCTATATTTCAGACTCAAGACTCTGGTATTGGCATTCCCCCTTCTGACATTGAACACATCTTTGAACCCTTCCATCGCGCTAGTAATACAGCCAATATCCCAGGAATGGGATTGGGGATGTCCATTGTCAAGCAGGCTGTAGATTTACACGGCGGCGAGATTACAGTCGAAAGTGCGATCGATGCAGGAACTACCTTTACAGTCATTCTCCCATTTTCAAAAAATTTCCATGTATAGCTAATCAATCACTTTTATTTATTGAATTTAAAAAAAAAAGTAATTGCTTGTATGCTAGAAGGTCTTTAAAGTGGAGTTAGCCGGTCAACAATGAGTTGATTGTAAAGTTTTTCTTCGCAGTAGCTTAGGAAAACGAACTCAAAGACTTTGTATCTTTAAATATGAGCTTAAAATATTACGCCTGTGGTAATCTCTAACAAATCAGAATACGCACTTCTAGCTCTGTTAGAATTGGCAACCTGCTACCCTAACGGTGAAGCCCTACAAATTCGAGAGATAGCGGCATTGCAAGACATCCCAAACCGCTATTTAGAACAACTCCTGGCAACATTAAGACGTGGAGGTTTAATTAAGAGTATACGCGGAGCCAAAGGTGGCTATGTTCTGGCGCGAGATCCCGGAAAGATTACAGTGTTGGATGCTTTTAGCTGCATGGAAGGATCGGATATTGTTGTCTCTCCTTCTGAGCCTCCTCCCAACACGGTAGAAGGTGAGCTAATTCAGGAAGTTTGGCAAGAAGCACGTCAGGCTGCTAACTCCGTTTTGGAAAAATATACACTCCAAGACCTTTGTGAACGAAGATCGATCCGAGAACAGAAGGAACTAATGTATTACATTTAGGAAGTGTAATTCGTAATTCGTAATTCGTAATTCGTAATTAAAAAAAAGGGTACGTGAAAGTAATAACGAGACAACCTGTGACGCTGTTATATGCCTGAAGTCAATTTTCAACAGCCTATAAATAGCGCCGCTACTCTCGTGGAGAGTTATGCAGCAGGAAAACGGAACTTTAGTAAAGCAGAACTGGGTAATGCTGATTTGCAAGGTATTAACTTGAAAGGATCTGGCCTGAGTTATGCTGACTTGAGTGAAGCTAACCTGAGTAACGCTAATTTAAGGGGAACTGATTTAAGCAATGCCTTTCTGGGTCAGGCTAATCTGAAGGATGCCGATCTTAGGGGCGCATTGATTGATGTCAGCAAATCTTTGCCAAGCCGCTCTTAAAGGAGCGAACCTGGAAAAACCAGACTGCGATTACCTACGGTAGGCTACGCCAACGCAACATCCATTTTCCCCAAGATTTCGACCCAGTGAAAGCGGGTATGCAGATTAAATTTGAAGATTGATTAATTTAAGTTAAGCGATCGCACTTGCCTCAAGATAGAAGATATTTCTCTCAAAAGAGTTGTATTTTGGTAAAAAAGCCTATCTATGAGGTTGACAATGGAGGCGAAAAGTGAAACCCCCAACCAACGCGCACCACTGATCGCTGCTGGAATTTTTCTTGGTGTGGGTCTTGGAGGGTTTATTGATGGAATTTTACTGCATCAAATCCTCCAGTGGCATCACATGCTCAGTAACATTAGACCTCTGACAAATAGGGCGAATATAGATTTGAACATGGTGTGGGATGGATTATTTCATACCTTAGATTGGGTATTCACCGCGGCTGGACTTGTGTTACTATGGCGTGCTGGAAGACGTGATGATGTTCCTTGGTCATCACAGACCTTTATTGGATCGATACTGATTGGTGGTGGATTGTTCGACTTGGTTGAAGGTTTAATTGACCACCAAATTCTCGGTGTCCATCATGTTAAACCAGGCCCAAATGAGTTAGCTTGGGACATAGGATTTCTGGCATTCGGTGCTCTACTTATTTTCATCGGCTGGCTAATGATAAAAAAAGAGTCAAGAGTCATTAGTCATTAGTCATTGGTCATTGGTCATTGGTCATTGGTCATTGGTCATTGGTCATTAGAGGCAGAGGGGCAGCACTTCGGCTACTTTCGACTTCGCTCAAGGCAAGTTGCTCAGTGACCGAGGGGCAGACGGGAAAAACTTACTGCAACTCTCCCCTGCTCCCCTGCTCCCCTGCCCCCCTGCTCCCCTGCCCCCC